>JBGSYZ010000017.1:0-136684 GCA_041750655.1 Minisyncoccia bacterium | reverse complement strand
CCCCCCCCCCCCCGCCTCCATCGGTGTTAGCATCATGCTCATGGACGAAGAGATGGACCACGGTCCGATTCTAGCGCAAAATCCTCTACCAATTGCCGATGAAAACTGGCCAATTGATGGACATCGGCTTGACGAAGCCTTAGCAAATTTAGGTGGAGCTTTATTGTCCGACACAATAGAAGGTTGGGTTGCTGGTGAAATTACTCCTGCCCCGCAAGATCACACTAAAGCTACTTACACCACCAAAATGTCTCGGGAGAATGGTGAATTAGAAATTAACCCTTTTGATTTACCGGTTGGCGAAGAAGCCCGTGGTATGTATAGAAAAATACAAGGCTACGCTGGTTTCCCTGGTACGTTCTTTTTTTACAATGATTCCCGTATAAAAATAAACAAGGCGGAGTTGATAGACAATCAACTCCGCCTCGTCACGGTGACTCCAGAGGGAAAAAACGCATGTTCATTTGATCAATGGCTGCCGAACAGCAACTGATATTGATCACGAACACCAATACGTCGGTCATTTCGATATGAATACTGTTGACGTAATTTGCCTTTCGACAAGGCACGTTTGATAGTTCGCCGAGCTTTATCAAGAGCCTTTTCTAGATGCGATTCAATCGCTACCGCAAATAGTGTCCCCCCACTGGTGGTGAGCTTAACCGATAGATAATACTTATCGCTCAATACCATTCGTTTTTCTCTCCGTAAAACGACATCAATTTGAGCCTGCTCTTCTACAGTAAGCAGTTTACCTAGCGGCGCTAATTTTTCAATTATTAATAATCTACGTTCGTTGGTTAGCTCTACATTTGTTGCACGTGTATTTATTTTAGGCACGTACATATGCATTGGCTTAACTACTAACGAATTGTCCGTCAGTGCAAAAAATGAGGAGAGTAGAGTGATAGCGAGCAGAAATGCACCAACACACTTTTCATCACTTATTATATACCGACTACAAATAAAAAATTAGTACACATTAAAAAATAAGAATGGTCAATAACCAGCTTCTCTAAGTTTTTCTGTTAACACAGCTGCGACTTCGTCTACGTAAACCGGTTGTGGTTCTCCTTCAATCTGTGGTCCATTTTGGGGATCCCAGTTTCTTACATACTTTTCTAGGATTTCTTGTAGCTCTTCAATGTTTTTATTTTTTATTAGCCCCTTTTCATATTCTGTTAATGGTTCGTAGTATCTAACAATAACACTCCACGGAGTTATCCAGTCATTTTGTAAACCCTTAAAGAAAGTTAATACACTACGGGCTTCTGTAAAAGATTCCTTACCATCATAGACTTTCCAGCCCTCGGGCATTTTGGCCATATTTATCGCCCGAAACGCATCATTTTTTTAATAGCTCTACCACCTCGCTTCATGAGTGTATTTTGTTTATCGTTTGATCGTCGAAGTTCTTTATCGAGTTCGTTTCGTACTTCATCAATCGCCATCTCGAAACTTGCTTCGCTTGCTTCCGCTCGGTACAACTTACCAGCCAACCAGAGATTAGCTTCTACACGAAAGATGTTTCCAGACTGATGAGCGGTTTCCTTTTCAAATTCGACTTCACAGCGTGTATCGGTTTCGTTGCCGACATATTTTTCAAGACTTTCAAACTTTTGATCTACTAGATGTTGTAAATGTTGTTGAAGTTCTGTGTTAGTAGCTTTGTAATTTATGGTTGGAAATGACATGTTTGGTTTTAATTAGCTAACAATGTCTGCCCTATAGTATTACGCTGTGTAATGCAGATTTGTTACACAGACTTTCTCTAAGCTAACCCTCGCACGATACACACGTAGAATCACTAATATGCACTCTTGGTTTTGTTGGGGCCTCAGATTCAGAACCGTAGTTTTCTTGTAAGTGTTTTACGATATCGTCTGATTCGTAGTCGGAAAATTTATTTTCAGAATCTTCAAGATATGGAGTTTGAGTCTTCCCTCCTTTACTAACCAGCTCGTCTAGTAGTGCTGGGTCGGTAGAAACATCTTTCATATCTACCTCGAGTTCAAGGCGTTCAATAACAGCAATTACTCTTCTACTAAAGGCGCAGGTTGGTTTGAAATACAGTGTAAGCATAGTTTTTATTTAAGCTCTAATGTGTTTAGTATACTATATTCTTAATTTGAGTTATCCACGCGGGAATAACGGCCAATAAGCTCAGTTTTTTCTAACATTTGTGCTTGAGCAGCTACTTCTACTTCATCTAAAGTCGGGGCTGTATCAAAGTTAAGTGACCCAGACAAAGCATACAATCTGAAAACATACCGATGGGTAGTTGGCTCGAATTCAGTTGGCGGACATGGCCCAGTGTAATTAGCTTCTCCCCGTCCATTGATACCTTTCATACCAAGACCAGAACCTTCAGGTATTTCAGTTGTATCGGGTGGTAAATTATACACCGCCCAGTGATTAAATTTTTCGATACCACGGCTTTCTTTTATTTCATTAGGTATATCTGGATCGTCCATAACCATGACAAAAGATTTGGTCTCAGATGGTGCTCCAGAAATTGTAAGCGGCGGACTGATATTTGAACCATCACAGGTATATACACTGGGTATAAATTCATTAGTTTGAAAAACTGGTGAAGTTAGTGAAAATGACATTGATTTGTTTTGATTATCGTCCACTAAAAAAATCGGGGCTTCTACTTCCCGACTAGATACATACACACCAACAAAGACAATGATACACATGACTCCGAGAAGTGCGTAGGCGTTTCTCATGTATCAAATTATATCACTTCTGACAACCAGGGCAAAAGTGAGTGCCGCGGCCGGCGACGCGGGTTTTTTCGATAGTGGTGCCGCACCGTGGGCAGGGTGTACCTTGCTTACCAAACACCTGTAAGAAATCTTTGAAGTTGCCGTTATCTCCCTTGGTGTCCTTAAAATTTTGGAAAGTAGTGCCGCCGACGGCGATAGATTCGAGCATGACGGCTTTGGCGGCGGCGGCGGTAGCCGCCGCCTCGCCCTTTGTCACTGTATTACTTGGCCTGGTCGGTCGTACTTTAGCTCGCCACAGAGCTTCATCGACATAAATATTACCCAGCCCCGCCACAAACTTCTGATCAAGCAGAGCCGCTTTGATAGCAATCGAACGTTTTTTTAGTTTCTCGGTAAAATAGTCAACATCAAAATCATCAGCAATCGGTTCGGGGCCGTAGCAGACGCGAGCAGACGCGACGCCTGCGGCGTCGCTCACCTTTACATACCCAAAAATACGCATGTCATTGAAATACAGCGCTGAACCATCCTTAAAATAAAAAGCTACCCGAGTGTGCCGCCCTGGCAAATCCTTAACGTCACTTTCACTCATAGAATGTCCGCCACCGGTTGTCACTTTCCCATCTTCCACGTAAAAAAACTGCCCGGTCATCTTCAGATGTGCCAACATAAACAAATCCTTTTCCTTAGCAAAAGAAAAAATCATCAACTTCCCGATGCGATCGACATGCTCAATCTTTTTCCCAACGAGTCTATCTTCGATAGACTCGTCGTCCCCAACACTTTTACTATGAAAAACCTCCACTCCCTTAATGGTTTTTCCAACAATCTTATCTAAAAGCTGCAGACGCACTGTTTCAACTTCTGGTAGTTCTGGCATATTCGATATTGTACCTGAATATATGAATTATTGACTTTACTAACCCTCAAAGGTATTGTTCGCGACAGATCAAAGGAGACAGGCATGACTGATAAAATACACACCCTGAAGCTACAAAAAGTTCGTGATGCTGGTTTTAAGTGCTACTGTTTTTTTGGCCAAATCCCTAAAGATGGAGCCATCGGCGCAAATCAAATTGCCACAATGATAGATATGGCCCGTAAAGCACAAAAATTTTCGTACTCACCTTATTCAAGGTTTACAGTTGGAGCTTCTGTTTTGGCCTCCAATGGTCAGATTGATAAAATCTTCTTTGGTACCAATATAGAAAACGCAGCTTATGGTCCAACTAATTGTGCAGAACGTGTTGCGATACAGACTGCGGTAGCTGCTGGGTATACCAAAATCAGCGCAGTTGCTGTTGTTGGTGATAGCCCGCTAGGCAACATTACTGGTCCATGTGGTACCTGCCGACAGGTTATCTATGAGCATGGTGGTGGTGACTGTATTGTACTCATGGTGGACAGCAATGATCTTATTACTGTAGTCAACGCTGACACTCTGCTTCCCTTCGCTTTCGGGCCCAGCAATCTTAAGAGTGTTGGAGATGAACATTAATGACGGCCGGCGCTTTCGCGCCGGCCGTTTCTATAAAACAACTTTAAAACCAATTGTGTATTGACTCAAACCCTTTAGAGCTATATGGTTTGTTACAGATAAGAGGAGTAACGGGATGGACACTGATTTTCTAACTTACCAAGAAAATTTTCCAAGTACTGAATTAATTTCTAAATATATAAATGAAGAAAAAGAGTTTATACAACAAAGAAGTGGTGGATATATTTCTTTACACACCCACATTAGACATCTAGTTGACGGAGTTCTACGTGGCCTGGCAATGCGACAAATGCGCATAGCTGGACGTGAGAATACAGAGTTAAAACCAGTATATGTATTTAAAGATAATACCTATATCCCTCTGGTACGCCATGTGATAGGCAAAAAATGTACACAAGGACTTCAATTCATGCTAGAACCAGGGGTAGACAGAGTACTTTGCCAGGAATTTATTGCTCAATTTAAAACCGGTGCGTTCCATGAGGACCCTTGGTGGAGATGGTGTACAAATGATGATTCAATCTGGATTGAAGCTATCCCAGAAGCAATTATCGCTGGGTTGCACCGGAAAAGAAGAACTCTGACTGAGGTGCTTACGGTTAGAGATTAAAGGGTAAAAGCTGGCCGGCGCTTTCGCGCCGGCCATTTCTAATACACGTAAAAGAAAAAGCACAGTAGACAAACCACTGTGCTTTTAAAGTATGTACTCTTTTCGTCAGTCTGCTGCCACTTCCACCGGGACTTCGTCGGAGTGGCACTCCAATGCGAGCCGACCACATAGCTCAATCTTGTGGCTGCCGGAACTAGTACGGGACCATTCAGGACCTTCAATCCACCATGGTGTGAAGCCTTGCTTGTAGCCATAGAGATAGAAAGCTACCTCATCCGCCCGCACCATAAACTGCAGAGTTGGCCGAAGTTCTTCTAGTAGCTCCTTGTGCCGCCTAAAAGCTTGGCGATAGCCGGCCTCATCCTGGGTAACCAATGGAAAATTACCGACAAAATCAAGACCTTGCAGATGAACCCAGAAACGACGTCTGAACTCATTGCGAGTATCACCTCGAGCCAGTATCGGCCGTTCTTTGGCTTTACAATCTTCCGGCACCGTGACCCCAGCCTGTCGCAAACGACGAAGTTGATCAGCGTAGAAGTCAATCTCCTCATTCAGCTTACGCAATAGAAGCTTCATGAGCAAATATGCTTGTGCAAAAAAACTCTGTCGCCGATTAGGGTGAACGTAGTACTTGAAACGAAGTTGTCCGTCTTGTGGCAGAATATGCCGCTTATCGAAAAACCTCTGCTCATCGACGGTATGCTCCCACGTGAGACCCTTCCAGCCCGCATGCCATTCACCATCGTGATTGACCATCATATAGGAACGCTCGGCCCCTCGAGTCACATCACCTTCAGTCCGAACTATTGACTCATCAAAAATACGAACCGAGAACGATAGGTGTTCCTGGTGAGAAATGAGCTGTACTATCGGCCCATACCGTTTTGTTCCGACATGTTGTTCGTTAGCGGTAACTTTCCATGGCAACTGATTGTCATACCCTGGAAGTTCAATGCGGGCTCGTCGGCGTTGTAATTCAACAAGTACCGAAAGCAAGTCCAGGTCGGTTGTACGTTCGTTGCCATCTTTGTCGATACTGGCCATAGGCCGGCGGCCGTGCCAAGAAAATTGGCCAAGACTCATCACCCGTTTGATAAATGCCATATCGACACACTCGCTTCTATCAAGAATGACCGACAGAAGCGGATGGGTGCCGTTAGCAACTGATTGAACAGTTTGTGCGATGTACATGCCAGAACTCCTTGTGCTGAGCAATTTATATCTGCGCCTACACTATACCGAGCACAAAACTTTGTAAACCCAAAAACCCTTTATTTTAAGCTAAAACTGTGCTAACATTCCGCCACTATGTCAACAGGACGAGACTACGACGTTATAGTAATAGGCGGTGGAGCATCTGGCATGATGGCTGCTGGTCGGGCCGCTGAGCGCGGTTTACGGGTATTACTCGTGGAAAAAAACAAAGATTTAGGCAAGAAACTATCTATCACTGGTGGTGGCCGCTGCAATATCCTCAATGCCGAGGAGGACACACGAACGCTGCTTGAAAATTATGGTGAAGCCGCAAAGTTCCTCTTCTCCCCTTTCTCTAAGCACGGTATGAAAGAATCTCGTGAATTCTTTGAATCACACGGACTACCAATTGTAGTCGAAGCTCGTAAGCGAGCTTTCCCGGAAACCCAGTCTGCTCCCGATGTGACCAAAGTAATGCGTCAATACTGTATTGATAATCGGGTTGAACTCAAGACCAAAACCCGAGTTGATGGTTTTATTACCAAAGATGGAGAAATTATCGGCATCAATACCAACAATGGCGACTTATTTGCCAAAAAATTTATTTTGGCTACTGGAGGAGCCGCTCATAAAGAAACCGGCTCAACTGGCGAAGGAGTGGAGTGGCTCAAGGAATTTGGACATACAGTCCACTCCCCCAACCCCAATATAGTGCCGCTGACTGTTGAGGAAGAGTGGGTTAAACGCATCTCCGGCACCACTCTCTCTTTCATGAAAATTACGTTTGGGACAGACCGACGCAAGAACACACCCAGCGGCATTGGCAGGTTTTCAAAAACAGGCAAAATTCTTTTTACCCATTTTGGTGTATCTGGCCCACTGATCCTAAATGCTGCGCACGAAGTGAAGCAGCTTTTGAAAAATGGCCCGGTGCCGAGTGCGATAGATATGTACCCTGACACTGAAATCGGCACGTTACGAAACCGAGTGATTGAAGTATTCAATATAAATAAAAATAAAGCTTTGAAGAATGTACTCAAGGAATTTGTCCCGCACGGAATGGACGGCGCAGTCGCGGCACAGCTTTCACCAGAGCTATGTGACATGAAAGTACACAGCATCCCTAAGGAAGTACGGCTCGAGCTCGTGGATCGTCTCAAAGCTATGCCCCTGACTATCACCGGCACTATGGGTATGGATTGGGCAGTTATAAGCGATGGTGGTGTAGACCTGAGTGAAATTGACACCAAGACTATGGCCTCAAAGATTGTCCCTAATTTATTCTTTACCGGTGATGTGCTTAACATAAATCGTCCATCAGGTGGTTTCTCTCTTCAATTATGCTGGACGACTGGCTGGGTGGCTGGTGAGAGTGTGTAGAATAAAAGCAGCGCGCCCGAGGGCGCGCTGCTTTTATTCTAATCGCAAGCGATTATCGTCGATGTTGCGGTTTATCTTGGACAAACGTCAACGCTTTTCCAAACTTATCACCACGACCAGTACGACCAATACGGTGTACGTAATCCTCAAAAGTGTTTGGTAGATCGTAGTTGATAACATGCGACACATTATCAACGTGGATACCACGAGCCGCTACGTCAGTCGCTACCAACACTTTTATCTGGCCATTCTTGAACTTAGCCAATGAGCGCTGTCGTTGGGGATGACTCTTGTTGCCATGAATTGAATCAGCAGAAATGCCGTTTTGGTTGAGTTCTTTTCCGAGCTTTTCTACACTATGCTTCATTGAACCAAAAACAAGTACTCTCGCAAACTCATCTTTCTTAAGAAGTTCAACTAGTTTTTCAAATTTTTTATCATGCGTGAACGGCACTACATCTTGCACAATACTATCGGTCACATCTCGCTTCTTTACTGACACCATCACCGGGTCTTTCATAAAGTCTTTTACCAGACCCTTAGTCTTCTCGTCCATAGTGGCAGAAAAGAATAATGTATGACGATCTTCTCGAATATCCTCGAGAATTTTGCGCATATCATGAATAAAACCCATGTCGAGCATTCGGTCGGCTTCATCGAGTACTACGGTCGTGAACTTGTCTGTTTGTAAATCACCACGGTCAATCAAGTCCATAACCCGACCCGGTGTACCAATAATGAAATGGTTTTTACGTCGGACTCCGCGAATCTGCGGACGAATATTGGTTCCGCCCACACACACAGTTGAGAAGAAATTAAAGTTCTTTGCTAATTTACGCAACTCAGCTTCTACTTGAAGTGCCAACTCACGGGTTGGAGTCAAAATAAGAGTCTGAGTCCCGTGGTGTTTTTTCGTGAGTTCAATCAGTGGTACCAAGAAAGCTGCTGTCTTACCGGTTCCTGTTTCAGCCAAACCAACCACGTCCTTACCTTCTAAAATATGAGGAATGATTTGGTCTTGAATCGGTGACGGTGAAGTAATACCCATGCTGGCAATGGTATCTACCAAGCGTTTGTCGATATCAAAATCACTAAACTTGTGAGTGGCCACGTAGGCAACCTGTTCCACCTTTACCGGGTTTTTGTTTATAAATTGGGTTGGGTCAAAAGTTGGCATTGCTCGTCCACCACCGCGTCCACCACGATTACGGTCGCCTCCTCCAAAACTACGTCCACCACGTGATGGACCGCTACTACGGGCGCCGCGAAAGCTGCTGCCACCGCTGCGGGCACCAGCACTTGAGCCACCGCTGCGGGCACCGCGAAAATTACCACCAGAACGAGCGCTGTCTGCTGTTTTTGGTTTACTACTAGAAAATGAGCGGCCACGTGCCGAACCTGTCCGACGTTGTCGGGTATTTGTTGAATCCATTATTTATTTTTTAAGTGAGAGACAATACGTCTCAAATTTGTGTAGGTAATAATTTCAGAAATCAGTCATGGCAATATGCGCGACCGAGGGCTCCAGAGAGGAGCTGTACACCTGTTGGTACTTCTTAATGCTTAGCATCCAGAAAGTACCAAAAGGTCTCACGAAGGCTACGAGCACATGCCTTTTAATTCCACACGAGTTTAAAAAGCTTCCCGCAAAAATAGCACGATTATTGAGAAGTGTCAATCATCTCCATTAACACTTTATTTTTGGTGTTTTTTAAAAAATGGTTGGTTTTTAGTAAGGAATGTTCATACCTAGCGTCATATATAGTGTAGATTTAAATTAGCTCCCTATTAACATAACTAATCACAACAATGAACAAATTTATTATCGCCCTCGGAATTTTACTTCTAGCTGGTATCGGCTGGTTTATTTTCCAAGGTGACACAGTCAATTACACTGCTACTTTTGAAAATGAAGTAGCTGCTCTTGAAACTGAGTTAGCTTCACTGGAAGCTGAAGTATCCGCTGGAACTCTAAGCCCAGAAGACGCAGCTCAAGCTCAAGTAAAAATTGCAACCCGACTTAACGCCATTAACGAGAGTGTCGAGTCATCAAACAAAGCCAAGCTTACTGATGAGCAAAAAAATCAATTGCTTGGTGGGCTGGACACTCTTAGCCGAATCCTAACTAAGTACAGCTCAACACTAGTATCAATTGACGCATCAGTGATGACACTACCAGAAAACGAGCGGCCGAAGCTCAACGTTCGTGGAAGTACGAGTAGTAGTCGGGGTATTGCCGTTGCTGTAGCTGAAACTGTGTCAGCAGTAATTGACCATGCCGAAGACATTATCGACGACTTTGAAGTAAGCTCTGATACAGAAGCTGCTTTGGAGACTGAAACTGAGATAACAGATTCGGAAACTCCCGACGAAGAAATTATGGACACAACTGACGAAAGTATGGAGAATGAAGAAACCAACATGGAAGTTGACTCAGCGAGTAACACAGATGAATCTGACCCAGACGCAGCCGTCGAGGTTGAATCAGAGACCGAAATAAACATCTAACTCCGCATAGCTCCACATAGTTAGACACATAATACAACCGCCCTACGGGCGGTTGTATTATTCTCCAAAGGCATCACTAAAAAAATACTGTGTGAGCATATGCAAATCCAGTGTGTCAGAAAATTGTAATGCGAGTGAAGTAATTATTGCCAGTAAGACCGTGGCTCCGAGAGCGGTACCGAGTCCTCTGAACAAGCCCAAAATAAAGACCCGGCCGATTGAATTCTGACGACTGAGTTGATTCTCAATTTGTGTGAGTACGCTGTGTACTTTATCTTCCTCCTTTGACATCAGATAATTGTAACAGACTAGTAAGTAAAAATAACTTATGCGGGTGATATTTCAATATATCTTTTTTTCCATGAGCTCTGGAACTTAGTAATCGAAATCGAACCACCTCCTTCAGCTTCCGCCGGATCATTGTAAAAAACTTTTCCATCTTTTATCCCGTCTATTACGACCAAGTGTGGAATTGGGTTTTTAGGATCAAATGTATAGTGAACAGACACCATTACTGGCCCTTTTGCCAAAACTTTTTCAAGTTCCGAAAAAGCGTCCTGCATACTCAGAGCAGACATTTCTCGACTAAGACCTTTCAGTCCGTAAGGCTTAGAAAGATTTATCAGTCCCTGGTGAGTCCAGCCAACATCACTCGAAAAAGCTCCAGCAGCAATACCTTTTTTTAGTAAATCATCAACTAAGACATCTTCTTGGCTGTAATAGTCGATTATCATAGCCACACTCGCAATACCGCAGCCCACCTTACGCCATTCCGCTGATGAAATATCAGTAAACTGGGAATAGAATGGAACCTTGTAGACACTATCATTTGTTACTGATTCTTCTAAGTTTATTTCTTGATGAATAGCACCAGTCTCATCTACCTCAACTTTTTTTATGTTATCTGTTTTAATTCCTACAGCTTCATCTACTTTGACTTTTTCCTCTTCTTTTTTAATCTCAGATTTTAAAATTATTGCAAAGTCTTTATTTTCATTTTCTATTGATTCAACTACCGACATAGGTTCGGGAGGTTCAGGTTCAGTCACCGCATACGTTGTGGAAGGCGCTGCATACAAAGAACTCTGTGAGAAGCTGATTGTTATTACTAAAACCAGCCCTTCTACAAAATGAATATATTTCAAAGTCCGACTATTATAAGTTGACCTTAGGTCTATACACAAGCACTAAATTGTGGCGTTATAATTTAATCTCTAACTACCACTTTTGTACCTAGCACTGCCCAGTTATATAACTTACGAGCATTATCTGGTAAAAGATTTACACAGCCGTGAGAGTAAGGTGTGCCGAAGCTATTATGCCAATAAGCACCATGTATAACTGCCCCCCCTTGAGTAAAATACAAGTTCCATGGTACACCTGGTAAATCGTAATACTGCTGATCAACTAAATTAGGCAAAGGCCCTTGCATGTATCTGCTGGGAGTTTTTTTATAGATAGAAAAAGTCCCTCGTGGAGTTGGTGTAAATTCTAGACCAGTTGAAATTGGGACTTCCATAAACAACTCTTCCCCGTCGTAGGCATATAGTTTTTGTTCGGAACGATCCACAATAATACTTTTTGTAGTAGTAGCCTCACCGTCTTCCCAAACTGTTTTGCTGCCCTCATCCAGTAACACTTCCACATATTCTGAAGCAACGTACCAATCATCAGCTACTCGTTCGGGGTATCTCAGCCATTCATCAAAGATAATTTTGTACCACTTTTCACCTTCTCTTTCTACCTGACCGCCTACTTTTAAAACTATGCCATTACGTAACTGGGCCACTACTGGATACTCTATTCCAGGACCCGAGCGAACATTCAAACACTCACCCTCAAAATGTATACCACACCCATCGGTTACCTCTATGTATTCAAAAAGAACTTTCTCTATTGGTAGTATCGTTGGTTCGCTGGTTGTAGATTTTGTATCAATAATCACTACTTCCTCTTCATGAAGAAAAGTGTCTTCTATAATAGATGTTTCTTCAACAATCCCTTCTAGATCATCAGCCACCCGCTTATAGCTCAACCGGTTACTTAAACTCAAAAACAAAATAACTGATAAAACTAAAATGACTGACATCAGCCAAATGATTGTTAGTCTGTGTCTTTTCTTAGTAACAGTCACTGTTTGTTTAAAAAGTAATCAAGCCGCATTAAATCGAGCTTTGTTTTCACTCATCCACTTTTCCATTTCTTCTTTTTGCTGCGCTTCTGATAATTTACCTGAGGCTTGCATAAAATCAGCGTGTGCCTCTGCATAGTGCGGCTTTAGTGCGTTCATCCAATCATCAAAGGTTTCACCACTAGCTACGAACTCACACAGATCGCATTTTAGATTTTTCATGTTTATTTAGATTACCACATATAATAATAACTGATTATAATATGTAATATTTTTACCCAAAAAGTGTAATAACTAAGCCGGGTATTCGTCTTAATACATATATACTATATAAAACATGAGTAAGTATCACTATACAGTTTCTGAAAACAACTTAATAACACCTACTGTTCGTTCAGTAAAAATGGTGTGCGATGAAGGAAGGAAACCCCTTCTCTTTGAACCTGGTCAGTATGCTGCCATTAGTCTTCATGACCAAATCCGACCAACGACCACACGCTGTTTTTCTATTGCTTCTTCACCGAACAAACGTTCCGAACTAGAGTTTTGTGCTCGAGTTGGCGGAGACTATACTCAGGCACTTGAACGCTTAGAGGCTGGTGACAGAATAGTCGTACGTGGTCCGTTCGGACATTTTGTCCTCAAAGACCAAGAAAATCAAAATCTGGTTTTTCTAGCTGGTGGTATCGGTGTTACTCCATTTATGAGCATGATTCGTTATGCGAGCGAACTCCAACTTAAACATAACATTCATTTGATTTTTAGTTGCAGAAATCAAAACGACATACCCTTTTTCGAGGAATTAACTTTGTTAGAAAACAAAAACCCAAGACTTCGTATCACCTTTATTATTGCTGGTGGTGACACTGATCGCTTTAGTAATAGCGAATTTATAGTTGGACGACTAGACGATACGACCGTAAGAAGCCTAGGATTAAACTTCAGTCATCAAACCTATATGATTTGTGGACCAGGCGGATATATCAAGGCTATGCAAAACTTGCTGGCTGATCATGGGGTACCTCACTCAAGGATATTGAGCGAAGCCTTTAATCAAGGTTCTGGTTCAAGCAATAGCTTACAAATGAGTTGGCCACTTAACGCATACGCTTCATCTGGTCTTTTATTAATGATTTTTGGTGGTTTTGTGGTAACAAGTGATTTAATTAAAACCCTACCAACACTTGAAGCTAGCTACGCTCCCGAAATAACCGAAGTACAAAATGACATTGTTGGTATTAATGCTAACGTGCTGAGCAATATCAAATCGATACCACCGCAAGTAGACACCGATACTACCCAAGAACCAATCTTGGTTACTGTGCCAAACGACGAGAAAAAAACTGTTAATTCGACACCGACTCCTACACCAGTAGTTACTACCCCAGCGCCGGTTGTTGTAAAACCAACACCAGTGGTAGTCACACCAACACCAGCACCAGTTGTAGCAACTCCTGCTCCAACCCCCACAAAAACTGTTACAACCACTAGCAAACCAAAAACCAAACGATCATGAGTAGGCAGGTATATAGCCAATCATGCGATGTTCTAGGCACTACTGTTGATTTATGGTTGGTATCTGAAAATGTACCTGAAGTTGAAAGCTGGTTTGTAGAGTTGTGGAAAATTGTAAATGAATTTAAAAACCGCTTCAGTCGTTTTTCCGAGACAAGTGAGCTTACACACTTCAATCATCAGGCAGGCGCCAAAACATCTATTTCGCCCGATTTTAAAGAGCTGCTTCAAAGTACAAAATATTTTTTTGAACTAACAGACGGACTTTTTAACCCGTTTATTCTTCCGCAACTACAACAAGCTGGCTACCTGTCTTCCATGACAGACAGCAACACCCACTCGTCAGATTTCACAGCGCGAAAGTTAGCTAGCTTTGATACATTAGAAATTGGTGACACCTGGGCCTACATACCAACTGAAGCAGCTCTCGATTTTGGTGGTATAGGCAAAGGCTTTTTGGCTGACAAATTAGCTAATTGGCTGAGACCGTACACCAAAGATTTTTGTTTGTCTCTTGGCGGCGATATACACATAAGCGGACAACGACCGACTGGCCCGTGGGAAATTGAAATAGAAACCACTCCTCAGACCACAATTAAAAATCTTACCTATAGTAGCGCAACTGTCCCGTATGGAATCGCCACTTCTGGCCTCACTAGAAAAAAACAAAATAAATCTCAAAAACATATCATCGATCCTCGTACGGGAGTAACTGCTGAATCTCAATACGAAATAGTAACGGTCGTGGCTAATGATACTGTTACTGCCGACGTACTCGCTTCATGCATACTTATAGCTGGCGAGGATTTTACTCAAAAGATGTTCAGCCAGGGATATGCTCGGGCGGTTTTGTCTCAGGATGCGCTCGGCAATATTCGGACACTTGGAAATGACTTTATAACCACTGACTAGAACGCCGTGATATCGTACAATATACACACATGCATACGTATAAATTGCCCCACCGACATATATTAACTATTATTTTTGCAATAATTATTTTTCTTAGCCTTTCTGCATTCACCCTTTCTAGCCAAGCTCAGACACCTACCCCAGGAGCAAGTATAGTGGTAGACGCCACTGCTCAGACATCAATGGCCGAAGAGTTATTGAGTCGCGTCCAAAATTCTTGGCCCTGGTATCTCACACGCGCTTCAGGTTTAGTGGCAGCCGTCGCCATGACCCTATTAATGCTCTCTGGCATTGGTTTTATAACTGGGCGAACCTACGCCTTTATAGAACCACTCACTGGCTGGGCCACACATCGCTCACTCGGCATCATACTGACTATCTCTCTGCTACTCCACATGATTGCGTTATACTTTGATCACTTTGTACCATTTAGTGTGGTTGATCTACTTGTTCCCTTTGCATCACAATACCAGCCAGTCGAACTTTATGGAATATCGTTCGGTTCTCTGTACGTCGCCCTAGGAGTTGCCGCTTTTTATCTCATTGTTTTAATTGTACTAGTATCACTTATTTGGGTTGAAGGAAGAACAAAAGCTTGGAAAGTAATACACTTATTAAGTTACCTCGCGATGGTGTTTGTGTTCGTACACGCACTCTTTATTGGTACTGACCTAGCAGGCGGAATCCTTCGTTATGTTTGGATAGGTCTGGGTGTTATCCTACTAATTGCCTCACTCAAACGATTATGGCGAGCGTACACTGTATGAACATATTTAAAAAGCAAAACTATAGCAACCCTCAACTCGGACGCATATTGCCTTGGGTAGCTTTGTACGCCCTCCTTTTAGCAGGTACGGCCACCTTTGCTACTGCAATGTACCACAAGTATGAAGAACATCATTTGCCTTCAGGAAATATTGAACTAACAGTAGACAAAACAAAGTACCAACTCGGTGAGTCTATTGGCTTTACCGTTACCAATCATTTCCCAGTGCCTGTGTACGTCACCAACCAGTGTCCGAGCGAACCTCTTAACGTATACCGTTGGTACG
The DNA here is from genome assembly GCA_041750655.1 of Minisyncoccia bacterium. GTDB lineage: Bacteria > Patescibacteriota > Minisyncoccia > Phycocordibacterales > UBA918 > OLB19. The sequence continues at coordinate 121,149 of JBGSYZ010000017.1, read as the reverse complement.
ACGGAACCTGGATACAAATCCACGCCAACGCTAAGACCGACGGTGAATGTTATTCCGAGGAAAGAAATGTAGCTGTCCCGAGTGAGGCTACTCGCAGCTACAATTTTGATGACTGGCCTGAATTATTTAGCATACCCGGAGTCTATCGTATTGCTGCTAGTATTGATCATTATAGTGATATCCCCTTTCAAGACTTTGTAGTGATGGAGCCAGCCCAGATAGTAGAAGTTAGAGACACCGCGGCTGTGCCAGTAAATAAACCAAACCCGAAACCAGCGGCTGAAACCACCCCAATAATTGTCACACCTACCAAAACTGTAGAAACAAATACAAAGATAGATGACGAGCATGAAGATGAACACGAAGATCATGAGGAGGAACACGAAGACGAGGAGGACGATTGATACATACGCTTCGATTAGACTACTGTACCGCAACGGTAATAAGTCCTCTTTGGAAAGAAGTTTCATCTATATCACCCTTTTATAAATATTAAAATGATACAATGCGTGTAATGAAGAACTTGCTCACATTGTTTAGTTTGGCCATAGTGCTAGTCTATTTTGGCATAGAACCTAATGTAGTTACGGCCGAAAGTGGAGTGGCTACTTCCACCACACCAGCACCACTAACTCAAAATGAAGTTGAAAAAAGAGTCCGTGAGTATTTTAGTGACATTCCGGTTATGATCGAAATTGCTCGCTGCGAATCCGAATTCCAACACCAGAATAACGACGGCTCTGTTCTGCACGGAGGTTTCAATAATTCCATGGTCGGAGTATTCCAATTTTACAAAGTAGTCCATACAAAAGACGCTCTGGCCTTAGGTTTGGATCTAGAAAATCTTGATGACAACTTAGCGTATGCCAGACATTTGTACGACACTACAGGTACCTCACCCTGGAATTCTTCACGTAGTTGTTGGAAAAATAGTGTTACTAGTAGTACTGTACATACAACATCAACTGATGCCGAACTTCATAAAAAAATTGAATTGTTGACGCAAATTATTGCTCTCCTAGAGCAAATACTACAATTGCAAAGTAAAATTGCTACCAGGATGTAAGGCCTACTAAATTCTTCTGGCAGGGTTTTAATTACTCAGTGATAAAGTCGTATTCGTACGCTACATGCAAAAAAAGCCGCGTAATTAATACGTGACTTTATGCAACAAATGCTCGTTCTATTTGTCTACTTCTTTCTCCCTTTACTCGCTTTACTCGCTTTACTCGCTTTTTTTGCTAGCATTTCTCGTTTTGCTTCTAAACGTTTAGGTGATTTATAAGGACCTTTTTTGGTGTTCTTTTTTGGACTTAATGCAATTATTCGTGTCATGATCACTAGTATATAGTAATTTATGTTTGTAGTTAAGAGTTTTAAGCTTATCTGTTCTGCAACTTACGCATGTTCATAAATATAACCTGGTTAGAGCAGAGGTAAATTTTAATACAGGCAGTATTGAACAATTGCTGAAAAACCTTACACGGTCTGTAATTTGCCATTCGGATGATACAGAGCAATGTCACTTGCCTTAAAGATTAACCATAGGGGTAACAATACTTCTCCCAAGAATGTGAATTCGCTGATAGTAAACCTGATGTCAATATTCAATACAAAAAATAATGAGTCGGCCAAGTACCCGAAACAACCAATCATCAGTAACACACCAATAAAACGAGGTATGTATCCTGAATGATACACAAGATACCCCATAGGGAATAACCAGATGCCCCAGAAGATTTGTGCCACAAAGACACCTGCTTGATGCATTTCAAACAACAATCCAACGAGTCCTTGAATTTGCTCTGCAGTAAAGCTAGCAGTATAAGTCGCACCACTAACTAAACTACTGATTGCAAGCAGATTAACTTCATTAAGCATAGCGATAGAAACAGCTGGGATGATGAACGCAATCATAAGTATTCCGGCTGTTTTGCTGGCGTGGCTGAGTAATTTATACAGAAGTAATACTAAAACAATTTGTATCAGTTGCACGACAAGCGAAGCAAAAATGCTGAAATGGAACATTTGTTTATTAGCAATAATATTACCAACAGTCGCAACCATATCATTATGTACAAAGATAGCACTTGGAACATACAAAATCCCCAAGACACCAAACGGAATCATCAGGAGATAGGTTGCTCCAGTAATGCGTGCTAGATTTTTTATCGAAAACATAAAAAATGAATACACTTACTTTTAACTAATTTCAGTATAACAGAAACACATTCACTTTTTTGAATGTACTTCTACTAGCTCCGGCGGTAGGATTCGAAGCTATACAGCTTCAGTACAGGTTGTCGATATTTTTACTCCTTCCAGTCGTAAAATATCAGTCAACCTTTTCGAATCCGTCCACAGAGTCAGTATCACAAAACCCCAACGCTAGACGTGTTGGGGTTTTGGAAACTGATGCTCCGCGTGCTGGACGAGTTTCTAACATTGAACTGGCAGAGTATAGAGAAAGAATTACACTTCATATCATCTTTCTCTTCTCTGGATCTTGCATAACAAAAAACCCCGCCTCATTCGGGCGGGGTTATGGTCTTATAGACATTGGTAGCTCCTGTGCCTAGTAGAGGTCGTCCTCAGACTCGTCGTAGTCCCAAGCGTTCCCACTTAGGTCGTCTTCCACTCCCTTAGCCAGTCGTGCCAGCTTGGGGCTTAGAAGAACACCATTGTTTTCCGAGAATTCCTTTAATCTCGGAAACAGCCACATTGGTGATTCATTCGGGCCGAATTCGACCGTTCCTGAAAAGGTGGGGTGTGTCAGAACGATTGTTCCATCTGGTTTCCTCGTTCTGATAAAATCCTCTATGTCGAGGACATACTCTTCAATTTCTGCCATACAGCACCTCCTTCTAAAAGGACGGGATTGTCCAAGCAAGATATTGACACAGTAATATTACTATGTCAAGTAGTGCTCCGGCGGTAGGATTCGAAGCCTACTGCTTCAGTACAGGTTGTCGATATTTTTACTCCTTCCAGTCGTAAAATATCAGTCAACCTTTTCGAATCCGTCCTCAGAGTCAGTATCACAAAACCCCAACACTCAATCGTGTTGGGGTTTTGGAAACTGATGCTCCACCTAGTGAACGACGTTAGAACCTATTTTCAAAATAATCCCAACATTTTTATACCTAACTTTTGATATGATATTCCTATATGAAACTAACAAATGACAGCTACATAATCTCGATGGGGACTAAAAACTTCACCGAAACTTACTTTCGTGATGAGGAGGGATGGGTCAAGATTTCCGCAAAAGGTAAAAAGTTTCGGATGACAGCTGAACAGCTTCTCAACCATCTATTGCCCGCTATAGCGGAAGTAAAACCAAATCTGGTGTGGAGCGTTGAATACAAACATCATAAAAAGAAGTAACCTTGGCTTGAGGTCAGAGAAGGTTCTAATGTCCACGAAGGGGCATAAAAATAACCACTGTTTGTGGGCTATTTTTACTGGCTCCGCTTATGGGATGATGTTCGAACTTTTTTTGTTGAGTAAAAAGAAAAGCCGCCAATCTTGCGAAAGGAAGCTTTAGTCAGCAGTCACCATTTTGTATTAGACTGCTTTTAGTTTATAAACCTTCATTGGTTCTGAATTATCGTCAGGCCAGACGATTCCAAATCCACGTTCTTTCCACCACGCCTCCGCAAGACTTGATATATGGTGGTTTGCTTGCTCCATGCGTCAGTGCACTTTTTTCTGGTCTTCAGGACTCATTACTTCGTACACATCTCTCGAATCGATTCGATTTTCAGAGAGCCAGGTCGATTTCTCCCTTTCGATGTACGTTTTGTATTCAGCATTCAGGAAGTTAACTTCGTCCTGCGCAGGAGTGTCCTCTTTCATTGTTTTCTCCCAAGTGAATCATCTCTTAGTAACGTACCTAAGAGTGCCTAGAAAGTCAAAAATTAGAAAAATACCAAAAAAAAGGATTTTCAGTGCTCCGGCGGTAGGAGTTTCTTTCATTACATGAACGGTACACCTTGTCAGTATTTTTTACAAAAATACTAAGCAAGGTCTTCGAATCCTACCCGAAAGGTGTCCCACACCTTTCTCGCTCGGAGCATCGACAACAAAAAAGACCCTTTCGGGTCTTTTTTGTTGGATGCTCCGGCGGTAGGATTCGAACCTACGACCAATTGATTAACAGTCAACTGCTCTACCGCTGAGCTACGCCGGAATGTATTTCCAAAAATAGTCATCAATAGAATTTCGGACTAATCTGTAGTTTACGCAGTTGCCTACGTCAACCTTCTTACAGAAGCTGTCCACTTTGTCACTATTTTTCTTTTCGTAAAAATAGTAGTCAAAGTCTTGCGAAAGTGTCTTAAGACTTTCTCACTCTACCGCTGAGCTACGCCGGAATGTATTTTATTGTAATGTGACCTCTATTCGCAGTTTATGTTAAATATATCAACACATTTAGCGGTAGAGTACACTCTCCCACTTTTGACCTTATTTGCGACCAAACATCGGCCAATCACTCGACTATCGCTCGTGACCAGATTAAAAGTAAAACTGTTTACTTTTACTCCGCTGAGCTACGCCGGAATGTATTTTTTTGTGTGTCTATGAATAGTCATAGACGTGGGGACATTGTACAGATTTTTTCAAGAGATTCAATACATAAATTTGATTATTTGGTGGTATACTGCCAAAACTATGAATAAGAAAGCTTTGATTTTAGGTGTTATTGTGGGCGCAATTGCTATGCGCATATTTTTTATGGTTACCACCCCAGAAACGCACGACCACGACGACCATGAACACATAGGAGAAGTTCACGTACACTCAGATTTCTTAATAATGGTGGATGGAAAAAAGGTTGATTTAACTCAAGACAAATACCAGTCTACAGCTAATGACGTAAAACTGGCCAACCTTCATCTTCACGATAATCAAGGTAACATCATTCATCGCCATGCGGAGGGTTTAACTCTCGGTGACCTACTGCGTTCGATTGGATTTAAAATCAATAATGATTGTTTAACACTAGACACTGGTGAAGAATACTGTGCCAATGAAACTAAAGAATTAACCTTGTATGTAAATGGTGAAAAATTCTCACCTATTGCTGATTACATTAATCAAGAAGCGGATCGAGTGCTTCTGTATTACGGAGACAAAAATTCGCCAAACATTTCAGAATACGAGAATGACGTGACCGACGAAGCGTGTATCTATACCGGTACCTGCCCCGAGCGCGGCACACCGCCGCCCGAAGCGTGTGGTCTAACCTGTGAGGTACCAATCGAAGACACCTATTAATTGTTAAATGATTTAAATACCTTCACTTACCCTGGCCATCTCCCCCATTTCATCGGTCGGCACTAAAGCTAGTGCGACACGACTGTCTTTGGCTGAAATAATTCCCGCTCTATTCATTAACGATTCGTTACACTTTTCATCTAAGTTGATTCCTAAGAACTCTAGACCAGCTACAACTTTTTTGCGTAAATCTGGGTTTCGTTCCATGGCTGTAGCGGACAGGATTAAAGCATCAACACCACCAAGTGCTGCAGCGGCTATCGCTATCTGACTTTGGATATTAAAGATAAATATTGCCATAGCCTCAATCGCTGCCAGGTCCCCTTGTTGTTCTCGAGCCAGCACTGTGCGCAAATCTGAAACACCAAGCAAACCAGCAAAACCGCCATTGCTCTGTATATAGCGATGACCGCCAGATAGTTTTGTCTCGGTTTTATTAAGCACCTCGATGAGAGCCCCTGGATCCATATCCCCCGCTCGCGATCCCATCATAACGCCACTAGCTGGTGTGTAGCCCATAGAGTTATATATACTTTTACCCTCTTTAAGGGCAGTAACACTTACTCCGCTGCCGATATGAGCCACCACTGTTTTCTCAGGCACATTTCCTAAAACTCCTGGTAGTTTGCCGATAATAGAAGCCACCGATAAGCCATGATAGCCATAGCGTCGCACTTCGAGACTCTCAGCATCACGCAAACTATATTTGGCATGCACACTTGGTATGGTGCTATGAAACGCACTGTCAGAAACCCCAACCAACAGAGCTTTTGGTAGTAACTTGTTGACTGAAGTTATTTCTTCTAAGACTGGTGGAATGTGTAGCGGCAGTATAGATTCTACTCGCAACAACTTACCAATGAATTTTTCGTCAATTTTACGGTGCGTTTGGAAGTACGACCCCGGTGCCACAATCCGTAACGCTACACGAGTAAGCTCAGCGAGTGAATGTACTACTTTTTCTTGCTTGGCAATATTTAAAACTTCGTGCAACGCTTCGCGGTACATATGCACACTAACCGTATCGCAGTGTTGCTCCTTACCATTCACACTTACACACCGACCAAACCCCTCGCCAGTTTTTTCAAAGCGAATAACAAGTACTTTCTGTCCGTTTCTATAAAAAGCGTATTTTTTAGAAGACGAACCAGGATTAACGACCAGCGTTACCATACCCAATCAGTGATTTCTTTAGGGTCATCACCATATTCAATGATATACGCCTTGTGGAGTGCCAACTTTTCTTCAAATTTGGTAATGAGTTCATCTCGCTTTTCTTTACTAATGATTCCCTGACTCTCAGCGGCTTCAATACCAGCCATCACTAGATGGAAACGGTCAGTGCGATTGCGAACCTGCATATCAAAAGCGGTAGTGGTTGAGCCGTGTTCCTCGTAGCCACGGATATCAAAACGAGATGAATCACAACCATAGTCGAACAATACTTGCTTCATGGTTTGTGGATACCCGTGGAAGTTTATAAGCACCGGTTTGTCTGGAGTAAAGTAGTAATTCATATCGTGCGCCAACACACTGCAACCAGAGTGACCCATACCCAATGCAGAAAGCGAACTAATGTTTACAAATCGTGTACGGAGCTCGGGGACCTCTTCACGCAGAATTGACACAGCCGCTAATGTCTCTCTGGTGAGGTAATCTCCGACCGCTGAAAAGACCATGTGTGGATCATCTTCACTTGCAAAATCCCAAATCATCAATCCCTCGGTGATGTCTCGCTCAGCTTCCTCGAGTGTGCGCCAACACGGCATTGGTCGCTTACCAACGACAATCACGTTCATTTCATTAGTAGAAGCCAGACACCGATTGATAACCGCAACTGAAGAGTTGGCATCTGGAGGGAAATAAACATTCACAAAACAACCTTGTCTTTGCAACATTTCGTCAATAAAACCAGGATTCTGGTGTGAGAAACCGTTATGCTCCTGACGCCAGCCAGAAGAAGTAAGGATGTAGTTGAGACTAGGTACATCACCGCGCCACTCTACTTCTCGGGCTTTACCGAGGAACTTGGCATACTGGTCAGCCATTGAACCGACAATCTGCACAAACGCTTCATACGAAGCAAAAATAGCGTGGCGACCAGTCAGCACGTACCCTTGCATTAAACCTTGCAAACTGTGCTCAGACAACATTTCCATTACGCGTCCATCCCAGGACATATCTTTATCCCAATCTTGATGTGGCCACACAAAAGCTCGAGAGGTTACTTCAAAGATAGCTTGGAGTTTGTTGGAATAAGTTTCATCCGGCGACATGAGACGAAAGTTTTTATTGTCCATGTTTTGCTTCATGGTGTCGCGAGTGTAGTTACCAATGGTTTCCATGCTCGACAGATCACCACAACCACCATCGGCACGGCAGGTCTTGGTACAGGCATAGTCTTTTGGCTCTGGTAACGAAAGCGGTTTGTACTGCGCACCATGCGCATGCTTGCTGTCTCCCATGCGATGTTCTGGATTTGGGATAAGTGATTCGATATCATCATCAAACTTTTCGCCATCAAATAATTCTTCAAATTTGTATGAACGCAACCAATTTTCTAAGGCGGCGAGGTGTTCCGGATTGGTTTTGGCTAGTTCAGCTATGACTTGGTGAGAGAAATTATTTCCTTCCAATTTTTTACCATCAAGCTCTTTAACACCACCCCAACCTTTTGGAGTTCGAAGAATAATCATTGGAAAACGAGGATTTTCATGAAGGGTCATTTCTCGGGCGCAGTGTTGAGTAAAGCGAATAGATTCAATTGCGTCATCGAGTACCGTCATCATCCGACCATGAATGTCTTCTTCTACATACGCATCAACGATATGTGGTTCATACCCATACCCACGGAAAAGATCAGTGAGTTCTTGGTCACTCATGCGACCAAAGAAAGTTGGGCCAGAAATCTTGTAGCCATTGAGATGAAGAATCGGCAACACCGCTCCGTTGGTGCCTGGGTCGATGAGTTTATTCAAGTGCCACGCAGTCGCTGTTGGTCCGGTCTCAGCTTCACCATCACCGACCAAACACGGAATAATGAGGTTGGGATTATCTAAAATCGCACCATAGGCGGTCGAGAGTGAATATCCAAGCTCACCACCTTCCAAGATAACCCCTGGCGCGGTCGGGTTGCTGTGACTTGGAAAACCATACGGCCAGCTAAACTGCTTCATCATGTATGCCATCCCCTCAGCGTTGCGTGGTACTTCTGGATAGTATTTGGAAAACGTACCTTCGAGGAAAAGATTAGCTTGAATAGCCGGAAAGCCATGACCAGGACCAAGCACAAAAAGCGCATCAAATTGGTGCGCGATAATAGCCCGATTCATGTGAGCGTAGACGAAATTGATACCAGGGCAAGTCCCCCAGTGGCCGAGCAAACGAGCTTTAATGTGCTCAGGCTTAAGCGGCTCCTCTAATAGATAGTTGCCTTGCAAATAAATTTGGGCGGCTGATAAATAATCAGCGGCGCGTAAGAACTTTGAAATAACTTCACTCATTTGTAATGATTATACAACGAAACGTTGTTTAAACTTGAAGAACGAAACGAAAAATGTTTATAAATTTTGATTTACGGTTGGCTCTACAAATTGTACACTTTCACGACTTTTGGTGACTAAGATGAACAGAGCGGCAATAAGTGTCAGTGCTACAAACAGGATTATAAATTTGTGCATACTATTGTTTCTTGCTCTGTAAAAATTTTAAATACCCATTGACCACTATCAAAGCCACTGCTATATCAGCAGCGTACAAAATCAAAAATGTGGTTGGGGTGATGTTCATTAATTTAAAAACAAAGAGGCTCATCAAAAAACCAAGTGTGTACCAAGTGGCCGCCTGAAGCGCCGGCCCGACTTTACTTGGCATTATATGTTTGGTCATTAAGTATGCGTTAGCAAATAACACAACCACTAACAGAGCCATATACGCATTGATTGGCCCCATAAAATTTGGATCAAACCAATAAATCAATGCTGTAGACACAGCTATACCGTACATAGCAAAACGCAACATGTGATACGTTACTCCCATTATTCTTCGTTCTCCTTCATCAATTTTTCCATCAAAAATAGCCACTAAAAAATTTGTAATGGCCAATGTTGACGAACCAACTCCTAAAGCAATAGCGCTCGCTTGAAAAACTACTGCCAAATCAAAGATTATTTGTTCCATATAGAATAACTATAGCAAAAGCGGCGGCCCTTCGGGCCGCCGCTTTGTGCACAGTCTAAATCAAAATCGTCGCGTGGTTATGGCTAATTTCGAGCGTTCCAGATTCTATTTCATGTTCCTCCTTACTACCATCGACTTTTTTGATGGTAAGCGTACCGGCTTTCAAGGGCGAAATGAGTGCCTGGTGATAAGCAAGAATCTCCATCTCCCCATCTACGCCCGGTACGTGCACCGAAATAACTTCCCCATCAAAAACGGGTGCATCTACTTTTGATACTGTTAGTTTTAATAATTTTTCCGCCATACTTAATTTATCTTATTCAAGTGTTCTTACATCGATAATCAAACCTTTACATAATGTCACTCTTGGACCATCTGGTATACGGGGCACTTCTTCTTTAGACCCAAAACAGGAACACTCTTGTCTACTCTCTTTAAGTCCTCCAAACATTCCTCCAGGAGTGTAATCACAATATGGTGCGTGGGGGTTTTCAAAATTAGAGCCGAAGTACCAAACGTACACAAGCCTGCACATGCCGACAATAGCGATAACTGTTACAAGTATGATCGCAATCTTTTTCATTACTTAGATTATACCACTTCATCAATGCCACCCTTCATGTAAAAGGCTTGCTCATTCTTATCATCGTGTTTACCATCCAAAATTTCACCAAAGCCGCGGATAGTATCTTCTAGCTTCACGTACTTACCAGGTGCGCCAGTAAAGACTTCCGCTACCGAGAACGGCTGAGACATAAAGCGTTGGATTTTTCGCGCACGATACACAGTTTGTTTATCGTCTTCAGAAAGTTCTTCGATACCAAGAATCGCGATAATGTCCTGTAGGTCTTTGTAGCGCTGGAGTACGAGCTTCACCCCTTGAGCCACGCGGTAGTGTTCTTCACCAACGATCATCGGATCAAGCGCGGTTGAGTTACTTTCCAGTGGATCAATGGCTGGGTAGATACCAAGTGAAGCCAGTTGGCGAGAAAGCACTACCGTAGAATCCAAGTGAGAGAACGTAGTAGCAGGAGCGGGGTCAGTGAGGTCGTCAGCTGGTACGTACACAGCCTGCACTGAGGTAATAGAACCTTTCTTGGTAGAGGTAATGCGCTCTTGCATCTTACCCATCTCTTCCGCCAATGTTGGCTGGTACCCCACTGCGGAAGAGACACGCCCCAAGAGTGACGATACTTCCTGTCCGGCTTGGGTAAAGCGGAAGACGTTGTCCATGAAAAAGAGGACGTCTTTTCCTGAACCTTCGTCACGCAGTGACTCAGCCATAGTCAAACCAGTGAGCCCTACCCGAGCACGAGCACCCGGCACTTCATTCATCTGCCCGAACACCAGCGCTGTTTTATCAAGCACACCAGAGTCCTTCATTTCGTGGTACAAGTCGTTCCCTTCGCGCACCCGCTCACCGACTCCAGCAAATACCGAGTACCCGCCGTGGTTGGTGGCTACGTTGTTGATGAGCTCCTGGATGAGCACTGTTTTCCCTACTCCCGCTCCACCGAAAAGCCCCACCTTTCCTCCTTTGATGAATGGGGCCAGCAAGTCTACCGACTTGATACCAGTTTCAAATACTTCAGTCTTGGTGGATTGGTCGACAAAGGCTGGTGCTTCTTGGTGAATACCACGGGTCTTTCCGGAGAGCTCACCCTTACCATCGAGAGTCTTCCCTAACACATTGAAGAGACGACCGAGCGATTGTTCACCAACCGGCACGGAAATAGCGGCGCCAGTGTCAGTGACAGACATACCACGAGTGAGACCCTGCGTGTCTTCCATCGCAATCGCCCGCACCCGGTCAAGACCAACATGCTGCGCGACTTCGAGTGTCAGCATGGTATCGCCGTTTTGCACGGTCAAAGCATTGAGAAGCGCTGGTACACCCCCTTCGGCAAAGTGTACGTCAACAATCGGACCTACGATTTGGGTAATAACTCCAGTCTTAATGGATGTATTTTTTTCGGTTTTAGTTTCGGTTGCTGTGCTCATAGTTAGTAATTAGTTATTAGTAAGTTAGTTATTTGTAATTTACTCGTACCACCGAGTCATCAATCTCCGTTAGAGACTGATGACTAAGTACTACATGCCAGCAGCAATATACAAACCAAACAACAAACTTGGTACATTAATCAAAATAATAGCCATTAAAATCTTGTTTAAAAATCTATCTGAACGCCACTGTTTAAGAAATTTTAATGCGAGCAAAGAAATAACTGCTCCAGTTACTGGCAAATATAAAACGAAATAAAATAGACCAAAATATATCTCACCGGAGACGAGCCAAGCATACAAAAGTATGTTTGGAAGTGAAAGAATTATTAAAATGGCTGTAGTTAACTTAGACATATTGCAATCTCATTTTATGAAGTAAAAGTTTGTGTCAGATACGCGGCGCGCAAGTAAAATTTTATGAGCCGTACTTGGTGGTACGGTGAATTAAATTTTGCGCTGTGCAACAAAGTAGATGACATAAAATTTTACTTCATAGCTTCTACTCCGGCGGTAATTTCTGACACCTCCGCCGTAATCGCTGCCTGACGGGCTTTGTTGTACTTAATGGTCAACGCCTTGATAACCTCTTTACTCTTATCGGTAGCGTTCTTCATGGCGACCATCCGGGCTGAGTGTTCAGAGGCCTTACTCTCCAATAGTGCATGATAAATAATAATTTGCACCAAGCGCGGAATGAGTGACGAGAGTACTTCCTCGGCTGATGGTTCGATGGTGTACACTACTTTCGTGTCTGCTGGCTCGACGTCATCGCTCCCTTTACCTGCCTTTGGCTTGATACCCCGCATAATGTAATGAATTTCGGCTGGATCGAGTGGAAGAACTGTGCGCTTAGTCGGTTCTTGTTCGAAGGTTGAGAGGAAGTTTTGATAGACCACTTCGACTTCCTGGTACTTACCACTCTCAAATTCACCCATGATTATTTTGACAATGCCGTACACGTCTTCTATGGTCACATTGTCAGATACGTTGGTGTACTCACCTAGCACGGCCTTACCCTCACGTTTGGCAAATTCCACCGCCTTGCGACCCACACAAATCGTATCAACGTCCTTTTCTTTCGCAAAAGTTTCCTCAACTTTCTTTAAGACCGCACTGTTGACGCTCCCAGCCAAGCCTTTGTCGCTCGTCACTATCACTACCAGTTTCCTACCCTCAGTTCTTTTCACAACCAACGGATGGTTAGCCGCTTCTTGGGAAGACGAAAGCTGGGCCAAAATACGCAAAGCGGCGTGCACGTACGGCCGGCCAGCTTTGGCACGCTCCTGGCTCTTACGCATCTTCACCGCCGAGACAGACTCCATCGCCTTGGTCACTTGACCAGTCTTTTTGGTGGAGATTATTTTGTTTTTGACTTGTTTGAGGGCCATATTGACTTTTTAATAATTTAGTGTATTATATTGAACAGCATAAGGAGACTGAACATGATAGTGATTGATCTTGAGGTTGACGCACTTTCGTGCGGCACTAACTACCCTCTGGATGGCGAGACGGCTGTCCGCACCCAGATTGAGGGTGACTTTCTCAACGAACGCACTGCCCCACAGGGCGCCACGCGTTTCGTGTTCGATATTGAGGGAGGAATCAGTTTCACTGACGATAACCTCAAATTCGTCACCGATGATTGAAATGATGCTGAACGTCGCGGTACTTGTTACCGCGGCGTTTTTTCTTTTTTCAGTTGTAAAATCGACCTTTTGCATATTTTCTCTAATTTCTATTTTCATTTTTCACTATCATATATGATAGTGAGTATTCTCATTTACTACTTAATTTATTCAGTTAGTGCGTACAGCGACGGATGGGCTTCGCGGTAGTCCATGATGGCTTGGTTAAGATTTTCGATGATTACATCAGTGAGTTCTCTTCCTTCTTCGATACTATCGAGAATATCATTACGGTCGCGTTCCATAAACTCGAGGAACGACGCCTCAATCTGACGTGTGTTTTCTACTGGCGCACCTTCGAACATGCCGTGGTTGGCCGCATAAATCGCTACCACTTGTTTGTAGAACGGTACCGGAGCGTTTTGCGGTTGCTTGAGAAGCTCCACGTACTTGCGTCCACTTTCAATTCGAGCTTTCGTTTCGTCGTCTAAATCTGAGGCAAACTGCATAAAAGCTTCGAGTTCTCGAAACTGCGCGAGCTCCAGACGAATCTTACCCGCCACCTTCTTCATGGCCTTGGTCTGCGCGGAAGAACCTACTCGCGATACCGAAATACCCACGTCTAGGGCTGGTCGAATACCTTTGTTGAATAAATCAGTATCCAGGAAAATCTGACCGTCGGTAATCGAAATCACGTTGGTCGGAATGTAGGCAGATACGTCACCTTCTTGGGTTTCAATTATCGGCAGCGCGGTAATCGAACCACCACCAAGTTCTTTAGAAAGCTTGGCCGAACGCTCCAAGAGACGTGAGTGTAGGTAGAAAATATCTCCCGGGTACGCTTCACGACCCGGTGGTCGGCGGAGCAAAAGTGACATCTGGCGATAGGCATTGGCGTGTTTGGAAAGATCATCAAGAATAATCAACACGTCGCGGCCTTGCTCCATAAAATACTCACCGATGGCCATCCCCGCAAATGGCGCCAAGAATAGCATCGGTGACGCTTCAGAGGCAGAAGTAGCGACAATCGTGGTGTACTCCATCGCGCCAGCTTCTTCAAGCTTGGCCATGATACTCACGGTCTTGGAGCGCTTCTGTCCGATAGCCACGTAAATACACAATGGTCGCTTATCTTTTGGTTCGTACTTTTGATTAATGATGGTATCCACCGCAATGGTGGTTTTCCCGGTTTGGCGGTCACCGATGATGAGCTCTCGCTGACCACGGCCAATAGGAATCATGGAGTCGATAGCTTTGATACCGGTATGAATCGGTTCATTTACGCCCGAGCGATCCATCACACCGTAGGCAACGCGTTCAATTGGCATGTCTTTGTCAGTAGTAATAGCGCCTTTGCCGTCGATAATTTCTCCAAGCGGAGAAACCACTCGTCCCACTATTTCTTCACCAACAGGAATGGAGAGAAGCTTCTTAGTACGCATCACGCGCATTCCTTCTCTCACCCGGGTACTTTCACCAAGTACCACCACTTTCACCACATCTTCTTCGAGGTTGAGGATAAGACCAAAGAGCGCATCCTTTTTAGAGATGACTTCCTCCAGAGACTGACCATCACTGTCGTCAAAGACCACCATTTCCATCATCTCTGCCCCAGCGAGGCCGTCGATTTCGGCAATCCCATCACCAACAGCTCTAACAACACCGACTTCTGAGGTAGTAGCGGAGATGTCGAGACCTTCAATCTCTTTCTTTATTTTGTCGATAATAACAGTACTCATAGTAAATAAATTTAAGTGGTGATAATTGGTAATAAATTAGGTGGTAAGTGAACGATAGAGATTTACGAGTTTAGTTTTATAACTCGCATCGTGTCGAGTGTTGTTGGCTTCAACAATAAACCCGCCAATGATAGTAGGATCGGTTTTGACTACTGGTTCTTTGTTGGCTTCGAGATCCTTGAGGGCGGCGGCGATAGCCGCCGCCTGTGCAGCATATGATGCTTTAGAGGCAATAGTCACTACAGACTCATCAATACTTTTAGCTTCAATAACTCTAAGCACACCAGCCAAAATAGATGCCTGAAGTTTTTGGTGTCCCCGACTCTTAAGAGTACGTACAAGACCATGAAGAATAACCTCTAGGTCCCTTCCTTCCTTAAGCATCTGTAATATAGCTCTGATGTACTCTTGTTTCATTTTATGAATTTTTTTGAGCAAGAACCTTCTCAGCGGCCAATACTGCGAGCTTAGCAATTTCTGCTTCACTGTCTTTATGGGCTTGTGTTTTGATATCTTCCCCTCTGGCTTCCGCTTGTCGTAAGACGGCGTTAGCTTTTTCCTCGGCCGACTCTATTATCTCGGTAGATTTTTCTTGGGCGTGAGCTTGGGCACGTGCGCTAACTTGCTCAGCTTCTTTATGAGCGGCACTCACAATAGACTGCTTTTCATCCTCGGCCATCGCGCGGGCTGTAGCGGCAGCCTCGGCGTCAGCCACTCCCTGAGCAATTTTCTTCTCCCTATCAGCCAATATTTTTAAAAGTGGCTTGTAGAGAAAATATGAAAGCAGCCCCACCAACACGGTAAAGTTGATGATTTGAATGATGACGAGCTTTCCGTCGATACCAAATTTGTGAATAATTTCTTCCATAATGGTTTACGCAAAATTGCGTAGTGTTAACTAGATAGTGAAGGCAATCAATAGAGCGAAGATAGCTAGTGCTTCCACGAAGGCAATACCGATGAACATAGTCTGTGTGACTTTGCCGGCTGCTTCTGGGTTGCGGCCAATTGATTCAAGCGCCTTTGATACCAAGATACCGATACCGATACCTGGACCAAACATACCCAAACCAACGGCTAAGCCTTTAGCGATGGCCTTCATACCCTCAACATCAATATTCGCCAATTCTCGAGCGATTTCAATTTGTGCTGGATCCATATTTTTAAATTAATTTTGATTAATGATTAATGACGAACCGACATGCCAATGCAAGTTCGTTTTTAATAACTAATCAGTGCGGCTCCTCCACCGCTATTTTAATGAAAAATAGAGTGAGTACCGCAAAAATGAAGGCCTGAATGAAGCCAACAAAGAGCTCATAGGCCATCAACGGTACCGGCACGAAGTACGGTGTGGCAAGTGTCATTACTACCAACAAGAGTGTCTTGCCGGCAAAAATATTCCCGAAGAGTCGAAACGAGAATGAAATCAAGCGAGCCAGCTCAGAGATGAGTTCAATCAAGCCAATAAAAAAACCGATGATATTGGTGAAGTTAGGCTTGAGGAGAAACTTTAGGTTGATAAACTTTCCCGCATAGCGCCACGTGCCAATTGCTGCTATTCCCGCAAACTCAATGACTACAAAGGCCACAATCGCAAACGCGAGGGTAATATTGAGATCGGTCGCCCCAGGGTACAGGAACGGTATAAAGTGGGTATCCGCGCCATGACCTTCGTACACTCCAATTGATGTCACTCCCGGGAAAAGTCCGAGCCAATTCATGAAAAGAATAAACAGAAAGATGGTCATCACAATCGGAAAATATTTCCGTGCCAATGTCCTACTCTCCAGCACATCCGTCATGTAGTCATACACACCACCTATTAATAGTTCAAACAGGTTCTGAAATTTGGTTGGAACGAGTTTTGGGTGTCGACCAGCAAAAAAAGCGATAGTGATTAAGACAATCATTGCTAACCAAGCACTAAGTAACGTAGCTGTAATTGGTACAGTACCAATGTGTCCAACTACGTATGGTGTTAAGTGTACTGAAACACCCCCTTCCTTTTCAGCGGCGTGTAAGCTGCCTGCCCAGCCCCAAAAAATAAACCCCACCACAAGAGGCACGAAACTAAGAAAAATATTTGGCAATTTGGTTACGTCCACCAGCATAATTTTTATTTTTTGGGGCTGGGTAAATATAAATGCGTTCAACATCAAAATAACGTTTATTTATAGTTGGTGTTGTGTAGTAAATGCAGGAAAAATGAGGACAAAATGACAAAATCTGCCATTCGGTTCCGGTTCAACCTGCATTCACTGAAAAACCAACCCGCCGGTATAGTAGCACATTATGTAGGTAAATAAAGTGGAAAAGCGTCTACACTGGGTTAATTTTTGCCCACTCACGAGCTCTTTTTAAAATTTCATTTACAACTTCACTCTTTCCTTTGTCGTAACCTTTTATATCAATACCAGAATTTAGAAGTCTTTTCTTGATATCTATATACTTTTCTTTATCCTCCTCATTATTTCTTAAATATTCCCTGAACTCCCGATACTCCTTTATACGTGGATGTCCATCTTCAAAAATATGTATTCCAGCGAGTCTTTTACCATCTTTTGCATCTTTAGTTACATACTCATCACCAATCCCTACATACTCTCGGCCACGAGGAACATACCCTATAGATTCAAAATCAGAGTATATCTCTGGAATCAAATCCAGATCCTTTACGATAGCGAGCACGTCGATTTGAGGCTTGGCAATCATTCCTTCAACGGAAGTACTACCAACATGTTCAATTGCTAACAAATTCGTACCGAACAACGGCCGTATTTCTTCAGCGGTTTTAATAAAAATATTTTTCCATTCAGGATTATATGACTCAAGAGTATAGGGTCTTATAGTTTTTTGACTACTCATATTAAAGTTCATTATACCTAAAACAATCCACCGTGTGGTCATTCACCACCCCACAGGCTTGCATATGAGCATACCAGATAGTTGGGCCGAGAAATTTGAAACCCCGCTTTTTTAAATCCTTGGACATAGCGGTGGCGAGCTCGGTCACCGCCGGTACATCACTAATATTCTTAAATTTATTTTGAATCGGTTTACCTTCTACCCAAGCCCACATGTAGGCCGAAAAACTACCGAATTCTTTTTGAATCTTCAAAAAAGCTTGCGCGTTAGTTATCGTCGAGTTTATTTTCAGTCGATTACGGATAATACTTTCATCCTTCATCAACCTTTCTACATCCTTTTGTGTCATCTTAGCCACTTTTTTGGGATCAAACCCTTTAAATGCCTTGCGATATCCTTCCCTCTTTTTTAAAATGGTCAACCACGACAAACCCGCCTGCGCCCCTTCAAGAGTAATAAATTCAAATAGCCTGATGTCGTCATACACTGGTACACCCCACTCAGTATCGTGATAAGAAATATAGAGAGGATCATCCCCACACCACTGGCAGCGAATTTTCATATACCTAGTGTACCAGTCCCTGGTATTTCTTACAGAAACTGTTCAGGTTTTCAATATTTTCTAGCAAAAATATTAGTAAACCTTTTGAAAATGTCTCCAGACATTTTCAACCCCATTCTTTATCATGGTAGTCAATATAGATTTGTTCTTCTGTACACCATGCGCAACGAGTTTTCATATTCGTAGTGTACCAATGAACTGGCCCTCCTTACAGGAGCTGTACTGGTTGTCGGTGTTTTTACAAAATCCAAGGCAACCTCCTGAAACAATCTCCCAGACTGTTTCAGCCCCTTACCACGTACATCTTTTCTTCATAAATTGATTTTAACATCAACTGTGACTATCTTCCCTTTACAACAATTTCTAGAGGAGTATGATGCTCCTCGTCTTATGGAACTAAAAGATATAATTAAAGAGCCTGTTATCATTTCTGCTGACGCTTCTTTCAAGGAAGCTGTTTCTTTGATGGTTACAAAAAAAACAAACGTCTTACTTATTACTAACGATGAAGGGAAATTAATAGGTGTTACCAGCGTTACAGACTTGCTTGATGCTGTTGTCCCAGAGTATCTAGACGGTGACAGTACTGCCGCTCACTTTGCTACGGAAGACATGTTTAAAGCAGCTGTAACTGAAACACAAAACAAATCAGTTAGCGACTTTATGTCATCAGAACTAACTACCGTAACTGAAAAAGAAAGTCTTATGGCTGTTGCAGTTACCGCTATCGCCAATAAACGACTCCGAATTCCAGTTATTGATGAGGAAGGTCGTCCAGTTGGCATTGTTTCCCGCCAAGGCCTAAAACACATTATTGCTGAACAGCTCGATATAGAAGACTCACAATAAATATAACTTGTGATTAACTATTTTTGACGTGTTTTACACGTTTTTTATTTTTCACCTAACTACTTTTATGGACTTAATAACAATTACATCACTACTGATTTTTGTCATCACTTTTTTCTTCATTCTCACTGAGAGAATCCACCGGACAGTGGTGGCTCTCTTTGGAGCTATGGCCATGGTAATTGCCGGAATGATTCTTGGTTTTTTCCACCCGGAAGAAGTAGTTGACGTAGTTGACTTCAATACTCTAGGACTGCTTTTTGGAATGATGCTTATGGTATCCATGCTTGAGAAAACTGGCTTCTTTCAGTTTATGGGTATCTGGACAGCCAAAAAATCCAAGGGTAACCCTTGGTATCTAATGATTGCCCTTGGTGCTATTACAGCCATTCTTTCTATGGTTCTTGATAACGTGACCACTATAATTTTAATCGTGCCAGTGACTATCATCATTGCAGATATTCTTAAAATAAACCCGACTCCGATTCTGATGTCCGAAGCTCTTCTTTCTAACATTGGTGGTACCGGTACACTCATTGGAGATCCGCCAAACATTATGATTGGTTCAGCAGCCGGCTTTACTTTCAACGATTTTTTAATTCACGCACTACCGGTTGTAATCCTTACCTGGGTTGCTACATTAGCTATCTTTAAAGTTGTTTACCGTAAAGATTTAGCCAAACTACCAGAGAACGTTGATAAGTTGATGGCCATGAATGAATACGAAGCCATTAAAGAACCACGCACTATGAGAAAGTTGCTTATAGTTTTTGGTTTTACTATTGTTCTCTTCTTCCTCCATGGATTACTTCATTTAGAACCAGCAATGGTTGCATTAATCGGAGCTTCTTTGTCGCTCATCATGGTAGCACCAAAACATGATCCACAAGGTATTATCGAAAAGACTGAACTATCTGTACTTCTTTTCTTTGCTTCTCTCTTTGTGATTGTTGGTGGCTTGGAGCACGCTGGAGTGCTGGAGCGCATGGCTCATCTCCTAACTGCCGGTGCTGAAGGTAATCTCCTAATGACAGCTTTGATTATTCTATGGGCCAGTGCGATTCTTTCTGCCATCGTTGATAATATTCCGCTGACAGTAGCTATGATTCCAATTATCGGTTACTTAGGTGCTTCCGGTATCCCAGTTGATTTGCTTTGGTGGGCTCTCGTTTTTGGAGTTGGATTTGGAGGAAACGGTTCACCAATTGGTTCAACCGCTGGAGTGATTGTGGTGGCTAAGTCTGAAAAGACCGCTCACCCGATTTCCTTTATGGACTGGATAAAACAAGGTGCACCAACCATGTTTGCTGGTCTGCTAATTGCCTCATTAGCTCTCACAGTATTCACTGAATACTACAGCTAAACATAACTTTATTTTAAAAGCAGCCGCTTCGCGGCTGCTTTGGTAGTTGTACAAATCAATTTAAATATGGTATAATAAAAAAAGAGTAAACGCCCTACAAAAGGGCCTGATCAGGAGGCAGTGACATGATTGAGGTAATTCTGGCAACTATTCTTCTTCTCGCCAATTTTTCTATAGGTGAGAAGAGCCAGGACCGACCAGTGGTCTTCTCAGAAGATCCGCAGGTTTTCCAAGGTGACGATGAACACACGGTTGTTGTCGACATCAAGCCCAAAGACGGTGTCTGTTGGGTAACTGTCGATTTCATCCTGGGCGAAACAAGTGTCTACCATGACACTCGTTCAGACATGGAATTGCTCACCTTATCCATCGGCGGCCAGGCTAGAGAATTCTTTCCAGGAATCGAGAATGAGACTTTCACGATTCTAGAAATAGAGTATCTAGCCCGCAAAAAATGCTGGCCTGATGTTTAATGAAACCACGAGCTCCCCAAACCTGGGGAGCTCTTACTTTTTATACGGGGTATACTGTCTCTATGAAAAAGTGGGTTGTGATTGATAAAAAAGTGGGACAAACACCGCTGCAAGCTATCGAAGCCTTTAAGAAATGGTATCCAGGGTATAGCGAAGCTAAAATGGCCTACGCCGGCAGATTAGACCCGATGGCGTCCGGTAAGCTCTTAGTGCTTATCGGCGAGGAATGCAAGGTTCAAGAAAAATATCATGCTCTTGATAAAGAGTATAAAGTAGAAATATTGCTTGGTGTTAAATCTGACAGTGGTGATGTTCTTGGCCTTATACAGTCATGTCCGGAGTTAGAAATCCCACGCCATACAGTAATTCGCACTATCAAAAAAATGCGTGGACTGTTTGCTGTCCCCTACCCTAAGTTTTCTTCCAAAACTGTGAACGGTAAACCACTGTTCCAGTGGGCACTGGAGAATAAACTTAATGAAATAACTATCCCGACTCAAGAAGGCTATATATATAAAATTAGAATTGATACTATAAGCAGACTTTCTGGTGACGAAATTGTTAAAACCGCGAGAGAGAAAATTCGCTCTTTGCCGACAGTCACCGAGAAAAGCAAAGCTCTCGGTGCGGACTTCCGACGTGAATCAGTAGAAGCTACTTGGGAAGAATTTTTAGCACACAATAACAGCCGAGAATTTCTATTAATAAATATAATGTGTATTTGTTCTTCTGGTACCTACATGCGTAGCTTGGCTGAAGTAATAGGAGAAAAACTTGGCACCGGCGCGCTCGCGTATTCAATTCATAGAACCGAAATAGGAAAACAGTTTTGGCTACCTTGTGGCCTTAGTTTTTGGCGTAAAAAATTTTAATACTAGGCCGGTAAAGCACGATATTTTTTTAGATACTCATCTACAGTAATAACAAACTCTGCGTGACTCCATACTAACGGAGCAGTTGACAGCGGAGCTTTAGTAACTGGGTGTATTTGTTCGGCCATGATACCGCTTTTTGAAGCAGTGCTCTGTGCCCACTGTAACATCTC
Organism: Minisyncoccia bacterium; assembly: GCA_041750655.1. Lineage (GTDB taxonomy): Bacteria > Patescibacteriota > Minisyncoccia > Phycocordibacterales > UBA918 > OLB19. The sequence continues at coordinate 99,162 of JBGSYZ010000017.1, read as the reverse complement.
TAAGGCTGGTGTAAGCTCCTTTTTATTTTTTGCTTTTTTGATTTCATACTGGGCCATCCAAAGTGTGCACACAATCCAAGGATTTGGAACCTGTGTGTCTTTAGCAGTGTAGTATTGATCATTTTCATAGCGTACATACCCGCCGTCAATCCCAGAACCCACAAATAACTTGCTGTCGATTATTTTCTTGAAACTAGCCACCCGCGGATCGTCTATCTCTAATACATTGAATAAAATGAGCCCGAAAAAACTACTGCTATCAATGGTGTGATCATATTCCAAAAGACCATCATCAAGTCGCACCAGTTTTACAAATGACTGAAAATCTTCTAAGTATAGATACTTCAAGATTCCATCCTTGACAGTAAGGGCAGTTTTTTTGTAAGCGTCAGCATTTTTTTGTTTACCAAGGACAGTACTAAAATTGGCAGCTGCCATCAATCCACCGTACACCGAAGCGGCCGTGTAGGTTGAGGTGCCAAATTTTTCTTCCCACAAATCGTACGACCCAAAAGGCAGTCCAGTTTCATCATCAATATACCCAACCATAAATTCTGCCGCTGGTTCGATGAAAGAGTTATACAAAGATTCAATGAACTCAACATCATGATTGTGTTCGTATTGCTGCCAAAGAAAAAACAGAATACTCGAAGTTTCGTCTTCTTGTATAGGTAACCGAACTTTACCTCCTCGCATCCACGGATGCCAAGAACTGCCCAACGCACCATCAACTCTATACTTATGCATTAGATATCCATCTGGTTCTAGGAGTTCAGACAAAAACAAATAAAAACGCTTCGCGGTATCAACATACCCCCCTCGCCGTAGTGCATCAGCCGCTACGACAGCATCCCGCGGCCATACATAACTATAGTTATCACGACCATGATTAAGCATCTCTGAATCACCAGAAGCAATAATTCCGCCGCCTTTATCAGCGTGTACTCGGATTATTTGTAGTGATTTTTGGTACAACTCTTGTAATGGTTTTGGTAAAGGCGATAAGTCTCGTCCATCTTTTTCTACCCAGACACTCCAGTAGTTTTCAACTGATTTACGAATGCGTTCTGGACGTTCGGTTATCACATACCCATTAAGGGCATGGGCTTCGGGTATATTTTCTCCGACTACCACCCAGTAATTTATTTCCGTTTTCGCATTCGGCGCCATAGTGGCTTCAAGACCTAATACTGAGTCGACTGAACCATGTTCGATACTGTTTCGTTCTAGATGACCATCTTCCGCATCACGAAACGTACCGTCTTTGCCTTCAATATCAAAAATACCGATACTGTAATCTGAAAAAGTTTGACCATTGATTTCAGCATTTATTAAAAAAACATTATGACCTTTGTAATGAACAAGCGATTTTACTCGTGGATCATACATACCAGTATCACCCCGGCGTGATTCGGAAATACGAAATTCTTGGGCAAAAAAAACTTTTATCTTACGATTAGTGTCGGCGTCGTTGGAAACAATGACATTACGTAAAAAAATGTTTTGCTCGTTGTGTACCACATCTCGAAATGCAAGGGTGATTTTCAACCTTTTATTAATCGCTACTATGTTGGTACTCATTTTTTTCTGGTGAACATCAACTTCAACGTCCCACTCACTCTCCTCTATCCAAGAAAATGAACCGTCTACCCACACTCCGATTCGGTGCCAATACGAGCCACTGCCACCACTCACATGGTTGGAGTGACCAACATATGGGTAGTAAAAATCCCGGACTTGACCACGATCGTCAATGCCTACTAAAATGCTTCCGTTGCCGATTGTGGCAGCTCGAGCCATACAATTATTTTTTAACTGGTAACTTGTAAAGCTTCAGTTGTCTAACGATAACCGTTCGAGCGGTTTTTGGCTTTTTGGCTTTTCTGAATGCCACAGCTGCTTCAGCATCCTTCAAAACCATTTGAATCCAATCTGCGAAATCGTTACGTGTACCAGATACATGATGTGCAAATATTTTCTCATTCATTTCATCAAGAGCCTTTTCTAACTCTACTAAATCACGCAGAATTGGGCCGTTGTGAACCCAAAAACAGTTAGCGCCGGTGGCAACGACTAGTTTTTTACCACTGTCTGATTTGTTAGACGTCGCTTTTTTTGCTACTTTTTGAGTTAGATTTTTTGTTACTGATTTTTTGGTTGTTTTTTTGACTACCGCTTTTTTGGTAGTTTTCTTTTTTGTGGTCATAGAACTTGAAAGAACATTATTTGTAAGAACTGATGTGGTTTTGGTCCGACTTTGTGTTTTAAAAAACCGCTGTTTTGAATTGACCAAAGATTTGCTTAATCCACGCCAAAAGTTTGCCCCAGAAACTTGTGCTAGGTGCCTCCAGTCTCGCGGCGAATTTTTCTCTGGCTTTGCCGGCATAGCTTACCCTCAATTGTAAATCAGAGAGCGCATTCATGAAAGCGATATACGCATCGTATGGGGATTCATAGGGTGAAAAGTACGCGTGCACGTCACCATCGTTAAACCACTTGGTACACATATAATAAAAATGGTCGGAGGTTTGCAACTTGCGCCAAATTTCAATAAGTTCTTCATCTTGAGTTTTTAACACTTCACTTTCAAGGGCGTAGATAGCATGGATAGCGTCTCGTTGAATATCATTCCCTATCCAAGCGGTGAGGTCTCTATCGGTATCAGCCCACGTCAAAATATCTGGCACATCAAATTCTCCGACTGAATCATACGCATCGATTGTCTCAGACGGAGTCAAAAAAGTAGTATCATCACGCTTCAGTAATGTGCTTGGGAGCGCACGCAAAAAATTAAATATACCAGTATCTTCCCATTGGTGTTCACCAAAAGTTTCGAAGTCCATAAACAGATTAATGGTTTGTCCGTCGCCATGATGAGAATGAATCCAGTCAGCGTAGGTTTCGGCATTAAGTGGCCAACTCTCCCAACCTTGATTACTAAACCGAAAGGCCACATCATCAGACAATTTATAATTCTTTAAAAGAACTTTAATTTTTTTAGCTCCAATTGGTGTATACACAAAATTTGGACTACGCCAGCCAAGGTATTTATCCCAACCTTCAGCCATGATGCCTTTGTACCCATGAGCATCACACCAATGAGCCAAATCGTTTCGGTACGAAAGTTCGGTGTTTCGGAAAACCCGTGGTGTGTAATTAAAAAGCTCTTTTATTTTTTTGGCATGAAGTGCTACTTGTCTTTCGAACTCCGGTTGTGAAAAGAAAAAAGCCAGCGAGTGATGGTAAGTGTCGGCCAGAATCTCAACCCGTCCGCTGGACACTAATTTTTGAAATGACTCCAGTACATCTGGTGTGTACGCTTCAAACTGCTCGAGCGCCGTGCCAGAAAAAGATAAGGCAAAACGAAATTCAGGGTGGTTGTCTAAAAGTTCTTGGAGAACCTTGGTTGCAGGGCGGTAGGATTTGTCGGCTACCTTCTCAGCAATTCTTCGATTATTTAAATCCGTTTCACTCGCGTCGTTAAAGTATTCGGTGTCGTTACCAATATCAAAAACCCGAAAACGTTTCACTCGAAAAGGTTGGTGAACATGAAAATAGGGACACACACTTAACATGTTCTCTATTCTACCGCACTTGAACCAGAAGTCCCAAGTTGTATTAGTTGTTGATAAAGGTTTTTTACTTTATCGGCTGCTGTATGCCAAGATAGTTTGAGTATTTCTTTTTTTCCTTCACGGACCAACTGACCATTCATTGTTTCGTATTTGAGAGCCGCCACAATTTTGTTAGCCATTTCTTCCACGTCCCAAAAATCTACCTTAAGCACATGAGTAAGCACTTCAGCTACTCCGGATTGTTTAGTGATGAGTGACGCAGTGCCCTGTTGAATTGATTCTAGTGGCACCAAACCAAATGGTTCGGACACAGATGGCATCACAACCAAGTCAGCCGTTTGATACATACGATCACGCTCCTCGTCCCATAAAGCACCGGCAAAGATAACGTGGCGTGACAAGGCCATGGCTCCAACTTGATGCATAATTTGTCGCTCCATGTCTCCTGAACCAGAAATAAAAAAAACCACATCCGGATTTACATCAACCACTCTGCGCGCTGCGTTCACAAAATAATCAACTCCTTTTTGAATAGTTATACGACCATGGTAGAGAACAATTTTTTTGCCCTGCGCCTTTAGTTCCGCCAACACCGGTTGATACCGTGGTGGTTCATGGGTGTCACAACCGTTGTGTATTACATCAACCTTATCAGGATTGGCACCGTGTTTTTGAACTATTACGTTTTTTGTAAACTGACTAACAGCAATGACTCTGTCTGCTTCGCGAAATGCTCGTTCTTCAATCGCAAAAATTTCTGGGTCAACGTTATCACTAGCTGCCTGATCATACGAGGTAGCATGAACGTGAACTACTAGTGGTTTTCCTGAGACTGCTTTAGCCGCCAAGCCAGCTAGGTAGGAAGTCCAGTCGTGGGCATGGATGATGTCAAAATCTTCTTGACTAGCGATGACAGAAGCCTGATGTGCATAGCGATGCACTTCTTCAATTAAGCTCCTTGAAAAAAGTTTTTGTTTGGTGACAGCGTCATAATATGAAAAAGAGGTGCCACTACTTTGGTATGGCACTAACGGAGATTCTATTTCTCGTACTTTTATATTTTTATCTATATCTGCAAAGCGAAATTGGGCAGAACCTTGAGTTTGTTGGGTGCGGGGAAGCACAAACAAAACTTCAATTCCCTCCCCACAGAGTTCACGCGTCAATCCTTGACAGGCCACCCCTAAACCGCCTGTTTTAACTGGTGGAAATTCCCATCCAAATGTGAGTACGCGCATAATTAAAAAGAGGTTTGACTATCAGTGATAACAGAAGAAATAGACGGACAGAACCGTCAAACAAAGCCATTTTAACACACTATTTTTATGACAGTTGTTAACGAGGCCTGACATCTGTGTATAGCGCGCTATTGATTGACCGCCAACCTACTTTCTGGTATTATCACGCCCACTATGTCACAAGATAGACTAATAAAGATGGTTTCTGCTGGTGTTTCTAAAGATCAAGCAACCGAAGAAAAACCGGAAGGACTTGGCAAAGGCCATGTTATTTATACTGTTTTCAATAACAAAAATAAGAAAGACCCAGGAAAGAAGTACGAGGTTAAAAAATTTAACCCAGTGGCTAAGCTTCACACAATGTACAAGCAAAAGGCTAAGTAGGTCAGATACAAAAAGAGCCGCTCCCTCCGGGAGCGGCTCTTTTTATTTATTATTTTTCAAGTTTAGACTCGTACTTACCCTGAGTCGCTAAGCTGTTCATCTTGGCTCGATGAAGTAAAATTTTTTGGGCTTTGATCACATTTTCATCGTTACCCTGCCACGCAGCGAGGACTGGTTCTTCCAAAGCACGCGAGTATGAAAACGTAATCTTCCATGGTTGCGGGCCGCGTTCGGCAATCATTTGAAGGTTCTCGGTAGCCCGAATAGTTTCTTGACCCCCAGAAAGGAAAACAATACCCGGTACTTCATGTGGTACAGATAAGTGGAATGTCCGTAAGGTAGCGTCGGCCACTTCTTCGGGAGTAGAGGCCGGAGCATGTTTGTCGCCGGAAAGCACCATACTAGATTTTAAAATTAGACTCTGTAAATCAATTCGATATTCCTTCAAAACATTAAATAAAATCTGGAGGGTGTGCATAGTCACCGCTTCGGCCCGAGCTATATCGTGCGACCCATTCAGTAGTACTTCCGGTTCAATCATTGGCACAATTCCCGCTTCTTGGCATAAAGCTGCGTAGCGAGCCAAAACAAATGAGTTGGCCAAAATACATTCATCACTGGGAAGTTCATCAGTGATGGAAATGACCGCTCGCCATTTAGCAAACCGCGCACCTAAATCAAAATATTCCTCAAGACGTTCTTTAAGACCATCAAGACCTTCGGTGATAACTTCATCTGGGAAATTAGTAAGATTCACTGTTCCTTTATCGACTTTGATGCCAGGAATAATTCCCTTTGACAGTAAAATATCTGGAAACGCTATACCATCATCCGTTAAATTGCGAATGGACGAATCATATAAAATAACTCCGGATAAATATTTTTCAATATCGGGAGCTGTAAACATTAGCTGACGAAATTTACGACGGTTCTCTGCTTCTTCAGGCACATTAATAGACGCCAGGCGTTTGTTCATTGTTCCATTGCTTTCGTCGGCCGCTAAAATTCCTTTACCTGGCGCCATCAACGCAGTGACCGTTTCGTAGAGTTTTGAATGATCCATATTGCTCAATAGTATACCAGTCCGGCGCGCTTGCGCGCCGGACTATGTGAAATAAAAAATCAGTTTCTTATCTTCCACCCGTGCTTGAAAAGTTGGGTGACCAAAATTCCTAGCCCAAGCACTAACCCACCTATCACCAACAACCCAATCTGACTGTTGGCTTCACTATACCCAATCATGCTACTGCGTATCCCGTCGGCAAAGTAAAAGAACGGATTGAAGTGAGTGATGGTCGCTGCTAGTGGTGGTAAGAATGTGACTGAGTAAAAGATACCGCCTAGATATGTAAGTGGTGTAATTACAAAAGTATTGAGTGCTTGGAGTTGTTCGAAACCTTCGGCCCAGAGCGCTACGATAATGCCGAGCATCGCAAAGATAGCAGAAATAGCCGCTACGTATAACACAAAGCCAACTGGGTTTTCTAATTGAACAGCCCCAAAGAGTAATCCAACTCCTAAAATAAGAAACGCAACCAACAACGCCCGAGTGACCGCACTACCAACAAAACCAATCAACATCTCAAGATATGAAAACGGAGTGATGAGAATTTCTTCAATCCCACGGGTAAAACGCATAAAATACAAGGCGGAAGAAGCACTTGCAAAACTGGCGTTGATGATTGAGAGCATAAGCACTCCTGGGAACACAAAAGAGATATATGGGACACCAGCAAAGTCATCTATGCGAGTGCCAATAACTGTACCAAAAATAAAAATGTAGAGCGCGGCAGAAATAACTGGCGCCACAAGTGTCTGTGTCACAACACGAAAGGTGCGCTGGACTTCGCGTCTGAACATCGTGTATAAGCCTATCCAATTTATTTCCATACTACTTTGATGCGTTATCCTTTTTGGTAATTTCAAGATATGTCTCTTCGACACTCTTACCGTCTTTCATAAAATCAGCCTTGCTTCCTTCGGCAACAATTTTGCCATGATTGATAATAGCTATTTCATTACAAAGATACTGAATTTCTTCCAGATAGTGCGAAGTGAGAATAATAGTCTTGCCTTTTTCGTTCATCTCTTTCAGGTATGCCCAAAGGTCACGACGTTGCTCGACATCCACCCCAGCAGTTGGTTCGTCGAGAATAAGTAAGTCTGGAGTGTGCACTAAGGCTCGCCCGAGCATGGCCCGACGTTTGAGACCACCTGATAATTTCTGAAATTTTACATTACGATGCTGCTCTAAATCAAAGCGCTCTATAAGATCATCTATACGTTTTACTCGTACAGCAGAAGGGATCCCATAATAACCGCCAATGTAATCCATAAGTTGAACTGGGGTAGCAAAAATATCAACATTGAATTCTTGTGGTGAAAGTCCGACTTTCGTGCGAGCTAGTTTATAGTCCGTAACTACATCTACTCCGTCTACCAATATTTGTCCGCTCGTTGGTTGTGCAATACCTGTAATACAGTGAATAGTCGTACTCTTCCCTGCTCCATTGGGACCAAGCAGGCCAAAAAAACTTCCTCGTTTAATGGTCAAAGAAATATTATCAACCGCGATTTTGTTGCCGTATTTTTTGGTGAGATTTTTAATCTCAAGCATTGGAGTATCTGACATGGCACTAAGTATAGCAAATTTAAACCCTAATGAGTGTGGCCGTGTCCGTGCGAGTGACTATGACCACTTTTTGGTACATAACCCTTAAGGTAATACACAGCCAGGCCAGTAACTATAGGTACTGTCATTATAAGACCAATACTACCAACAATGGCGCGAACGATTTCGGTGGCAAACGTCTCGGAATTTATTAGTGACCACACACTGATTGTTGATTGTGAAAAATATAACAGGAGCGGCAACGAAACACCGGTGTAAGCTAACACCAACGTATTCACAAGCGCCCCGACGTGTTCCTTCCCAACTCGTAGGGCACGACGATATACTTCAAGACGCGTTAAGTTAGAGTTGCTGTTATAGAGCTCCGATACAACCGCTGCTTGAGTTACTGCTATGTCATCAAGTACTCCTAGTACCCCGATGATAATGGCACCAAGTAAGAGGCCAGTGAAATCAAGTTTGCCAGCCGTATTGAAATTTAAGTAAACTGATTCATCACTCACAAAACCAGACAGGTCGCACATATACACAGCAATTATTGCCAATAAACCGGTAAGAAAAACAGCAAGCATAGTTCCAACGTACGCTACGGCTGATTCTCGATTGAGTCCGTGAGTAAAAAATATGGCTGCCGCTAAAATCACTGATGCTACTAATGAGCTAACAAGCAAAGGGTTCCAACCCGCCAAAAGTCCCGGTAACAACACATAAAAAATAGCAATAAAGCTACCCACCAAAGCAACAAGTGAACGCACACCCTGCCAACCACCGAGCACTACTACTGCAGCTACGAACAACAAGACGAAAAACAGTAAAGCCTCCCGGCGGTCGATAGTGGTGACGGCATATACTTCCTCTCCGCCAATATATATATAGTGATTAAAGTAGAATTTATCACCTTTATCTAGCTCTAAATAATCATTTTCGATAGTGATGGTTTCACCCTTTTCTGGTCCATCTAGTACCTTAACCAAAATAGTTTGATACAAATGTTCAGTGTCTGTCCCAGGAATGAGCCGGTTCTCTTCTTGCAAAATTTTTGCTACTTCACCACGCCACGTACCTTGAAACTCGTTATGTATTTCTTGCGCAAAGTTGAGATTAGGGACTAAAATCAACACAAACAAAATTACTTTTAGCCAAAATTTTAAAACCATGGTTGATAGTCTAGCAGATTAATATTTATCTTAAATTAAAGATGAGTTTCATTGTGAATTTCATCGTGTTGACCTTCATGGAGATGAAAGTGTTCATGGGTCCAAATAAGTACTGTAGTCATTATTACAAAACCAATGATTATTGAAAAAGTAGAGTGCCAAATGCTACCGTAATTTTTTAGGTTACCGTGAATACGAGGCAGCAAGTCACTAGCGGCCAGGAAAAGTAAATTGCCCGCCGCAATACCAGTAATTATCCAAATATATCCATTAGCATATTCTGATATAACCACAATCATGATTAACCCTAGAATAATGCTGCTGGCTGATATTAAGTTGTAGAGAGCGGCGGCGCTTCTTGTGTAGCCAGCGCGTATCAAAACCCCGAACTCCACTATCTCTTGGGGAATCTCATGAAGCGCGAGCGCCGCCGCTGTCGCCCAGCCCACCGTTGGATCGATTAAAAACGCCCCACCGAGCACTACTCCGTCAGAGATATTGTGAATACCATCTCCAATAAGAAGCAGAGCCGCCGCTCCCTTGCGATCACAGTCATCTGCTTCTAAGTGGTGATATTTTTTATGAAGATAGTTGGCTAATATATAAAAAGTTATAAAACCAAAAGCCACGGCTATACCGCCCCATTGTGGAGACTGTTCTAAGGTTTCTGGAATAAGTTCATAAAGAACCAAACTCAAGAAAACCCCTACTGCTATCGGCACGACGTATCGTTGTGCACCGAGAAGCTTCTTGTTGTTTTTAAAGAAAAAAACTCCGGTAAGTGAGGTAAGGGCAACCAGTACTCCAGCTATTAGTGCTTCAAACATCATAAACTAAATTGGTAGGTAAACATTAATTGCAACTAATTTGCAATTGCCAGTGTAACAAAAAGTTGGTAAGATGCAAATCACTTGCATATGAGACTAACCATAAAACGCAAACAAATATTAGATATCTTAAGGAAACATAAAGGCTCCCTATCGGCTGCTGATATTCATAAACACTTGCCCACTATAGATTTGGTGACCATATACCGAAATCTTGATTTGTTTTTGCAAGAGAAATTAATTAAACAAATCCATATCGGTACTGAGGAAGCTCAGTACGAATACCAAAACCAGCCACACCATCATGCGGTTTGTGTTAATTGTGAAAAAGTAATTCATTTTAAAGCCCCAGATAAAAAAATTTTAAAATTACTTGAACCGCAAGACTTCAAAATTGAGGAAATGGAAATCATTGTCCGCGGTTCGTGCAAAAATCCAAATCATCTATGACAAAAGATGAACAGTGGCTGCTTGCGGAAAAATATAAAGGTGAAAAAACTGAAGGTTTTTTCACCGATTGCGAGCGCCTGCATACCGGCGAGCCACTCGGGTATGTGATTGGTTATGTTCCCTTTCTTAACTGTAAGATATATCTCAGTGGTGAGACAGATTTAATTCCACCTATTTCCTCGTCTAAACGACATCGGAAATTCTTGTCTGGAGACAGGACCGGAATAAGCGTAAAGAAATTTACGCTTATTCCCAGAACAGAAACTGAGTATTGGGTAGAGAAAGCGATTAGCGCTATTAAGCAGCAGGCTCATCGTCTTGAAGCGGAGTCGCTTGGCAGGCAGCGGCAAGACGATGAGCCTGCTGCGCCAGTAAAGCTTCTTGACCTCTGTGCTGGTTCAGGAGCTATTGGTGTAGCCGTAGCTAAAGCCGTACCTGAAGCCCACGTCACCTTTGGAGAAATCGACAAGGCTCACCTCCCCACAATTGGTAAAAATTTGGAAGCAAACGAAATCTCTTGTACCCGCTACCAAGTCTTTCAATCAAACCTGTTTGAAAACATCTCTGGCCAATTTGACTTCATTTTAACAAACCCACCTTACATAGATCCAAAAATAGACCGAGCAGAAAAATCAGTGAAAGATTTTGAACCACCGCTCGCACTTTATGGTGGTAATAATGGTATGGAGATTATCTCCAAAATTATTTCTCAAGCGGAACATTTCTTAAAACCAGGCGGACAACTCTGGATTGAACACGAACCAGAACAGACAAGTGAAATTTCTCTCTTGGCTCATGAGTTTGGTTTTGCACCAACCAGTTATCAAGACCAGTACCAAACCATTCGTTACAGTGTACTGATGGTACAATAATCCTGAATATGCCCACTAACCCACTTGCGCCCGATACCTTTATTAGCGTCTCACTTGACCAATTCTTGACACTAGTTTTTTTATTCTTAGTTCTAGTCTTTGCTATTCATTCAGCCATCGTAGCCTATCACTGGCTGACTTATGGTCACAGCAAGTCGCAAGCCTTTCTTGGCACCATGCTCCATATTGGAATTGGGGTAGTTATTCTTCTCATTATGGGCAGTATAATTATTTTTTAAAGTATGTTAGTTGAACAGATTAAGCTTGAAGCTGATGAAAAAATAATCAAAATTGTTCGTAAGCACTGGTTCGTGATGTGTATGTTTATTATTGGAGACTTGCTACTAACGCTACTTCCACTCATCGGTTATTTTATTCTGTCCAAACTTATTGCTGAACTCCCCGTCAACCAATTTGTCACTATGAATTCATTTTCAGAATTTACGGGCACTATCTGGTTTTTTTATCTCGCTTGGATACTTTTAATGTGGATGCATTTTACTAACCACATTACTGACTACTATCTTGATCTGTGGGTTATTACCGATCGTCGGATTGTTGCTATCGACCAACGCGGTTTCTTTCGTCGTCACCTATCCTCATTTCGTCTCGAACGACTCCAAGATATGAATATCGAAATCAGCGGTATTATTCCGACTTTACTCAATTATGGATTTATTGAGGCACAAACTGCCGGCGGCAGCAATGAAGAATTTAAAGCCAAGAATATGCCTGACCCACGTGGTCTAAAATCTCTTATAATCCACCAAGCTGACGAACGGCAAAAAGTCACTCAGTATCGTCACGACCAAGCTGGATTATAAAACCTTGTTAAAAAGACAACATTTACGTACAATCAGCCCCATGAGCAAAGAGAATAGTAATAAACATCTATCGACCGACCCCTATAAGGGTGTCCGGGATTTTTACCCAGAAGACATGGCTATTCAGCAATATATTTTTGATACCTGGGCCTACACGGCTGAGAGTTTTGGCTTTGAACGATACAATGCTTCAGTGTTGGAACCATCAGCGTTATACAAAGCCAAGGGGGCGGAAAACGAAGAGATGATCAACGAACAAACCTATACTTTCATCGACCGTGGTGATCGCGAAGTGACTTTGCGACCCGAGATGACCCCAACCGTCGCCCGCATGATTGCCGCTAAAAGAAAAGAACTAGCCTTCCCAGTGCGTTGGTATTCCATCCCCAATCTCTTCCGTTACGAACGAGCCCAACGCGGCCGCCTGCGCGAACACTGGCAACTCAATTGCGATATTTTTGGCTCAACTGATATTTCGGTGGATGTGGAAGTCATTGCTTTGGCCTACCAAATCTTTATGAACTTTGGAGCGGATGAAAGCATGTTCGAGATTTTGGTCAACAACCGCCAAACCATGAAGAAAGCGTATGAGATGTTAGGTATTACCAATGAAGAAACAATTAAAAAACTAACTCGTCTTAACGACAAAAAAGATAAAATTGACGAAAGTACATACTTAGCAGAAATGGTAGAAGCACTTGGTCATAAAGATTTAGCAAATGAAGTGAAGAAAATGATAGAACAAGAAGACGCTGGTGAGAACGCTGTGGTAGCTGGACTCAATGAGCTTGGCATAAAGAACGTTCGTCTAGACCGCTCTTTAGCTCGCGGTTTTGATTACTACACCGGCACTATTTTTGAATTTAAAGACAAAGCCGAGGGTAACAACCGCTCTCTTTTAGGTGGCGGGCGCTATGACAATCTAACTTCCCTCTTTGGCGGCGAAGCGGTGCCCGGGATTGGATTTGGGTTTGGGGATGTCACTATGCGCGACTTTTTGGAAACGCACGAGCTCATGTCAACTGACATCACCTCTCCAACTGTCATGATTCTTCCAACCGATGCAGAGTTTAATATGCATGGCCAAAAGCTAGCTCAGGCCATTCGCCAAGTTGGCGTGAGTGTTGCAACCGATGTCAGCACAAGAAAAGTTGGCAAGAAACTTTCTGCCGCTGCTGAAGCTATGGTCACCTACGCATTGATCATTGGAGAGAACGAAGCCAAGACCGGTAAGTATTCGCTTAAGAACCTTACTGATGGCGAAGAAACATTTGGGAATATTGAGGAGTTAGTTAAAAAGCTTTAAATATTTACATACTTTAAATATGTGTTATTGTTCTGCTTAGGTTAGGTAAACAAGGAGAAATACCATGACTGATGTTCTGGTTATTACGACTGTGGATGGGCCAAAAGTTACCAAAGCACTGGAGTTGATCCAAAAACTGACCAACCTCTGTTGTAAAGTTCAATTCCATCATCTCGGTCGAACAAAGACTTTGGAGCGAATTGATAATTTTTTAGGTGATAAAAAATCTATATCCCCTGCACTGATTGTCTATATGGGCAACGGTGACCGTGGTGGTTGGAAGATATCGGAATCTGAGTCTGTTTCTTATTGGGAGTTGCGTAAGCTTCTTTGTGAACACAACCCAAAACGGCGACTTAGTATTCTCAACGATACCCCTTTTGGACAGATGTTGATCAAAGAGCTTATTGGTGAACGCGATCCGTTTTACACGTCATGTATTGCCCAAATTCGATTTGCTAAAGGCCTAAATATCGGCGAAATCACCGCCTTAGCAGTCGAATGCTGGGCTGAGGGTCTACGTCCCGAACAGAAGATTTCTGCCTTAGCTCCCGGCGAGCTTGGTGCCTACCACACATTACCAATCTGGCAGCGTTGGGGAGAGCACTTTGAAGAACTATTCCTCAATCAACACCAGATAGCACATACTGTTTAAATCGTGGGCTTCGCAAATGTATTGCGGAGCCCTTTCATATTTATAAAAAAGTATATGTTACAATCTTTCCCATGCGTTACGTTGTCTTTGACTTAGAAACTCAAAATATTTTTCAAGACGTTGGTGGAAGCGACCCGGCCCTTTTAGATATTTCGGTCGGAACTGTTTATGATAGTCACACTGACAAATATACGACGGCTACTATCGATAATCTCGAAATACTTTGGCCAATTATAGAAGCGGCCGATGCGCTCGTTGGTTACAACAGCAACCATTTTGATATTCCTCTTTTAAATAAATATTACCCTGGTGATTTAACCCAAATTAAAAGCATTGATTTACTCGAAGATATTAAGACCTCGCTTGGTCGCCGATTACGCCTCGATAGTGTGGCTCAGGCCACCCTTGGTTCCAAGAAATCAGCGGACGGCCTACAGGCCGTGCGCTGGTGGCGGGAAGGTAAAATTGATGAAATTAAAAAGTACTGTGAACAGGATGTAAAAGTCACCAAAGAAATATTTGAATACGCCTTAAAAAACGGCCATGTAAAATTCAAAGACGGTGCTCGCAAAAAAGATATTCCTCTTGATACATCCGCCTGGATTATCAAAGAAGACGCGTCAATGACGCATACCTTGCCTTTTTAAATATAGACATTAGTGTAAAATTATAACTAGAAAGGAGGAAACGGTGAAAAAACCACTTTTGCTAATAAATAGAGAACAGCTCATTGCTGACGCAAAGAAGACCACTGGCGTTCAGACATTAAGAGAACTTCGGCAAATTCTTAGGCAGGGCCTCAATCAAACAAAACAAGGCCGGAGAATCTTAAACAACAAAGAGTGGGTTATGCTCAAGATTGCGACACTCAGAGCTGTGCTTCTCGAAAAATAGGGCGCCCGGGGGTTTCTGGACGTCCTTTTCTTTATAAACCCGAATTTCATCTTCGACAGAAATTAGCTAAAGAACGCTGCGCAGGGCGAAAAGTGCCAAGGTATGGAGAAAACTAAAGTTTGAGTTCTTTCCACCTCGGCCTGGTTCCGCTAGCGCGTCACATCGGCCGTCCAGTCTGGGGACTGGAATGGATAAAAAGTGTCTCAAGGCACTTTTTATCCAAAAACAATAACGAAAGTGACAAAGGCGGCCAAAATAATCCGATACCAAATAAACGGCCACAAAGTATGACTCCTTACAAACCGCAACATAAAATGCACCGCAAACAAACCTGTCACAAAGGCAGCAATAGCACCAGCCCCAACACTCGCCCACTGAATTGGGTCATTTGATTGAATTAATTCTAGGAGTTTTTTTGCACCAGCCCCTAAAATAACCGGTACAGCTAAAAGAAACGCAAACCGAGCAGCCTCATGACGAGTCAGACCTAATAGCATTCCACCAGAAATTGTAGCTCCCGAACGTGACATGCCCGGTATTAACGCCAAACACTGGAAAAGACCAATCTTGATGGCCTTGGTTACACTCATCTCATTTTGGGGATAAGAATTTTCGTAGACCCACTCAGCATACATAAAAAATAGTGAACCAAGCACCAGAACCCCTGCTACCAAAAGTGGGTTGCGGAACTGATCATTCATATAAGATTCCAGCAACAAACCAAAGATAACTGCTGGTATAGTTCCAACTATCAATGAGTAGACAAGTATCATGTCCCGACGGTTAACGGGTAAGCGACTAAATCGTCTCAGGACAGTATTAACTAGAATCCAAATATCTTTTTTAAAATATAATATTACTGCTCCGGCTGTGGCGAGATGAAGAATCGCATCAAAAGCCAATGCATTTGAAGTCTCAACCCCTAATATTTTTTCAGCTAAAATAAGGTGCCCAGTAGAAGACACTGGTAAAAATTCGGTTAGACCTTGTACTACCCCTAAAAGTATTGCTTGAAATATATCCATAATTACACTATTTTGCTCGAGTATAGCATGCCAAAACCACATATATGGTATACTCTTCCCATATTATTTTGTATAAGTTTCTGTTAATTTCCTATGGAACCAACTAAGAAAGCGCCAAGTCTTGGCATCCCAATCGCAATTATTTTAGCAGCCGCTTTGGTAGCTGGAGCTATTTTATATAATGGCAAAACTGCGCCGCAACAAGTAACAGAAGTTACACCTGGTGCTGAAGAAGGAACAAAACCAGAAGTGTTACCAGTGACTGAAGCAGACCATATTCGCGGTAATCCCAATGCTCCAATTTTAATGGTTGAATACTCTGACTTTGAATGTCCGTTTTGTAAAAATTTCCATTCAACCATGAATAAGATTATGGATGAATACGGGGTAGACGGACGAGTAGCGTGGGTGTATCGACAATTTCCATTAGCTCAGCTTCATCCAAACGCACCAAAAATTGCCGAAGCTTCTGAGTGTGTAGCAGAATTGGGAGGTAATGATGCGTTTTGGAAATTTGCTGATTTGGTGTTTGGCGAACGAGGGACTAACGAACCAACTGACTTATCTCGTCTGCCTGAATTTGCCACTACCGCAGGAGTAGACGCTCGTGGCTTCCAAACTTGTCTTGATAGCGGACGTTATAAAGATCAAGTTGATCAAGATGTAGCTGAAGCCATTAATGCTGGTGGACAAGGAACGCCACACACTGTTGTGATGGTTGGTGATCAACAAGGAGTAATAAATGGTGCTCAGCCGTACGACAATGTAAAAGAAATTGTTGAGCAGTTACTTTCTCAAATTGAAGGTGGACAGTTAAATCCGTAATCAGGACTACTTTACTAAAAAAGGCGCGACCGAAGGTAGCGCCTTTTTTAGTTACCTGTTTTCTTTCAACAAAGAAACTAGGTGACAATAACCGCTAACCGATGAATCGCAATCAGTTTTAATAAAATCTCCAGAGATAATTTCTTTGGTGGCTATAATTATTTCTTCCTTTAGTTCTCTTATTTCTTCATCAGAAATCGTAAATTCTTCTTCATGAATTACTCCTTTACTGTCTGGTTCCACAAAGGAAAGCACCCCGTTGCGACATTTATATCGCTCGTCATCATATAGTTCTAAGAGTAAGGCGTAGAAAACTAACTGACGTTTGTAGCCACCGTCAGAGGAAGCGGTCTTCCCTTCTATACTATTTCTGGTTTTTGGTTTTCCGGTTTTGTAATCAACCACTTTCAAAACATGATCTTCATCATCAAAATCTAGACGATCGAGCTTACCAGTTAATGGTAGTTGGGGTAGTTCTGCTACGCCAGTATCCATAACCACTCGTAGTGACATCTCGGAGCGAGTTTTCTTTGGCCACGAACTAGATACGTGCGGAATATACACCAAAAGAGCCTCTAGACCCTTTTGATGGAGCCGAGTGTAATCTTCCGTACTAATCGGAAGTTTATTAAGCTCGCGCTCCAAATACCCTTTTATTTCAGTATCTGAGGCCACCTTTCCGCTCGACATGTGCTCTTTAGTCACTCTCTCCATCACATTATGAATCGCTGTGCCAAATTGCATATGAACTGGTTGTATTTCCGAAATACGCAAGATATTGCGATAAAAATAATCCCATGGGCTCCGCAAATAATTATTCAATGATGTGGCTGAAAAACCTCGTTCACTTAAAAGTTTAGTAATAAAGTTCGTATCTAAGACTGAATCTGGCTGCCTAGTGGTTATTGTAGAGAGCGGCACAAATTCATCCTCAATGTCTTCGGTCGGCACTATGTGTAGATTACTTTCTTCAATATCAGAAAGAAGACGAGATGGACTTAGCGCCTTACCCTCAGTATTTGTCTCACTAGAACTTACTAGAAGTTTACTCTTGGCTCTGGTCATAAGCACATACAAAAGCCGACGTTCATCATCGCCTGCGTCATGAACTTCTTCGTTGAGTTGACCCGGAATAGTAATTTTAAAATTAGCGCGGGTTGTTCGTCCTCCCCAGCTATTGTCGGTCAGATGGGGTGCGATGACGACCTCAAATTCCAAACCCTTGGATTTGTGAGCAGTCATTACGTGCACTGCCTGGCTATCAATAGTAATAAAGGGGGCGTTGAGTGGTAAACCATATTGCCTGCGAAGCGATAGAGCATTCACAACGTCGACCATCGACACTGTCTTGTCGCGTCGTACTTGTTCCTCAATCTCGTCAAACAAACGACGCACTACCCGAGCGGCTCCCAATGGATCAGTGGTCATTACAAAATCCTTAAGACCACTTTCCTCGATCATGTAGGCTAATACTGAGTGCGGTGTTTCTGTTATGGTACGTTTACGCGCGTCAGCTAAAACTCGACTAACATGTAAAATCTTTCCAACGTCAGCAACCCCAATTTCCTTGAGCAGAGACTCATCGGCAACAATCTCAGCTAAACTTTTTTCATAACTTTGAGCAGCCAGTATTTTTACCAAATCAATGTGCGTAATTCCCCAATAGGCACCATGTAAAATCGTGAAAAGTGCTTTTGAATCAGTACTCGTAACCGCCCGCATTAATTCTTCAATAGTATGAGTAATCGGGTGATGCAGCACGTCACTATCAGCCGAAGCACTAACCTTGTGCCCAGCCGCTCGAATAAGGTGACTGAGATATTCTACTTCTTGGTTGGAACGAACAATAACTGCAATCTCCTTGGCTGGAATGTTCTGTTCAATCAATTCATTAATTTTTTTGACTACCCAATCGTCCTCAACAGCTTGGTGTGAGAAATCTCTTAATTCAACTTCAGAGTGAGAAACATAGGCTGCGTTTAATGGTACCCGCAAATCCTTTAAAGGTCCGTCTGGCACTTCAATTAGACTTTGAGCGGCATCCAATATTTCCTGACCGGAGCGATAATTTTCGGTCAAAGAAATAGTGGTTGTACCTTTAAACAGATCGCCAAAATAGAGAAAATTTTCGAGAGACGCCCCTTGAAACCGAAAGATGGCCTGTTTCTCATCCCCTACTACAAAAATATTTGGACTATCATGATACGAAGCCAGTAATTCCAAAATTTTATTTTGAGAACCATTAACGTCCTGGTGTTCGTCAGCCAGAATATATTGGTAGGTTTCCTGTAAATCCCGTAGCATATCTTCATTACTCGAAAGCGCTTCTACCGTCTCTACAATCATGTCATCAAAGTCGTACAAATTTTTCTCGTGCATTAATGCTTCGTAATGACGGTACACAAACAATAATGCTTTATTTTTCTCAATCGATTTTTCTGCGTCTTTGTATTCACCGCGAATTTTGCCTTTGTGCGCACCTTTCTCATGAATTTTTTCGATACTATCCAAGGCGTTCTCTTGCTTAATTATTAGTTCAGCTAGTTTGTTTGGAGTTACATATTCGCGCTTTAAGTCACTTACCATGCTACGAATTGGTTTCACATAGTATTGTGGATTACCGGCGGGCCGTAGCGTCTCCACTTCACCACTATTAAGAATAGTTTCAATGATGGTTACTATATCTATATCGCTAGCCGCTCGGCCACCAATAATTTTGGGATACGAATCGGGGTATCTTGCAATTTGTCGTTCGGCAAACCCATGAAAAGTAAAAATAGCCACGCGATAGGCGGCGGAGCCAATGTATGAAAGCAGGCGTTCCCGCATAGCTTTGGCGCCAGACTCAGTAAAGGTGAGTGCGAGAATATTTTCAGGGGCCGTATCGGTCTTTAAAAGTATATTAGCAATTCGCAGGGCCAAGATTTGAGTCTTACCGGTACCAGGACCCGCAATCACCATGACTGGGCCTTCGATAGTGTCAACTGCCTGCTTTTGAGCGGCGTTTAGGGCGGCGTACGCCGCCGTAAACGCCGCCCTATCATGCTCCCTTTGTTCGCCCATAGATTTCATACAGCAAGTGTATCACGTGCTAAAAATCACCGGTTCTATACAAGATAATTGTGTAGGTGTATAGTAAAAGTAATGGATATTAAAGAAATAACAAAAGATGCTGTTATTATTAATGAAAATATCACTTTTGGTGAAGCTATTGAAGCGATGGATAAAAATAAGACCAATACTCTATTGGTCACTGATGATGACGGGGTACTGACTGGTGAGGTTACGATGACTGATATTTTAGAAGCTATTGTTCCAGACAACCTGGATGGCGACCAGGTAATGGAGCGCCTTTATACTGACGAAGGACTGCGGGGCGCTGTCAAAGCAGCGTTCGAAAAACCGGTGATTGAATTCATGTCGAGTGATTTCATTGCCCTTAATATGGATGACAATATGATTAACGTCATCGCCACTGCTATTGCGAATAACCGTTCCAGCATCCCGGTAGTTGATATGGACAACCGACCCGTTGGGATTATTTCTCGTCGAGGTCTCAAACAGATCATCAGAAAATTCGCCAGCAGCTAGTGTATGCAGGAAGTTGTGTACCAACTCTCACACTACGCACCACTAGTTATTTTTGTTGCCTCGGTCTTGGATATTTTTTTTCTAACTGGACTTATATTGTATGGTGGCGCTACTCTTGGTGCGGTAGGCATGATGCTTATGTCAGGAATGATAACAGTTCCGGAAGTAATAATTGCGGCTTTAGCTGGCACTCTGCTGGGTAACCAAATAAATTATTGGGTTGGTCGACTTTTTCATAATACGAATTTTGTACAAAAGAGATTGAGTGGGGAGCGTGCGCAAAAAGCCGAAGACTTTTTGCGCACGCGCGGCCTCCTCCTCTTCATGATTGTCGGTCGTTTTATTACCTTCTTCCGTCCCCTCCATGGCCTCATCATCGGCACCTTCAACATTAAACTTCGCCGCTTCTTCGCCTACGACCTCATCCTCTCCTTTCTCTGGGTCACCATCTGGCTCGCCGCTATCCTCTACGGCGAAAAACTTTGGCTCCAATTTTTTAACAGTTAGAGTTTGGTTTTTATAAAATTTACAGTTTCCTCTATTGATGAACTTTCAGGAATTATGATTTCACCTGGAACATTAAGATGGTGATTTGGTTTATACCATTCTCTAATTTTTTCCTCGCCAAACTCATTATAATTTGGTTTGGTTGCGTGTCGGCGAATCGTTTCTTCTAGAGAGACATCTAGATATAAAACATATGAGTCACATTTTGCGTATTCCATAATGCCACTTAGAACATTATGATATTTTCCTGTCGCTAATATACCTTCTATGATGACTGTATAGCCGTGGTCAAGACAATATTTTGCCGTTAGATCAAGTAATTTTAAGACATCAATATTCTCAAGACTATCTTTCTCCATTAGTAAGTCACGTCGTAAAGCATCTTGCCCTATAACAGCCACTTTACCACCCAACTCCTCTCGCAAACGTTTAGCTATTGTCCCTTTACCGGAGCCTGAATTACCTCTAATAATAATTAATTTTTGACTCATAGTCTGAACAGTATAACAAAAGCCGTTGACCTAAAAGTCAGCCAGCTTTTATAAGTTATTACCCACTTCCTCTACTCGCCACTGAAGTTTCAAAACGAGATGAGCTGCGAGGAGCAGGAGAAAAATGATGCGAGTGGGACCAATGTCCAGTGAACATCATTTTTCGAACGAGCGACGAAGCAGATCGCTCGTTTTGGGACTTTAGTAGGATTTTAGACGTCGAGCTTTTTCGTGTTGTCGTATCTTTTCGAGTGCTTTGGCTTCTATCTGCCGAATACGCTCGCGCGTCACACCAAACTCCTTCCCTACTTCTTCCAAAGTATGGAACGTACCATCTAAGAGTCCGTGGCGCATCTCCAAAATCTTTCGCTCTTTCTCTGAAAGCGAATCAAGAATTTCAGTGATTTGATCAGTCAGGATACTATGGGCCACTTCTTGGTCTGGCGAGACAATCTTGTCGTCAGCAATAAAATCAGACAAACGAGAACGATCATCGTCATCGCTACCAATTGGAAGTTCCAGTGAAATAGTATCTTGAGAAATTTTCTCAATTTGGTAAATCTTCTCTACCTCAACACCCATTTCTACCGCAATCTCTTCTGGCATTGGGTCGCGACCAAAATCTTGAGCAAGCCGGCGAGAAACCTGCTTGTATTTAGCCATCGTTTCTACCATGTGCACTGGAATACGAATTGTTCGTGACTGATCAGCCAATGCTCGGGTAATAGCTTGGCGAATCCACCAGGTAGCATACGTAGAAAACTTAAAGCCTTTCGTGTGATCGAATTTATCAACGGCCTTAAAGAGTCCGAGGTTTCCTTCTTGAATCAAGTCGAGTAAGGTTAAATCTGGAGAACGGCCGACATACTTCTTGGCGATAGACACCACCAAACGCAGGTTAGCGCGAGCCAACAAATTGCGAGCTTCTTCATCTTCATCTAAAATTCGCTTTGCTAAATCTCGTTCTTGCTGAGCGGTCAAAAGCGGGTATTGCCCGATTTCACGTAAGTACATCTGGATAGAATCGTACCCTGAATCATTACGGCGATACGAATTCTTTCGCTCTAGAAGCTCTACGCTAGGATCAGCCCCCAGCATCCCGCCGCTTTCAAAAACATCGATACCGGCGGTAGCGAAATTTTCATACATTTCCTCTAAGAAAGATACATTCTTTTCAATCTCTGGGAAGGAACGCAAAATCTCATCATACGTAATATACCCACGATCGCGACCCATCTGCATCAAAACTGCCGCTTTATCGCGCAGTTCTTTTTGAGACTTGGTTAATTTTTTGGTAACTTTTTTGGCTGTCTTTTTAACAGCTTTTTTAGGTGCGGCCTTCGAAACTTTCTTAACCGCTTTTTTTGTAGTCTTCTTTGCTACTTTTTTGGTTGTTTTCTTGGCCGTTGTTTTTTTTGTAGTTTTCTTCACTACCTTTTTCGTGGCCTTCGTGGTCGCTTTTTTGGCGACTTTTTTTACTGCTTTTTTAGGTGCTTTTTTGGCAGCCATAATGTCGGTAACTATACCTGAAATCTTAATAAAGTCTAGCCTTTTAGATCAGCTTTAAATATTAATAACTATTGGTTCTTTAATAAGGTTTTGCTGGAGTTTTTGGAGCATTTCTAACTTTTTAGTGGCTTCGTCGGCTTCCCCCTTTTTTTCCGCCTCGGCCATCTCTTGTCTGAGTGTAAACAAACCAGATTTTGTGATTATTGTCCGTAATTCGGTGAGCTTATCCCCTATATCAGCCAACTTTTCTTTTTCTTGTAAGTTTTCTTCAGTTGATTCAATAGTGAAAGCTAGTCGCCCGAGACGAGTTTTATCAATCATTTCCAGAGCTTCATTTAAAGTATGGCCGGTAATTTCTTGAAAATGTGTTTCTACCTGTGCAGCTACTTTGGGTACTAATAAATCTTTAACTACTATCAAATAGGCAATCAATTCACTTTTTCTCTCAGAGCTTACCACTTCCGGCTTTACCTCTGTAGTTACTACAAGAGTTTCGGTTTTTTCGACAGTCTTTTCTTTTTGAGTCTCTTCCATACGCTTAAGTTCCTGGTGAATACCATCTTTGGTAGTTTTTAATCGCTCCGCGATTAAACCTTCAAAATGTTCGCGGTCAATAAGACTTGGAATACGGAGCATAAGTGGCAACAACTCTTCGCGCACCGCAATCTTAAAAGTTCGCTCATCTTTGCTGTTACTTTCGAGTACGTTCAAAAGGTGTTCTACCACATGGACCGACTGGCCAATAATTTTTTTAAATTTAGCAGCATCTTCAGTAATGATATCGGCCGGATCTTTCCCTTCTGGCATAGCTGCTACTTTTACGTCCATACCTCTTGGCAACATAATACCTGCCGCTTTTTTAACAGCCCCGAGACCTGCCCTATCGGCATCAAGTGCCAACACCACCCGGTTGGACAAACGACCAAGTAGATTTACATGGGCCCCAGTGACCGCTGTACCTGATACTGCCACTGCGTTGTTATAGCCTGTCTGGTGCGACAGTACCACATCGAACTGTCCTTCCACAATCAAACTGAAGTCAAATTTTCTAATACCGTTTTTAGCCTTATCGTACCCATACAAGATTTCTGATTTATTAAAAAGCTCTGTCTCAGGCGAATTTACGTACTTAGGAGTTTCTGCATCAGTACTAAGTGTGCGACCGGAAAAGGCCACTACACGTCCAGATGCATCAAAGATTGGAAACAAAATTCGATTGCGAAAAACATCATATGGTTCGCGGCCTTCCTCACCTTTGGTAAGACCGGCAGCACGCATAATGCCTTCTGTGAACTTTCTAGCTTCAAGTTCAGTTTTTATCGCCCGCCATTCGTCTGGTGCAAAGCCAATGCGCCACAGCTGTTTGGTTTTCTCTGTCACTCCCCGCTTCGTGAGGTAGGTGCGGGCGGCTTCGCCGCCCGCCGCTTCCAACTGTGCTTCGTAAAACTTTGTCGCTGCCTCTAAGGCCGCATACTTAGTTTCTCTTTCGGTACGTTTTTTAGGATCTTCTGGCACCAACTCCACTCCTGCTTTCTCCGCCAGTATTCTAAGAGCTCCTTTAAAATCCACCCCTTCCATCGCTTGGATAAACGTGAACATATCTCCCCCTTGATTGCTCGAGAAGCAATAATACATTCCCCGATCCGGTGACACATAGAAAGAAGGCGTTTTTTCAGCCGTAAAAGGCGATTTGCCTTTGAAGTTTTTACCGGCTTTATGTAGCTCTACGTAGGGTGCGATTACCTCTTCAATCGTGAGTTTTTCCTTTATCTGCTGTACTGCATCACTCATAGTCCCCCTATTCTACCTGAAAAAAGATTTAATCGCACAAACCCTTAAATTGTGATAATTTATTATCAGAAAGGAGGTGTCGATGAAATACATTGTAATTACAGCACGTATTGTGGGTAAAACTATTCAGTACGAAAAGCTTGGTAAACGAGGTCAAAAGCGGATGGTTCCAACGTATTTCGCTGAATTGCTAGACGATACCGACCGGGCGTCTCGGTTTACGTTCGCGGTCACCCGTGACTCAGCACTGATTGTTTTTGGGAAAAAGAAAATTCGCTATCGCAAAGGTGGAGAATGCCCACCCAACCGGACGTGTACACCTTACCGAGGTAAAATTGTCTACCCAAAAAGAAACGGGTTTTCGCTTCGACTCTATGAGTCTTGGTGTCAACGACAATATTCCCTCACAGGTACTGGACCAATCGAACGCCAACACATCCTCATTCACGCTGGCCCCGCTAGTGGTCTAGGATGTATGAGCGTCGCTGGTGGCGCTCGCGGCTTCGCTCGTTTCGAGCGAGCACTTCAAAAAATCCTTCTTGATGAGGATGAAGAGTTGTTCGTCTTTGTCGAACCTCGGCCTCAATCTCATCATAATATTCACCTTACCCGTTAAGCACGGGTGAGGTGATTTTTTATTTTTAATTACACCTATAATACCTTGAATAGAAAAAGCCACGGACTTTGTCAGTGGCTTTTTCTATACTTATGTAGCGTCAGCACCCAACTTCCACGAATCGGCATTTGCGGTAGCGGCTGGACCGACAATCGACTTGTATTCGGTCGTCAACGGTTCAGTACCATCAGTGGTAGCGTCTTTCCAGTATTTTATGTACTCAACCGTTGCGGTTGTCTGGTTGGCTCCAGCATTCGTAGCTAAGGCTGATAACACTCGAGATGTGGTAGGAAATAGACCTGTGTTAGCAGCCAAGGCTTGATCGATGACGTTAGTACCGTTGACATACACTCGCGCATATTGACTAACCAAATCAACGGAGACAGTTATTATAGCTGTTCCTGAATAAGACAGCGCTCCAGCCGCTGAAGTGACATTGCTCGCCAACACCACGTTTCCACTGTCCTTAACGTTTATACGCAAAGAGCCATTTGGCAAAGCCTCAAGCCGGTAGTAGGTTCCGTTGATAAGTCCCAGTGTGACAGCTGCCGCTGGAGTCGTGATACTAGCTTTTACACTCTGGAACAATTTACCAGTGTTTGCCCCAAAAGCTACTGGATCTAAGAAATACGGACCAGTGGCACTGGTAGTGAAGGTCACTGCCCCGCCACCACCGCCAGACAAACCAGAGACTGTGTAGTTATCTGACCTCGGATACGGCGCTACTGGAACTCCAGGATATTCAGGTAAGCTGTAGTCAATAATGGGGACATTTTTGTATACCTCATTGGTAAAATCAGTTTGATAGATACGGTGTCCTGTGCTTCCTCCCCACCCAAAACGAACTGCATCATTATTAACAAACGGTGTGTCCGGTGTAATTCGAACGATACGGTTCGTATCATCAACGACAGTTGCCGTAAAGCCTGAGGCAACAAAACCACTTCCTTGGTCTATCTCAAAGCCCATCACCTCGGTGTAGTGTGGCTGTCCGGTAATAGCTGCTTCTGCTCTCTGTAGTCGCAACGTAGTCAACGTACCAGCTCCACCACTGGCTTGGAATTCTACATAGTTGCCCGAGGCATCCAGTGTAGTCATTTCCCACGTTGGAATTGTAAATGAAATATCACCGAGTGCGTGCAAAATAGCAACGGCCGCATGACGATACATAAGAGGCAGTCCGTCTGGATCATCATCACTTGGGTGAGACGTATCAGACCAGGTGCCACTAAACTCTCCCTGTCGTACGCAGATTGGGTCAATACTTAACGGTGCAAAACACTCTTGAGTACGCGAATCTTGATGGAATAAATCAAGATCTTCACGTGTCCGACGGGCATTTACCAGATCATACGCAGACGAACTATCTGAAGCTACTGTTTCAGCGTTAGAAAGATCGCTAGTACTGGCAAAAAAGTTAGTCGATGCTTGAACAAATTTTGTGCGATCGCGTCTAAACACGCCTCGGCCAAAGTCATCGGCCGTAGTGTCGAGGTCAAAATAGCAATGGTCAACAACAGCTGAAATTAAACTATGGGTAGTGCCGAGTGTAAAAGTACTACCTGCCCAGTCTTGTCCGAAGTACAGTGGCGCAAACCGTTCCTTAAACTGTTGACCACGGTCAGCGGCGTACCACATTTCGTATACAACTCCGACGTCAGAACCGTTATTTCTCACCCAGTCAATCATCGCTTGCAAGTGTGTCCAGTATCGATCAGTATCAGAATCATTACCTAAATCAACCCGACTGGTTCCAGAATGCATCATGTCGAGAAAGAGAAAACGTCGACCTGGAGCATTGTTGCTGAGAACGTTGGCGAGAGCAGCGACACTGTTTGTTATTTTCGGGGTTGCCCCTACAAAACCAGACTGGCTATCTTTATTTGCTTGCGTAACATGATAGTGAGTGAGACTCGGAGTGACAGCAGTATCATCGTCCACGACTACCATTTGTAAAATATCATCATCCTGAATAGCAATAGCGGCTGACTGATCCTGAAACGACTGGATGGCTTGCTGGAGTTCGGATTGGCTTAAGAATGCGAAAACAACACCCGGGGAGAATGTATTTGTGGAAGTGGCGGTCTGACTCGGATCATTCTTGTAACGCACCTGGGCTGTACGCCACGCAGCACCGTCGACGTTTGTCACCAACAGCTCACCTGACCAATCACCAGCACCGTCGGCAGTGGCAATATCTGACCACGAGTCGGCACCATTATCATAGCCTTGGATAACTTCACCAGCTTCAGCTGTCCCACTAAGTGTTAACCTCGCTTGATTGTTGCCAAAAATAATTTCAGCATCGATGATCATCTTATCCCGTGGCAGCTCAGTCAAAACCAGCGGAGTACTGATACCGCTCGTAATGGTTGCCCCAGTTGGGGCCGCGATAAGATTACCAGTAGCGATATCTCGCATATTTATCCACTCCTGTACCAAACCATTAGCATTGGGATGAAAATAATTATTTGTTGATGATGGTTCCATCCAAGAAGCTACAAAGCGGATAGGACCATTGAAATTTGGCTGACTACTGTCATACACATCAATTGGGTAAGAAGTACTGGTGGCACTGGTGCGCACTACACACTCCTGTACTACAACCTCATCAAATCGTAAATCATTTGCATTTGTGTTGCGTGCAATACGAAAAGCGTTGTTAAGACCAATGGCTGGATAGGGGCCATACACACCAACTGGATCTTCGGTCATGTCGATAAGACAGTTTTCGATCGAAACTTTATTGATAGCGACAAACACGGTAATAGCGTCTGAGTGTGGGTCTATATTTTCCCAAAAAGCGTTATCAGTTTTAGATGTAGGTGGAGTATTGTTCAGATTGTTGTCAGTTAAACTCCGAAATACGTAGTTTGTATTGGTATGGTAGACCCAGTCACCCGTATTGTAGGTAGTCGCTGAACTCCAGGCAGCGGGCAAAAATGGTAAGTTCACCGGAGCACCAAAGTAGCACCACCGGATACGTTCTCCTGCTGCAGTCTGGCCGCCACCTGCCTTAATAGCATCTGATCCGAGCCCGGTAAAACGGCACCGGTTAATATCAGTTATCTCCCCCACCACTACAGAGACACCGGTTCCTGATACCCGGGTGTTAATAGCTGTTCCAGCTCCTCCGTAGGTAAATGGTCCAGTAAAATCACAGTACTCAACCAAGGCGACCGAGCCAGTCGTATACACATCCAGATAAGAAAAAATACCCGTAACTGAGGTTTCACCAAACAGACACTGACTAATGGTGCCCATGCTACTTTTAATTGTCAGAGTGTAGTTACGAAAATCCCAATCTGTTAGATCACCAGTGTAAGAAGTGACATTAATTAAAGAGCCAGAAATACTGATACCACTTGGCAAGGCGTCGACACCAGGCACTTTAAGCGTGTTGCTGCTACTTCGACCATTAGCGGTTGTCTGATACCGTAAACCTTCTACCTGATCAAATATCGTTTGTGAAGTTGGCCACACTTCAGTACTCCCAAAAAAAATTTTGTTTACTTGGTTACTTCCTAAGTAAATTCGCCCTGGTTCTCCTCCGCCACCAAAATTAATTGCCATAAAGTTCCAACTTAGCTGGTGATTATGTAGAGAGTATCAGAACTAGGAGTAAGCGCATCATACGCTGCTTGCGACAAAGTCACGACCTGATTAACTGTTGAAGATTTAATAGCAGCACCATCTTTGACAGTCCCGTCTGTATTATGTGATACGAGCAAAAAGTTGTTGAGGATAGTGCCCCATGTGCCGTTATCTGAGCCTGGTGTTGGAAGAGCCATGTAACAAAATAAGTAAATTAGTAACCTTAATAAGCATTATACGATACTGTGTTAGAAATCAAAAGTTCCAGCGCCATCTAGGTCAACAGCACCTTCATCACAACCGGCCAAATAATTTAAAAACTTATTTGTCGTCTTATATTTATAACCAGTACCGCTTGTAAGTTGCCACGGATCTAACATTGCCTCGTGGAATTTTTCCTGAAATGAAACCATAGCTAGGTGTGTAGAATAATCCCAGAATCCACTAATGTTACCGGTGTATAGATCGAGAGATTGAAGCATTTTCTGAGTCTTAGCAACTTCTTCAGACTGAAATATTCCGGTAATACCACCGTTGTACTCAGTGAAAGCCGGACAGACGGCTGTCGTCTTTTGCAGTAGTGAATTAATTTTTAACCGAGTAGTGATACCTACATACCCAGTGGCTTCAGGTAGTTTCCACACATCTAAAACTGCCGTACGATATTTTGTCTGAAAACGCTTTACAGCGGCAACATCTTCAATGTCGTATATTCCATTTACATTCAAATGCTCTCCTTCGTATTCATTAAGAAAAGATTCGAGTTGTGCAACTTCGTTACTATCATTTATTTGAGGTGTAACAAACGAGATATTTTTAGTGAAGCGAAACGATTGTGGAGTTGCTGGTGTTGATGAAATTGCAATGTTTGCGTGTGCTGAAGAACGGGTAGTATTAGAACTAACGGAAGAGGATGAAGTGGCTTCTGAATCAGCATACACACCGGTACCATAATCACCTGATCCATACTGCGCATATAAAAGTGGCGCTCGTGTAAAAAATACGAGTACCAAAACCACTAAAAAAAACTTTTTTATAAACATACTATAATCTAAACTAGACTATCACAGACCTGAGAATAATTGTGTGCCGTAATTGGACCAGAATTGTTAAACAAAACTACCCCCCATATGAACCCTCACTATAGCCTTTTTTGGATTTGTCGGGCTTTGCAATATTCCAAATCGCAGAGCTTACAAATAAAAAACTAAATATTGTCAACGCACCTTTTTGTAAAAATTGTTTTCGGGAAATTTTTTCGTTTAAATCTGACATAAAATAAGGCTTAATTTAACTTATATTACCTACCCATATAAAAGATGTACATGACCATACTGTGCACAGCTCTTGCTTACGTACAACTAAAGGAGTGACCTTTTTTGTTTACTGAGCTATAATCAACGATATGCAAATATTTGGTTTAGGACTGCCAGAACTTATACTTATAGCGCTTATAGTATTACTATTTTTTGGTAAAGATAGGTTACCTGGACTGTTTCGTTCGATTGGGACATCAATTCGGGAATTAAAGGATGGCCTTACTCAAGTGTCCCCAAAAACAGGTGCGGAATCAACAAAATCCTCTATTGATGACACAACATCCCAAGGTTAGTGAAGACGACTTATTAAGTGTCTGGGAACATATAGCTGCTTTCAGAAAGGTTCTCTTGTATATCATTGGCTTTTTTTTAGTGTGTGTTTCTGTGGTCCACTACTTCAGAAATGAACTCATAGGTTTTTTATTACACCCACTCGGTAAAACAATTTCTGCACTACAATTTCTTTCACCTCTTGACCCACTGTATTTCATACTTAAGATTGATTTTATTTTTGGTGTTATTTTGTGCCTACCAATAACAACTATTTTATTGTGGCGATATGTATCACCGGCTGTCACCATAGTCTGGTGGCAAATAATGCTGGTTTTTACTGCCTCTATGCTTTTAAGTATTACTGCGGGAGGTTACTCATACATGGTCGTTGTACCATTGATTCTAAAATTTATGAACAGCATCGTAATACCGGGAACAGTTATTGCTTTCACAGCGCAAGGGTACCTAAATTTTATTTTAAGTACTACGATTATTCTTGTGGCAATTTTTCAGATACCTCTTTTTCTGATGGCAACAATCTCGATGAATATTATACAACCGACAATGATTACCAAAAATCGCTCTTCTGTCTACTTGGCAATAATTGTAGCGTGCGCAATTATTACACCCACGACAGATATTCTTACTCTCATCTTGGTAACCGCCCCTTGCATCATTACGACCGAACTAGGTTTGGTATTAGGTGTTTGGGTAAAAAACAAAAGAATATTTCTAAAATCCAATACACGGATATGAAAAACCGCACCCAAAAGGTGCGGTTTTTCTTTTTATCTCTGCAAGAAATTTTAAAGTGATTCTAGATGCAAGGAAGGCAGATAGGATTAGCTAAACATTTCTTTATTCTGAGTCTTCTTTGGGGGCTATTGCTGCAATCATAGCTTGTTTGTTGCTACCAGCAAATCCTGTCCCCGCTGGGATCAAGCGTCCAATAATAACATTTTCCATCAGACCAGCGAGGCTATCTTCACTACCCTTTACAGCAGCGTTAATCAGAACCCGAGTGGTGTTCTGGAAGGATGCAGCTGACAGGAAGCTCTTTCGAGTGAGTGAACATTCTGTGATACCCATAATGATACGGTCACCTTTAGCCACTTCACCGCCATTAGCTTTGGCTTTTTCGTTAGCTTCTGCCAAGATCCACTCTTCTACTACGTCTCCGACTGTAAAGTGAGTATCGCCACTAGTAGTGATACGGACGCGACTCATCATTTGCTTCACAATTAACTCAATGTGTTTACGAGCAATCGTTACACCCTGGAGTTCATAAATCTTGTTAGTTTCAGTAATGATGTAATCTTGGGTCACCTCCTTGCCGCCGAACTTGAAAAGCTCAAGTAGGTTAGCAGAACCGTCAGTAAGAAGTTGTCCGCCTTTGACTGACTCTCCTTCTGACACTTTCACTACCCGACGGAAGTTAACTGGGTACTCAATGTTGTCGCCTTTCTTAGGTGCGTGCGCAGCGCCAGCTTCTGGAGTCACCACAATTACCTTTTCTTTACCTTCAGTCCGGATTGAGGTCACTATACCATCACATTTGTTAACGATAGCAGGAATCTTTGGAATTCGTTTTTCAAATACTTCTTCTACGCGCGGCAAACCAGTCGTTACGTCACCACCAACCTGTGAAGTACCTCCGGCGTGCTTAGTGTTCATTGTGAGCTGAGTACCCGGCTCACCAATCGCCTGAGCGGCCACAGTACCAACAGCTTCACCAATATCTACAATTGAGTTAGTAGTAAGGTCTACACCGTAGCAGTGCTGACAAACCCCACGTAATGTCTCACACGTCATTGGTGAGCGTACGTCCACTGATGGAATTTCAGATTCCTCGATAGCAATAGCATCCAGACGAGAAAGCATGTGACCTTTCTTGAATGTAAGACCACTTTTTTCGTCATCAATAGCAGTAGCTAACACTCGACCCTTAAGTGCCTTAGAGAACGCAATTTCAATACCGGATGCCGAAACTCGCCCGATAGTAATGAAGTTTTTAGTCTTACAATCTTCTTCGGTCACAATCGCGTCTTGCGCTACTACGAAGAGACGACGTGTAAGGTACCCAGCCTTCGCGGTTTGGAGTGCGGTGTCCGCGAGACCTTTACGAGAACCGTGAGTAGTAATGAAATACTCAATCGGGCTCATACCTTCCTTCATCGAAGACAAGACTGGGAATTCAATCGTTTCACCACGAGTGTTAACAATCAAACCTTTCATACCCACCATCTGCGAAATCTGTCGCATCGAACCACGAGCACCAGACTTCCAGAGGTTGTAGGCAGAACCATTTTTATCCATTGTATCTGGAATAACTTCCTCGAGGTCTGTCTTGGCATGGTGCCAAATTTCAACCACCATTCTTCGTCGCTCATCACGTGATAACAAACCTTCGTCATAGTGTTCAAAGATAGTTCGTTCTTCGCCGCGAGCTTTTTCAACAATTCCTTGTTTCTCTTTTGGAACTACAACATCATCAATTCCCCAGGTAGTACCAGAAACTGTAGCGTACTTGAAACCATTCTTTTTAATCTTGTTTACGATAGTTGGAACCACATCAGTACCTTGTTGATCAATAAGGTCCATGATGATAGCAAACAACTCACTTTGACCAAGTTGTTTGTTTACATAGTCATGATCACTCGGTAATACTGAGTTGAAAAGCAGTCGTCCGACTGAAGTTTCAAATACCTGACCTTCATACTGGGCATATTTATCAGTGTCAGTAGCTAATACTTTAATTTTGGCGCGGAAATCAATTACCCCATAATCATAGGCATTGATAGCGTCGTTTGGTGAACTAAAGTATTTACCTTCGCCTGGAGCACCATCAATAAGCGTGGTCATCCAGTAAGCTCCGAGGGCCATGTCTTTAAGACCTTCTGACACCACCGGTTGACCAGACCCCGGCTTAAGAATGTTTCGGTTAGCCGAAATAATTTCCTTCGCTTCAAGCTGTGCTTCTGGAGACAGAGGTACGTGTACTGCCATCTGGTCACCGTCGAAGTCAGCGTTGAACGCTGTACATACTAACGGGTGTACTTGAATAGCATTACCTTCAATCAATACCGGACGAAACGCTTGTATACCTTGTCGGTGCAAAGTCGGTGCACGGTTAAGGAGTACGTACTTGTGACGAATCACATCTTCAAGAATTGCCCATACTTCTGGTACACCATCTTCAATAAGACGTCCTGCCCCACGAATGTTGTATGCTAATTCTTGCTTCAAGAGTTGGGCAATCACAAATGGTCGGAAAAGCTCCAGTGCCATGTGTTTTGGTAGACCACATTGATCGAGATCAAGTTCTGGTCCAATCACAATCACTGAACGTCCGGAATAGTCTACTCGCTTACCAAGCAAGTTTTGTCGGAAGTAACCCTGCTTGCTTTTAAGGTAGTCAGACAGAGACTTTAATGGTCGTCGTTGGGCCTGACTCATCGCTGAGTACGCGGTGTTACCGTGACGGATTGAGTTGTCAATAAGGGCATCCACCGCTTCTTGTAGAATACGTTTTTCGTTACGAAGAATAACGTCAGGCGCCATGATATCAATTAATTTCTTCAGACGATTATTTCGGTTGATGACGCGGCGATATAGGTCGTTGAGGTCTGATGATGCATGTCGTCCACCTTCCAACGCTACCATCGGGCGAAGGGCTGGTGGAATTACCGGCAGGCGAGTCAGGAACATCCATTCTGGACGAACCCCAGAGTGCAACATACCGCGTACTAGTGACAATCTCTTATCAAGTTTTAGTCGTTCAGCTGCACCAGCAGTTTCTCGCTCAGTCTCTAAACGTTCGAGAAGTTTGTGTAGGTCAACGTTCTTGAACATTTCATACACAGATTCAGCACCAATTTTGGCTTCAAAAAGAGTACTGTATCGAACTGAGAATTTGTGGAACGTAGTTTCGTCAAGCACCTTTCCTTCACGAACGCTATCAATCTCCTGCTTCATTTCAGTCATTCGACTCTTAAGTTCTTCCTTGGCGTCATCGTTTTGTAGCTCTTTATATTTGTTTTTATATTCGGTATCGAGTTCAGACAAAAGACGAGCTCGTTCTTGCTCTGACACTTTAGTCACGATGTAGCCTGCGAAGTAGATTACTTTTTCAATGTCCGCTGCCGAAATACCGAGAATCAAGGCGATTCGACTTGGCACACCACGAAGGAACCAGATGTGAGACACTGGCACACACAGTTCAATGTGTCCCATCCGTTCGCGACGAACAATTGAGCGAGTGACTTCTACACCACATTTTTCACACTCGATACCTTTATAGCGAATACCACGATATTTCTTACATGAACACTCGTAGTCTTCTACCGGTCCAAAAATGCGCTCATCGAACAGACCGTGCTTTTCAGGACGCTGGGTTCGGTAGTTAATAGTTTCTGGCTTGGTCACTTCTCCTTTTGACCACTCTAGAATTGTGTCTGGTGAAGCCAGCTTTAAACTGACTTGATTGAATGAGTTACCTCGATTTGTTCTTGGTTTCATAGTAGTTTTTTATTAGCTGGCTATTAAATAATGTCGTCGTTAATATCGAGTTTGACGTCCAAAGAAAGACCTCGAAGTTGATTCAGAAGAACGTTGAAGGCAGCCGGTGTGTGTGGGTGTTGAATTCTTTCACCGCGCACAATAGCGTCGAAAGCAGCACTTCGTCCAACAATATCGTCAGACTTTATGGTGAGCATTTCACGAAGTGTATAGGCTGCTCCATATCCAAGGAGAGCCCACACTTCCATTTCCCCGAAACGCTGTCCTCCGACTTGAGCCTTACCACCAAGTGGCTGCTGGGTAATAAGCGAGTACGGTCCAATTGAACGCATGTGAATCTTGTCTTCCACCATGTGGTGAAGCTTAAGAATGTACATGTATCCCACCGCTACTTGCTGAGCAAAGGTTTCACCTGTACGACCATCTCGTAGCCACATCTTGCCGTCGCGCTGTAATCCAGCCGCCTCCAATTCATCTTTAACTTCATCTTCTGTCGCTCCCGCAAATGGTGGCACAATCGCTTGATAACCAAGTGTGTTGGCAGCCATGCCAAGGTGAAGCTCAAGAATCTGTCCCAAGTTCATACGAGACGGTACACCCAGTGGAGTAAGAATTACATCAACCGGCTTGCCATCGGCATCGTACGGCATGTCTTCTTCCGGAAGAATACGCGAGATAACACCCTTGTTACCGTGACGACCAGCGAGTTTGTCTCCGACTGACACGTTACGTACTTGAGCCACGGTAATGTGAA
Organism: Minisyncoccia bacterium; assembly: GCA_041750655.1. Classification (GTDB taxonomy): domain Bacteria; phylum Patescibacteriota; class Minisyncoccia; order Phycocordibacterales; family UBA918; genus OLB19. The sequence goes on along the minus strand of JBGSYZ010000017.1, from coordinate 63,535 downwards.
TCTTCTTGATAACACCGCTATCTAAATTGTCGCCGTTTTCTCGAGAAAAGATTTTTACCCCAATCACCCGACCGCGTTTCCCCGCTTCAAGACGCAATGATGTATCTTTAACGTCTTTCGCTTTTTCACCAAAGATGGAACGGAGCAGTCGCTCTTCTGGCGTCAGTTGGGTCTCACCTTTTGGAGTTACTTTACCAACCAAGATGTCACCTGGTCGCACTTCAGCGCCGATGCGAATGATTCCGTTTTCGTCGAGGTTTCGGAGTTTGAGTTCTGATACGTTTGGAATATCTGGAGTGGTTACTTCTGGACCTAACTTAGTATCACGCACTGACACATCCAGCTCATCCATGTGAATCGTTGCAAACTTGCTTTGCTTAACCAATTTTTCAGAAATGATAATAGCGTCTTCGTAGTTAGCACCGTTCCAACTCATGAAAGCTACGCGAGCGTTTTGACCCACCGCTATCTGACCATTGTCGGTTGAACTAGAGTCAGCGATAAGATCGCCACGCTTTAGCTTTTGTCCCACAGACACAGAACAGCGGTGATAGAACGCTGAAAAGTCGTTGGTGCGTTGGTAGGTTACCAAGTTGTAAGTGTGTTTCTTGCCATCCTTGTTCTTTACCACCACCTTCTTAGCGTCAGCTTCTAGTACTTCACAGGCTTCTTTAGCAAAGATAATTCGTCCCGTATCACGAGCCGCCATTTCTTCAATTCCAGTTCCTACTAGTGGAGCGTCTGGCACAATGCAGGGAGTAGCCTGCTTCTGCATGTTACTACCCATGAGCGCTCGGTTAGCGTCATCGTGGTTAAGGAAAGGAATCATTGATGTCGCCACTGAGAACGCTTGGTTGGTAGCAATGTCCATGTACTCAACGTCCTTCTTTGGAATTGAGCGTGGATTACCTGCTCGTCGTACTTCAACAAAATCAACCGTGATTTTTCCTTTATCATCTACCGGTGTCGCCCCGTGAGCAATGTTGTGCTTCTCTTCTTCATGAGCGTTAAAGTACACAATTTCACCTGTTAGCACTCCCTTTTCTACCTTTACGTACGGAGTTTCGATGATACCAAAACGGTTCACGCGAGCGTACATAGCCAAACGAAGAATCAAACCAATGTTTGGTCCTTCTGGAGTGTGGATTGGACACAGACGTCCGTAGTGAGAAGTGTGCACGTCACGTACTTCAAAACCAGCTCGTTCACGAGTAAGACCACCGGGACCGAGCGCTGACACTGTCCGAAGTTGTTCGAGCTCGTACAGGTTGTTTTGTTGGGGAGCAAATTGTGACAGCTGGTTGGTGGTGAAAAATTCTTTGATAGCCGCTTGGAGTGGTCGTGGGTTAAGCAGTTGCATCGGCAACGAAGTCTCGGCCTCAATAGTACTCATGCGGTCCTGAATGTTTCGCTTCATGCGAGTCATACCAACTCGCACTCGTTGAATAGCCATTTCACCAAAGTAACGAATGCGACGAAAACCAAGGTGGTCAATATCATCGGCTACTGCGCCTGGTTCGTAGTTTTTCTCAAGAATGGTTGAGAAAATAAGTTTCAGGTCACTGAGACCGACCGTTCGAATATCAGTATCTTTCTTCTTAGTACCGAGGTCAAATCGCTCGTTAAAATGATGACGACCGATTTCAGAAAGGTCGTATCGTTCTGGGGCAAAAATAGAGTTAACGAATTCTTTCGCGTTATCGACAGTCGCCAAATCACCATCTCGAAGTCGCTTGTAGATTTCGATGTACGATTCATCAGTGGTTTTGGCTGGGTCTTTTTCAAGGGTGGCAATGATGTGCTTTTCGGCGTGTGGTACGTCTTTGAAAAGCTTAAGCATGTCTTTTTCAGTTTCTACACCAAAGACACGTAAGAGAGAGGACATTGGGAATTTGCGCTTGCGATCAATCTTTACGTAGATAACACCGTCTGCTTCAGACTCAATTTCTACCCACGCTCCGCGAGCTGGAATGATTTTGGCACCAAAGTACGTCTTGCCTTTTAGTTCTTGGGAAGTAAAGAAGATACCGTACGAACGAGCGAGCTGCGGCACAATAATACGCTCCACACCATTGATGATGAAGGTACCGTTATCGGTCATCACTGGGATGTCAGCCAAGAAAATTTCTTGTTCTTTTTTGCCGCCGAAGGTTAGGTTGTTGAGCTCAACACTAGCGCGTAGTGAAGCCTCGTACGTGAGCTTATTTTCTTTAGCAAACTCAGGAGTAGTTTTTGGTGGAGATAGTTCATATTTTTTGAACTTCATCTCAAACTTCTTCTCTGAGTAGTCAGTGATTGGTGAGAATTCTTTAAAAATAGTTTGAAGACCCTCTTCCACAAACCATTTAAATGATTCGCGTTGTGGTTCGATTAAGTCTGGTAGGTCTACCAGCGGCTTTTTGTATCGACTCCACGTCTTCTTCGGCAACATACCAACTGAAGTATGTTCGTCGCGGTTTGTTTTTGACATAGTTGTTACTACAAGCAATTAGAAATAACACAGCACACAAAAATCCCGCATTGGCGTTAATTTTCGCTGTATTGGCCCTGTTATTTGGTTATTAAAAACATCACTGACGTGAATAAAAAAACAATACCTCTCTAAATATTGTCCTTATTTTACAACGTTTATGAAAATCTCCCCACCAAAACTCAATCGAGATTGCACTTTCGTATGCGCGCGATTATACAGTATGTACCAAAATATGCAAATTTTAGGCGGGGATTGTTGACTTTTTTAAGTATTCATTGTTATATAGTTGCAGATTGTTTTAGGAGAAAAGAATAATGGAGTTACCGACACTATACACCACCGACGTCATTATTGACCAAGTCCCCCACGGCCTACCCTTGACCTGCCTTAGAAAAATCAAAGAAAGTCAATGTTGGAGACTTAAAACAGCCAACGAGAACGGGGTGCGTCAAACGGACTATACTAACCTTGATGATCTCGATTCAATTGAAAAAGCTATGTTGGCTTGGCGACGCCTTCATCCCATGGCTGTTGGCCATATTGTCCTATGTTCTGATGGAGAATCGTATTCTGGTCTTGAACTAATGCTCAGCAAAGTATTTCCTGAAGGACATATACAGAAGCATATACCAGAACTAATTTTCCCTTGGTCAACAAAACCAAAGTACTGACAAACCTTGAAGTCGGGCGTAAATTGCGCCCGGCTTAATTATTTCTTACCACGCCGCATTTCAATATCTTTATGGTTACCAGAAGTAAAAACAGGCGGAACTTTGTATTTCTTCTTTTTATATTCCAAAACCTCTGGACGAGTGTAACATTCACCAGAATAATCTTTATCATCCTCAAGTGAGTCAATCGCGCCCAGCACACCGGGTATTTGTCTCGCTGTCGCATCAATGATCGCTAATGCTGGTAGTTCGCCACCGGTTAACACATAATCCCCTACACTTACCTCCTCTGCTTTCAATATTTTATTCACTCGGTGATCAATCCCTTCGTAACGACCGCTGATAAGAACTAGGTGGTCGTATTTTTTAACATAATCTTTGGCGAGCTTATTAGTGAAATGTTTCCCCCGTGGCGACATAATCAGCGTCTTCACTTTCTTCTGGTCTTTCCGTCCTATCGCCTTCTGCCACGCTTTGAGGATCGGCTCAGCCGTCATCACCATGCCTGGCCCACCACCGTACGGACGATCGTCCACTTTCTTGTGTTTATTTTTAGAGAAATCGCGCGGATTGTAGTACTGCACGGAAATCTTCTTCCCCCGCACCTTCGCTCCCTTCCCTTTATCAGTCTTTTGAGCACGACCAAGCACACTCGCGTCCGTATACGCTTGGCAAACATCTGGGAATAAAGTTATGACGTGGAAGTTCATTAGAGTTTATCTTTAAATTTTTCTAAAATTGGCGGAAATTGTGACATTAACGGTTGAGGAAAATTTTCAACTTGAAACCACTCAAGTTTAATACACTTATCTGGCTCAGTTATCTTGACTTCATTTTTATCAATCTGAACCTTATTTACAATATAAAGCCAATGTGTTTTTTGACCACCATCCTCTCTAAAAGCCTCATGAACACCAATAAAATCAATTGCTTGGGCTTCCGTTCCGAGTTCTTCGAGGACTTCTCTTTTAACAGCAGATTCAATTTCTTCTCCAAATTTTAAACCACCTGAACCGGTCGGCTCCCAAGTAAAATGTTCATCTCGACATTTATCACTACGGAAACCAAGAACATATTCTCCTTGACCGTCGTGACAGAGATTACAAACAACTATTCCTGTAAAATCAACTCCTTTTTTCATTTTGAAATACTAGCATAGAGAAAGCGCGGACCAAAGGTTTGCGCTTTTTCATTACAGTTAATTTCAAAATCTTAAATTGGATGAGTTTACATAACCTCAAGATAGAGACTGAGGAAAGTTCGCGAAAGACAAGAAAAAAAAGACCCGAGTGGGACAATAGTCCAGTGAGGGTCTTTTTTCGTAGTCTGACAAATAAGTGATACGAACAAAATTTGTATAAACTTATACAAAGAAATTTTCCAGTCTATATCTTGAGGTCGTCGATGGCTTGATCTAGGTCTTTTGGTTCATTCGATTGATCCTCCACCCCAGCATTCATTTCTTCTCTCGGCATTGGGCCGCGGCCACCCTCTGGTTCGTTAATCTTTAGGTTTACGCGAGCATCATTCTTCATACCAACTACCCGTAGCAAGGTTCGAACCGCCTTAGCAGTGTTACCACTACGACCGATAATTTTACCCATATCTTCAGCGTGTACGTCTAAGGTTAGGAGTACGCCCATCTCGTCTACCGTGCGGTTAATTTTGACTGCATCCGGATGGTCGACAAGTGCTTTTACAACTGTCTCCAAAAACTGCTGGTCTTCATGCGTTTCCATAGGAATAGTGAGATCTTATCTGTTATTAGCGTCCGATAACTGTGAACAGTATCGTACTACTATATATGGTACGAGAAACTTAGTCAGTTGTAAACTGACTTACAAACAAAAAACACCAAGATATTGTCTTGATGTTTTTTGGGAAGTTCCAGGAATCTGCTCTAGGAAAGGAGCAGATTCGGAACGAAAGGGGCATATAGTCGTTACACTCCTTATGCTTCTTTCTCAGCTGCCGAAGCTTCATCTGTAGACGGAGCTTCAGTGACCGGTGCCACTTCTTCAGTCGGAGCTTCAGCTGCGACTTTCGCGGCTTCGGCGTCAGCTGCGGCCTTTTCTTCTTTGGCTTTAGCCTCTTCTTCCGCTTTCTTAATAGCTTCTTCGTCTACAATCGGTGACTTTTTAGGGAGAGCGTTTCTTTTTTTGCCCTCTATCACTTTTTGAGCGACGAGAATATTGTGCACGGTATCTGAAGGCTGCACACCCTTTGATAGCCAATCTGTTGCCTTTAGAGCATTAATCTGCACCTGACCCATCTTTGGATTATATGACCCAAGAATGTCGATGTTTTTGTTGCTTTTCGGACCAGTTCGCTTATCGACGACAACAACACGATAACTAGGATCGTTTTTGCGGCCGACTCGTTGTAATCTCATCATTAACATACGCGCGCAACAATACTATATAAATGTATGTAAGGCAAGGAAAAAGCCGCGTACGAAACGCGGCGAAGGATCGACGGGCGGCCAGCCCCATGTGAAACTTGCCATCTGAGGGGGAGCCTCACTCGCTAGCAGAAACTCAAACAGGCTGGCCGCCCTGACCATGCTGGATCACTGCACGGCACTACAGCGACAATACACCTAGTTTTGATTTTTGTAAACAAAGTTATAGGCCGTCACCCCAGGGAGGAAAGGTGACGGCCCTTGTGCGGTCTGCGCCGCTTTGGTGGCAGTTTTCACTACCTCTGCCGATAGAGTCCCGATTTGGACCGCCTGATTGTTCGAAATTAGGAAATTAAGAAAGAGCTCGACCGATGTAAAGAGCTCTTATTTACCTCAGTATACACAAGGGTAAGTGCTATAGCCCTCGAGTTACACACATGCTAGAGTACAGGCGACCAGTATGCAAAAAAATGCAATTCATTCCGGCATTATCCAGGTCCGTGGCAAAGGTACGGGTTTTTTAGCAGTGCCAAATCAGGAGATGGATATAGTCATTCCCCGCGAAGCGCTTAACTTCGCATTGGATGGTGACATGGTGGAAGTGGAAGTAACTAAAACCAAGCCCGGCGAAAAGCCTGAAGGTAAGGTGACCCAAATCCTCAAACCAGCCAATGCCGAGTTCATCGGCACAGTGAAAGAAAAAGATATCGACGGAAAGCTGTTGAAATATCTTTCCCCCGACAATCGACGAATGTATATTCGTCCAGTATTGTCGGAAGCGACTGAAGCTGATTTGGGTATGAAAGTGGTGGTTACTATCAAGGCCTGGAAAAATCCTCAGTCTGATAACCCGATTGGAGAAATAATTGAAACTCTCGGTAAAGCTGGTGACCACGAGACCGAGATGCAAGCCATTTTACGTAGCGGTAATTTTAGTACAGACTTCCCTCCGCAAGTTCAACAAGCGGCTGAGGAACTATATAAAACCAAAGAACAAATTTTCAAAGACGCTATTGCTGACCCCAAGCGTAAAGATTTTCGGGGTATCACCACTATGACCATTGACCCGGCCGACGCGAAGGATTTCGACGACGCGCTATCTTTCCAAACGTTACCCAACGGAAATGTCGAAGTCGGTATTCATATCGCTGATGTATCACATTATGTCCGGGAAGGGAGTGCTATCGATAAAGAGGCTCAAGCCCGAGGAACTTCGGTGTACTTGGTAGACCGAGTAATCCCGATGCTGCCTGAGGTACTTAGTAATGACCTCTGTTCCCTACGCCCGAACGAAGACCGGCTGTCTTTTTCAGCGGTATTTGAATTAGATCAAGACGGACACGTCCAAAATGAGTGGTTTGGTCAGACCATTATCCACTCGGACAAACGTTTTTCATATGAAGAGGCCCAGGAAGTGTTGGATACTGAAAACGGCCCTCATCTAGAAGAATTACAAACTATGATGACCATTGGTCGTAAGATTCGAAAGAAGCGATTCAAAAATGGTGCCATTGCCTTTGAACAACCAGAAGTAAAGTTTGAACTCGATGAGAACAAAAAACCAATTCGTGTCTACGCCAAACATCGTACCGAAACAATGCTCATGATTGAGGACTACATGCTCTTGGCTAACATGCGGGTCGCCGAATATATCTACAAACTCGCCAACAAGAATCATAAAAAACTGCCGTTTATCTATCGTATTCACGACATCCCGAATCCGGAAAAAATCGACGAACTGTCAATTTTCTTGCACGCCCTTGGGTATGATTTAAAAAACACCCAAGGAGTAGTGAAAGCGGCGGATATCAACGCGCTCTTGGCCTCTGTAGAAGGTAAGCCGGAAGAAAACCTTATCAAAACCTCAGCCATTCGTTCGATGGCTAAAGCGATTTACTCAACCAACAATATTGGCCACTTTGGACTAGCTTTCAAACACTACACTCATTTCACTTCCCCAATCCGTCGGTATCCAGACTTAATGGCTCACCGATTACTACGCCGTCACCTCGATGGTTCACCGATTGCTGCCAAGGAAGCATCTAAAAATGAAATGCTCGCTGTGCAATCTTCACAACGAGAAATGGAAGCGGTCTCGGCCGAACGTGACTCTATTAAATTCAAACAAGTTGAATACATGCTCGATAAAGTTGGTCAGGAATTTGATGCTATTATTTCTGGCGTCACAAAGTTTGGTATCTTCGTGGAAGAAAAAGAATCAAAAGCCGAAGGCCTCATCTCTATGAGTAACCTTTCTGGCGATTACTACGACTTTGAACCAAGTACCTACTCGGTTAAAGGCCAGCGAACCAAAAAATCTTTTAGGCTCGGTGACCCGATACGCGTCAAACTTGTAAATGCTGATTTAGAGGAACGACGGTTGGATTTTGAGGTAGTGAAGAAATAAAAATAGGGCCGCACATTCGTGCGGCCCTTTTGCCATAACAAAGTTACCCAAACTCTAGCCAACTTGCTCCCTTCGGAAGTTTAGTATCAAGAGGAACTCTTGCTAAACCATATCCAACTGACTTCTCCATACAAAACATGGTGTACGATGAAGGCTTTCGGGTCTCTCCGGTCGCAAACTTTATAACCGTCTGCGCACATATATAGTACTGTGCACCCAAATCACGTGCCTTGACCCAAGAGACTAGTCCGTACTGATCCTCAATCAGTTTACGAACTGCTGCTCGTGTGTCAGCCATTTTCGTAGCTCTAGGATCAGAGCTTTCGTCAAGATCTTGGTTAATACGTGCCAAGACTAACTCCTTTTCTTTTGTCAGATTTATACCCTCACAACATATTGTGGAGGGGTGCTTTCCTCGCTATTATCAATTAAAAAATTTATTTGTCAATATTAAATGAGGCCCGGTCCGCTTTCGCGGACCGGGCCTGTTGTTGTCAATTGCGCCAGCCATCTCTAGCCCACACCGATTGGTCGGCAGAAAAACTGAGTACAGCTTCACGTCGAGCACGACTCTCTGCCGCCTCGCGGGCAGCCCGTGCCCCTCTGCAATCTGAACACAGACACTCGGAGCTGTGAGTGCCTGGAACTTTCAGTGGCTTTTCTTGATCTGACATTTGGAATCCAATTCTGGTTCTTGCCTCTAAAAGTATAAACTATTACGTTTATAAAAAAGTTGTGTAACACACATGTTGTTAAATTTTTGGCTACTTAGCCACCGCCACCGCTTCATCAAACTTAACAGACAAGAGCTTGGAGACCCCATCGCCCCCCATGGTAACACCATACAGAATACCAGCTCGGCTCATAGTTTCGCGGTTATGAGTGATCAGAATAAGCTGACTTTTTTCAGACAACGCGGTAATCATGTCTCCATACCGGCGACTATTGGCTTCATCCAGAGCAGCATCGGTTTCATCGAGGATAATAAACGGTGGTGGATTCACCTGACTCATCGCGAAGATAAGTGCAATCGAAGTGAGGGCTCGTTCACCTCCCGAAAGCATATCCAGACCACGCACTCGCTTATTCGGTAGTTGTACATCAAGTTCAATCCCTTCTTCCAACGGTACATCTTCCTCTTCATCAAACACCTCCCCGTCTTCATCAGTTTTCTTTCGAGGTTTTGGGGTGACTTTTTTAAGAGAAGCGTCACCACCACCAAACATTAAGGTAAAGAATTTTTTAAACTCGACGCCAATTTTTTCAATACCGGCCCCGAACTGCTCATTGAGTTCAACGGTTAGCTCAGCAATCAAACTTTCTAACTTCTCGACTGATGCCTCTAAGTCTGCCACTTCTTTTTCCAAAAATTCATCTCGTTCTTTGGCATCTTTATACTCTTTCTCAACATCTTCAGTCGCACCAATGCCAAGTTCTTCCAGACGAATTTTCATCTTTTCCAACTCACGACGTCGATCACGTTGTTTCTGTCGGTCTTCACTGACAATATCCTCTACCGGTAGAGTAGTGTCACCACCACCAAGTATACGATTGTAGTATTCAGAAGCAGCACGACCGAGTAAAGTTACAGCCTCTTGAAGTTCCCGTTTAAACTCTTCACGATCACGCTCGAGCGCGTCTAGCTCTCGATCAACACGATTAATTTCAGTTTCTGCGACACGAACCTCATTCATGGCAGCAAAGAGCTGACGTTCGGCTTCTCGACTCTCAACTGAAGACGCCTCTAGCGCCGTCTTGAGTTCAGTTGATTCAGACTGTAACTTTTCTTCTTTACTATCAAAAGTGCTTAGTTCGGCATCGATTTTTTCTTTCTCCTTTTGTAAATCAGTAAGCTCTTTTTCCTCAGATACAGTATCGGGAGCAACATTCCCCTCTGACAAATCGTGGACAAACTTGCGTAAAATATGCACTAAATCTGTCAGACTGCGACGCACCACTGACTCATCGTTTTTAGCTAATGCCTGCTCTGCATCATTAGCCACGGTTTCAAACACTGACTCAACCTTCTCGTACGGCACTAAAATATCTTTGGTTCCAGTGCGATTTTGTTTATCTTCAATTTGCCGTTGTATATAGGAGACTTGTCCTTCAAGTTGACCGCTTTTACGCAGTAACTCCTGACGGTCACTTCTGAGTTTCGAAATTTCTCCTTCCAAAGCCACGAGTTCATCTCGCCGCTCATCTTTTGTCTCCTCTCGATCGAGAGCGGATTTTAACTCAGTAATCTCAGCCTTCTTTGTTTCTAATGTTTTCGCCGGTGTTTCGCGTTCGGCGGTTAGACGATCATGATGAAACGCAATGTACGTATCTTCACGTTTTAAATACTCAGCGTAAACATTTTTTAATTCTTCTTGCAGCGCAAGAGATTTTTCAATTTTTTTGATTTGTCGCTCAAGAAAATTTAAATGCGGAGCCGCTTCTTTTCGTAGCAGAGTTACCTGAGCAATATTTTCGACAGTTTTAGCGAGCTTACGTTCACTTTCGGCTTTTTTGTATTGGTAAATCTTAAGGCCAAGAGCATCTTCAATCATTTCTCGTCGTTCTTTGGCCGAAGCAGTTAGAATCCGGTCTGCTTCACCCTGTGAAATAATGTGGTGACCGGTCGAGCCAATGTTGGCTGAAGCCAGTAGCTCTTGGACATCCTTCAGACGTACTCGTGAACCATTAATTGCATACTCATTACTACCATCACGGTGAACCGTTCGCTCGATTTGCACTTCATCAAAATCGACCGGAAAGGTCTTGCTGGTGTTATCCATTATGACCGATACCGAGGCTCGGTTGGTTCTAGCAACTTTATCGGTACCACTAAATATCAGATCTTCGCCTTTTTTACCACGCATTGATTTAACTGATTGTTCACCGAGTACAAACCGAAATGCTTCCGCTACGTTACTCTTACCTGAGCCGTTTGGACCCACGATACCAGTCACTTGCGCTGAAAATTCCAACTCACTTTTTTTAGCGAAAGATTTAAAGCCGTTGATTGTAAGCTCTTTAAGGTGCATTAAAATTAAATTATAAAATCAAGAATTTTAACATATGGTGCACTTGGATTGATGGTACCTCCTATGCCTGGACCGGTTGTATTCTTTAAACCGCCATCATTGCCTCCTGGGCCTCCTGGTGCAGCGCAGACTTTGTATAAATTAGTAGGGCTTGATTCTAAATTAACAGCAAACACCATTGGTACAGCGGCAGGTTGACATGTATGAAATGAATCAAAGTAATAATAGTAATCATTATTATTGGGTCCGAGTGGATCATGAGGAATATTGCCCCCAAAATATGAATTAAGGTGGTCCATTATATTAGGACCATCATCTGCACTACAGTCTGGTTGAGCACCGCCGTCAAGAGTGACGATGTTTGTGCTCCCGTCAATCTTCATACCATCAATGCATGTTACTGTTTGACCATTTTTCTCAACATACAAACGTAGAGCAAGCGCTATTTGTTCAATATCAATCTTCCTTTTTTCATCGCGTGATTGCTTCCTAGCTTCTTGATAATTAGCCAGAATTAAACCAGCCAAAATTGCAATTATGGCTATTACAATCAGCAACTCTACTAACGTAAAACCTTTTTTATAATTCTTAAACACAACCACATTTTATCACGCGATTGGGGCGAAAAACCTTCGGTTTTTCGCCCCCTGTGAGCAAACTATTTAAAATTACCTAGTTCTTTTTTACCAATTTTTTATTTCTATTGCTTTTTCGGCTGCTGCTTGTTCAGCTTCCTGTTTGGCCCGACCGTTTCCTTCTGCTATTTTTTTATCACCCAGAAATACTCCGACTGTAAAAATTCGATCGTGATCCGGACCAACTTGGCTGAGAGTTTCATAATTTGGAGTTACGCCCGCATGTTCTTGAGCCATTTCTTGGAAACGACTCTTAGCATCTTGCCATAGACGTTTTTCAACAATCTTATCAGTTTGAGCAAACAGTTGGCGTCCAATAAAATCTCTAGCTACTTCATAGCCCTGATCCATATACATGGCACCAATGACTGACTCAAACGAGTTAGCCAAAATATATACTCGAGCTCGCCCAGTATCTTTAGCTTCGCCTTTAGAAAGAAGCAAGAAATCATTAAGACCCAGTTTGGTTGAAGCCTCTGCCAGACTATTAGTGTTTACCAACGCAGCTCGTACAGCGGTTAATTCACCTTCCGGTTTGTCTGGGTATTTTGTAAAGAGAAAATCAGTAATCACCAACTCAAGGACGGCGTCCCCTAAAAACTCCAACCGTTCGTTGTGGTCTTGGTTGGCTTCTTTATGTTCGTTCAAGTACGAGCGATGGGTCATCGCTGAAAGTAGAAATTCCTTATTTTTGAACTCTACACCTAAAATCTTCTCTAGAGCCGAAACATTGAGTTCTCCGTTATTGGTCACTTCCATAATGGGGCTACACTACACTCATGTCGTTTTTTTGGCAACCAGGTGGGTTACGGCCTTAGTGACAATTGGTAAAATATCTTCGTAGAAATTTAAATCAAGGATATCGGCCACTTTAAACCACTGAGCATCATCCAGGCCACCTTTTTTCTCCAAACTGAGTTCTTTGTATTCGGCTTTGGCTAAAAAGTAGTTTACCTGCTTACGCACTTTACCAACTTCAGGTTGGGAAGCCACGTATTCATTGCTGCCAAGTTGAGTTTCAATTTTTACCTCTAAACCAATTTCTTCTTTAAGAGCCCGTACCGCTCCATCTTCGATAGTTTCTTCTGGTTTAATTTTACTCTTAGACAAAGTCCAGTGACCAAATATATCGTGAACTAACGCTAGAAACATGTCACCGTTTTCATCTAGTGAGTACACTACCGCTCCTGAAAGTCGCTCAATAGGCATGTCTTCAAACGGAACATCTTTCTTTCGCTTCTTCCCGGTTTCGTCTTTTCCGGGTTCGCCAATCTCTTTATACACCGCCCCCAATACACCGTTAACAAACCGACCACTATTGTCACCACCAAATTGCTTAGCGAGTTCAATAGCTTCATTGATAGCCACTTTGGCTGGCACTTCTTTACGATCAGCAAAAAGAAGCTCGTACAGACCGAGCCTAAGGATGTTTCTATCAACAGGCGAAATTCTATCTAACGGCCAATCTGGAGCCGCTTTAGTGATAATTAAATCAAGCTCACTTTGTTTTTGTAAAATGCCATCCAGGAGCTTCTCCATGAACGGTAAATCAGTTTTATTGGGTGCAAACTCTTCTACGTTGCGTTTTAAGGCGTCGGTTACTTTTGCTTTTTCGATACTATTTAAATCCCACTCAAAGAGTGTTTGAAGAACAATCGAACGTGAAAGGTGCCTATTTGCCATAACTATCAAATATTGAACTTATCTAATCTACCTCCTATCATACCACCCTTTTATTTCAAAAACCCCGCTGGTTGCGGGGATTTTGGGGATTATATCTACTTTGAAGACTCGTCTTCCGCTTGTACTTTTGCCTTTTTTGCTTTGGCTTTTGGTTTCTTTTCTGCTTTTACCTCTTCGTGTTCTTCGTGTGAGCCTTTAATAACATCTTTCTTGGCATTTAAACGAGCTTCTCGTTTAGCTTTGTCAGCTGCCAAATCCATTACTTGTCGGCCATTATAAAAACCACAATCAAGACACATGTGGTGCGGCCGATGGTGGGCTCCACAGTTTTTACAGGTCGCGAGCTCAGGAGCGGAAAGTCCATGATGACTTCGACGCTGCTTGCTCTGCGAACGGTTATTACGCATTCGTACTACCATAGTGGGCAGAACTATAGCAGAAATGAGTAATAATGCAATATGTAAAAAGATTTGACCGGCACCCTCAAGTTGGGTGCCGGTCTAAAAGAGCGTTAGGCGGCTTTGATGAGCCACCACGGGGTGAACAGCCGTGCGTACAGCGCGGCGTTGTGTGCAGCAAGATCGGCCACAGTTTGACGGTTCTGATTGGCCGCTTTGGTCAGCGACTCGCTCAGCTTGATGGCCGCAGCCATCATATCGGCGGACTTGCCGCTGGCGTGAATGTGAAGATATTCCTCTGGCACTGTAGGCTCCCTGTGATTCGCTCCTCAAATGAGCGAGCCAAAATATTACAACAAAATAATATTTTTGCAATAACTCTTTCGGTGCTCTGAACTAAGACCGTTTTTGGCTATAGCTTCACAATGCTTCTTGGTACCGTAGCCTTTATGGGTGGAGAAATCATATGGTGCGAAAATCTTCAAAGAAGATTTTCGCACCATATACCGATCTCGAGTCACTTTGGCCAGAATCGACGCCAACCCAATTACTTTTTCCGTACTGTCGCCTTTAATAATAGTTTCTTGATGGATATATTCTTCCGGCGCCTTCAATCCCCCGTCGAGTTTTACCGATACTTTAGTCGGATTTAATTCCAGCTTTTTCAAACAACCAGCAATAGCCATTTTTATAGACGGTACTATTCCAAAATCATCAATATTTTTGGCTGAAGATAAACCCACTCTGAAATCAAGCAGCGCTGAAGCCTTTAGCTTCAGCGCTGCCCGGTAAATCTCCTCCCGCTTCTTCTCACTAATTTTCTTACTATCGGTCACTCCTGGCAAATGCTTTTCCCAGTCAAAATCGCTCGGCACTACCGCCGCCCCCACCGCCACCGGCCCTGCAAGTGGTCCTCGACCAGCTTCGTCAATCCCGACAACATATAATTTTTCATTCATAGTTTTATTCCAAAATACGACCCTCCTCCTTACTTTCACAAATGAGTGACAAAATAAAAGTTTGCTTTTATTTTACACGAATGCAGTGAAAGCAAACTTGTTTAGAGGAGCTGTTCTGATTGTCTTTGTTTCTATTTAAAAATAACTGGCAACCTCCTGTGAAAGTCTTCTTACAGAAGTAGTCTACGTTTTCAAAATCAAAGATTTATGAAAAAGTCTTGCGAAGTGACATTAGGTCACTTATCATCAGCTTTGTTCATGCCAACCTCGAATTTCATATTCTAAATATAGCAGATATTGACATTCATATTTTTTAATGTTTGAATAAATAATAGAATACACACAAATTTAAGGAGATAGATGAAGTGAAAAAAGCAATCTTGGAAGCAGCATTAAGAGTACTCACCTGTACTGCTTGGTTGCCATTCCTGCTGACTGGGGTAAACGCGGAAAATCCGTTTTTGGACAAGTGGTCAGGGTTCCTGATCACATTGGTAACCGGACTGCTACTCTGTTGGTTCCTGGTCAGTAAGTTCATTCTATGGTTAATACATAACAACTATAAAATAATTATAGTCTCAGCTTACATTGCTGTACTGAGTATTTATTGGCTACATAGTATCGTAGAGCCGTGGGTACTCTGGTGTTTGTTGATAGCGATACTGTTGGCTGGACCAACTGCATTGGTCGGTTCTGTTATCGCCGCAATCAGGGGATTTGGAACCCTGGTTGAAGGTCGCTACAACAGCTAGTGAATACACATGAATTTAACGCGCCCGCTCCCGGGCGCGTTTTCTTTTTCAAACACTCGTAACTGGTCGTGTATCACCTCAGGGGGATGCGGCCAACGCCTTTACGGCCGCACCAAATCCGTAATCATATCCTCCATTGTGTAAAAATCCTCGGTCCGGTTTTGCCGCGGGCGAGCGAGCTTATTGGCAATAATTTTTTCTATAGTAGCTGGGCGCGGTGTCACTATGGCAATCCGATCAGCCATTTCGACCGCCTCAGATACTAAATGGGTTACTAATACAATCGTCATTCCCTTTTCTGCCCAGATTCGAAGCAAATCTTTACGCAGTTCGGCGGCGGTAAATGAGTCGAGGCCAGAAAATGGCTCGTCCATAAAAATAATTTTTGGATCAGTCACCAAGGCTCGCGCAATCCCGACCCGCTGCTTCATTCCTCCAGATAACTCGCGTGGATAGGAATTAATAAACGAATGAAGTCCCAGTGTCCTGGCGACCTCAGTCACTTTTTTCTTGATAACTGATTCTGTTTCATTTCGCGCCACTAGTCCAAGAGCAATGTTTTCAAACACGGTCAACCACGGAAACAAAGCAAACTGTTGAAAGACAAAACTAACATCATCAAACCCTACCCCTTTGAGCATCTCTACCTTGCCAGTGTATTCTTTCTCCAGCCCGCTCATTACTCGGAGCAACGTCGACTTACCAGAACCAGACGGTCCAAGCAAAACTAGAAATTCTCCTTGGTGGACATCAATGGTCACATCCTTAAGTACTGTCAATTTGTGTCGTTGAAACTGAAGCTTGAAAGCAAGATTACACTTCTCAATTTTTATAAATATATCTTTGGTATTCATATTTATTCTTGCATACGCATGTACACCCGGGCCAATACTGGTGTCCAAATGAGGCGATTGAGACTAAAAATAAAGAGCATCAACAGCATAATGCCCAAGGTTGTTATTACGACATCCGACGAACTTTTTTGAAAAAAACTTCCTAAACCAATATCAGTTTTCATAATTATTTCAGTCGCCACCAG
The DNA here is from genome assembly GCA_041750655.1 of Minisyncoccia bacterium. Taxonomy (GTDB): domain Bacteria; phylum Patescibacteriota; class Minisyncoccia; order Phycocordibacterales; family UBA918; genus OLB19. The sequence continues at coordinate 47,088 of JBGSYZ010000017.1, read as the reverse complement.
AGCTTCCCAACCTTCGCCCAAACCAATAATAGAACCGGTCACAATACCTGGGATACTGGCTGGAAACAGAAAATATTTTAAACGATGCCAGCCTTGTAACCCGTAGACATCAGCCACTTCCCAATATTCTTTACGAATAAGTTTGATAGCATTTACTGTTGAAAACAAAAGTGGCCAGATAATGGTAATGACCAAAAAAAATATCACGGTGGAATTTGATGCGCCAAATGTCAGAACGGCCAAAGGTACCAGCGCAAACGTCGGGAAACTCTGTAAGACATCAAATACCGGCAATGCCACTGCACTTCTTTTACCAGTCGAAAACAAGAGCGCTAACGTCCAGGCCAACAGAACCGCTACTATATAGGCCACAAATAAACGAAAGATAGACTGAGAAAAATCATTGACTAAGTCGCTAAGTGTTAATGGTGTTAATCGAGCAAACAATAACAAAAAAATAATAGGAGCGATGACGAACGATAGTGTCACCAAAAGATGAACCCGAGAGTAATAAATACCAGTGTGTCGCCTCGCCATATTGAACATAAGTATATCACCCAGTTTCTTTTTATTTATGTGACTGAGCGAGCAGCGCCAGGGAAAAACATTGCACAGGACACAGAGCCGGACAAAGCCGATGCGAAGTGTTTCAAACCGCAGTTTGAAACATCGGCTTTGTCTGTGTCCGAGCATAGCGAGTTGCCCGCCGGGGCAACCTACGCGTGTTTTTTCCAGGCGCTGCGAGCGATGCTATAATGACCCTCATGAGCAGCCTAAAAGCGGAATTCGTCCACCTCCATACCCACTCCCACTTCTCCCTTCTTAACGCTATCCCCACACCCAAAGAGCTAATAAAAGCCGCCAAAGAAGACGGTCAAGACGCCATGGCCATCACTGACAATGGCGCTATGTATGGGGTGATTGATTTTTACACCAAGGCTAAAGATGCTGACGTGAAGCCTATTTTAGGTATCGACGCCTTCCTAGCTCCTCGCACTCGTTTTGATAAAGAACCAAATATCGATAAACCCCGCTCTCGCGTAGTATTGCTCGCCAAGACATTCGAGGGCTACCAAAACCTAATTGAAATTGTAACTCGCTCAAATGTCGATGGTTTTTACTATCGACCCCGAGTTGATTACGATCTGCTCAAAGCCCATGCCGAAGGCCTTGTGTGTATTATCCCTTCTTTTGCTGGAGAGGTTGCCCAGCGGCTAAAAGACGATGATACTGAACGAGCCGGTGCCGCACTCGATTGGTATCGGGCCACTTACGGTGAAAATTGTTACCTAGAAATCACTCATCATCCAGAAATACTCGGACACATGAGCAACCAGACCAAGATTATTGATATTGCCAAAAAATCCTCAACTCCATTAGTGGCAGCCCAAGACATCTACTATATGACAAAAGATGACGCTGTGGCTCGCGAAGTAATGATAAAAATCCAAAGCGGTGGAGTAGTAGACACTAGTGAAGAACGTTCTGAAGACTTTTCTTTCACTACTCAAGCTCAAATGAAAGAGCGCTTCATCGACACCCCCGAAGCCCTTAGTAACACTGTAAAAATTGCCGAAGCTTGTAATGTTGAAATAAAACTCGGCCAGGAAGCGTGGATGTTTCCAGACTACACAATCGAAAGTGGTAAAGAGCCAGACGATGAACTACGAGACACCGCCTACGCTGGTGTTGCGTGGCGCGGTTTATCATTAGACAATCCGGAAATAAAAGAACGTCTAGACTACGAACTGGGCATTATAAAAGCCAAAGGCTATGCCAAGTATTTCTTGGTAGTGGGAGACTTGCTACGAGAAGCTCGCGAAAGAAAAATCCTTACTACTATTCGTGGTTCGGTGGCCGGCTCGCTTACTACCTACGTGCTCGGAATTACCAACGTAGATCCGGTAGCGTACAAAATCCCCTTCGAGCGTTTTCTCAATCCCGAGCGACCATCGGCGCCGGACATCGACATGGACTACGCTGATAATCGGCGTGATGAAATTATCGAATATGCCAAGCAAAAATATGGTGAAGATAAAGTAGCGCAGATCGGCACCTTCGGAACTATGATGGCGCGCGCCGCCGTGCGAGACGTGGCGCGGGCTCTAGGTCACTCCTACTCGGTCGGTGATCGTATTGCCAAACTGATTCCGCTCGGCGCGCAAGGCTTCCCGATGACTATCGACAAAGCGATCGAGATTGAACCAGATTTAAAAGAACTCTATAAGAAAGATCCAGAAAGTCGTGAAGTAATTGATTTGGCAAAAAAGATTGAGGGGCGCGCTCGGCACGTGGGTGTACATGCTGCCGGAGTCGTGATTGCTCCCGAACCTTTGAATAAATTTGTACCGATTCAAGTCGACTCCAAAACCGGAAAATTTATCACACAGTACGAAATGCATAGCGTCGGTGAAGACGGTGTTGGTCTCTTGAAATTTGACTTTCTTGGTATAAAAAACCTGGCCATTTTGGCTGACGCAGTGAAACGAGTTAAAAAGATTCGTGGTGTAGAAGTTGATATTGAAAATATTCCGATCGATGACAAAACCACGTTCGACATGCTCGCTCGGGGTGAAACCATGGGATTATTCCAACTCAACGGCACGGGCATGACCGCTTTTCTCAAACAACTCAAACCCACCAGCATCCACGATATTAACGCCATGGTAGCTCTCTATCGCCCTGGTCCAATGGCCAACATACCAGAGTACATTGCTCGAAAACACAACCCAACTCTTATTTCCTACCCCGACCCTCGTATGGAAGAATACCTGAAAGAATCACTCGGGGTAATTGTGTACCAAGAGGATGTGCTATTAAGTTCTATAAAACTGGCTGGCTATAGTTGGCTCGAAGCTGACAAATTTCGTAAAGCCATGGGTAAAAAGATCCCGGAAGTAATGGCCGCTGAGAAAGACAAACTAACCCAAGGTATTGTTGAACACGGACAAACTGAAGCGTTCGCTGAAAAGCTTTGGCAGCTCTTCGAACCATTCCAGGGCTATGGGTTTAACAAGGCTCACGCGGCAAGTTATGGCCGGGTGGCTTACCAAACAGCCTATATGAAGGCTAATTACCCAGTGGAGTACATGAGTGCAGTACTCACCGCTGATGCCGGCGATACAGAAAAGATTTCCGAAATTATCCATGAGTGCGAACGTATGGGGATTGATGTGTTGCCACCAGACATTAACGAGTCATTCGAAGATTTTTCGGTAGTACCAAATGAAAATCGTATTCGGTTTGGACTTACTACTATCAAAAACTTTGGTGAAGGAATTGCGCACGCGATTGTAGAAGAACGTAAAACTAACGGTGAGTACACTTCCCTGGCCAACTTTCTCACTCGCGTCCACGACAAAAATCTCAACAAAAAATCTATCGAAGCGTTGGTAATGACCGGAGCGTTTGATAGTTTTGAAGAACGCGGCAAACTCTATGCTGCCACTGAGTACTTACTTGAATTCAATCGTGAGCATGTCGCTGGTAAAGAAACCGGTCAAGATTCTCTTTTTGGTGCAGTAATGAGTGCCGAAGATTCTCTCCAAATTCCTGATGCAAACCCAGCTACCAAAGAACAAAAACTACTATGGGAAAAAGAATTGCTCGGAGTGTACGTATCCGGTCATCCGCTTGATGCCTTCAAAGCCGAAACCGCCAAACGAACTGCAATCGGGGAAATAAAAAAAGCGGTAGAAGAAAAAGAAGAAATCCAAATAGTCCGATTTAAAGGCGAGGTAGTAACCACTGGTCTGGTAGAGTCAGTCAAAGAACTACTAACGAAAAAAGGTGACCGGATGGCTTTTATTCGTCTGGCTGACCAAAAGGACACTATCGAGACCGTGGCTTTCCCGGAGATATATCAAAACCACCGACTACTACTACAGCCAGGACAATGCGTGGCTATTAAGGGTAAATTGAGTATTAGAAACGACGAACCGAGTGTACTCTTAGATAAAGTAAAATCCCTCGACCCCAACCAACCTGTGCTTAGTGAAGTTGACAACGTCCCAGCTGAGGCGTAATTTACGTTTAGAGGTATACATGTTCAGGGAGGAACAACATGCCCGAGTCTGACGCACACATTTTTCTACAAAATGAAGCCCGAGCAGTTGGTGTCAAAATTGAGCAAATACCAGTTAATGCTCGACCTGGTCTGATTCGTCAAGCTGAAGAGTGTATTGACGAAAAACGACATGGTACAACATCTGAAGCAACAGCCCATCAAGCTGAATGTCTGCGAGCTATGCTCCGACAACACAAATCCTAATAATCATTGCCGGGCCCTACAGGCCCGGCGATTTTTTTATTGACAAACTAAGCTGGCGCGGTAGGATTTATGTATCAGAGATTGTGGCGCTTACCAACTGCCAGCTTTGCGAGGAAACTCCTAATCTGATTAACGAAGTGCTGAGGTCGGTATACCGCCCAGAAACTCGGTGGGACCGCGACTAAAATCGTCCGAGTAAGTACATTATTTTCGTGTATTTACTTGGGCTATTTTTTATCCTATTACCATAACAGGCTGACAAAAATAGTTATTAGAATCAACGGCTTCGCGCGAGCGCTGCAGATGTTTCCCTAAATAACAATTTTTATCAGCCCTTAACTGCAACCTTTAAGTATTACAAAAAATAAATTAACGTATCGAACAATTTAATTCCTGTGTAGAGAAACATCTGCAGCGCCAACAGGCGCGAAGCCGTTGAATCTCACAGGAATTAAATTGTTCGACTCTATAAAAACTATGGACAAAAATTTAGAACAAAAAAGACATACTCTTGCCCACCTCTTAGCGGCGGCGGTTTTGATTGACTACCCACACGCTAAACTGACCCTCGGTCCAGCTATCGACAACGGCTTTTACTACGACATTGATTTTTCCGGCGGCACTACTCCTGGTGAGGAAGATTTAAAGAAAATCCAAACCCACATGCGTAAAATGCTGGGCAATTGGAAAGATTTTTCTCACAAAGAAGTCAGTCGGGAAGAAGCATTGGAAATATATAAAGACAACCAGTACAAATCTGAGCTCATCAACGAAATTGCTGATAAGGGCGAGACCATTACTCTTTATACCGTTGGTGAAGGCAAAAATGAGTTTACTGATCTTTGTCGGGGCGGACACGCGGAAAACCCGGCTGAAGAAATAAGCACTGACAGTTTCAAGCTCGACAAAATTGCCGGGGCTTACTGGCGTGGTGATGAAAAAAACCCAATGCTTACTCGTATTTATGGCTTAGCGTTTGACTCAAAAGAAGAACTCGAAAAGTACGAGGCTGACCGCGAGGAGGCTCGCAAGCGTGACCACCGAAAGTTGGGCAAAGAAATGGATTTGTTTGTCTTCTCAGATTTAGTGGGAAGTGGTATGCCACTGTGGACTCCCAAGGGAAATTTATTGCGAAATAATATTATTAATTATTCACGCAAGCTCAATCATCGCCTCGGCTTTGGTGAAGTACACACACCAAACGTAAACAAGGGCGAACTCTTTAAAATCTCTGGTCACTACGACCAGTACAAAGAAGATATGTTGTCGGTTTCTTCCCAATACGTTGATGACGAAATGTTCCTCAAGCCGATGAATTGTCCTCAACATACTCAAATCTACGCTTCACGACCCCGCAGTTATCGTGACCTTCCTATCCGTTATTCAGACTTCGCCAACCTCTACCGCGACGAACGTCCAGGCGAACTCTCTGGCCTAACTCGCCTTCGAGCTTTTGCTCAAGATGACGGGCATGTCTTTTGTCGTGAAATTCAAATCCGGGAAGAAATATCAAACATTCTCGATGCAATTCAAGATGCCTTAGCCACTTACGGTATTGATTATTGGTTACGGTTATCACTACGCGATCCCAACAATAAAGAAAAATACCTGGGCGATGATGCTGTTTGGGAACGTTCGCAAGGCATTCTTCGAGAACTATTAGACGAAAAGGACGTACAGAGTAAAGAAGCTGAAGGTGAAGCTGCTTTCTATGGACCAAAAATAGATATTATGGCAGTTGACGCGCTTGGTCGTGAGTGGCAAATTTCAACCGTGCAACTCGACTTCAGTATGCCAGAGCGATTTGATCTGACTTGTATCAACGAAAAAGGTGAGAAAGAGCGAATTGTAATGATTCACCGGGCTCTCATTGGTTCACCGGATCGATTCCTTGGTATTTTGATTGAGCACTATGGCGGTAACTTCCCTCTGTGGCTGTCACCAGTTCACGCTCGCATCATTCCAGTTAGCGATACACACAATGACTATGCTCAAAAAGTATTTGATGAAATGAACGGGGTTGGCTTGCGAGTAGAGATAGATACCAGCAACGAATCAATGGGTAAGAAAATACGCACCGCTAAGACCGAAAAACTTCCCTACTTTATCGTCGTGGGCGACAAAGAAGTGGCTGATAAAAAAGTAACCCTTGAATCACGAAATGGAGAATCTAAAGAAATGACCATCGATGAGGCTGCCAATCATCTGCTCGCCGAGATTGATACGAAGAAGATGTAAGGCAAGTGTAGACGGCACGAAAAAACCCACCTAACGGTGGGTTTTTTCGTGCCTCTAGTAAGTTACTACCACAGCAATCTCTGAGAGACTAAAGTTTTAGAAAATTTTCAGATACGCGGCGCACTAGCTAAATATGATGAGGCGTACAAGTGTACGATGAATCTTATTTAGTGAAGTGCAACAAAGTAGCTGTGGATTTTACAAACTTTAGCCAGCAATCTTAACAGCCTTCATAATAGCCATCTTAACCGCTGACTCTTCGTCAGTGTATGCCCCATCAAGAGCTGATGTGAGCGCTTTAATCATTGATTCAACTTGCGAATCAGATAACTGAGCTGAGCTAGTAGCAAGTAAACTTGATACTTCAGCTTCAATTCCCTTTCGGGCTCGGTAGACAGCGTCAAGGTCGGCAGCCGCATCAGCGAGTGCAAACATCGGACGATTATCAATCATGCTGTAAGCAGCCGCTACATTACCAGTCACAATCGCTTCAGCCAGTGAGCTCACTCCGACTCGGGTGTCGGGAACAAAACGTACAGATTCAGCAGTCGCGTCAACTTTATTTAGTTCTTGAACACGTTCTAGGTTCAATACCATCCAACCACTCTCGCTCGGGAATTCACCGTTAGCTTTTTCGATAGTGTTCGTAAGTGCTTTAAAGCGGGCTTCTGCGTCTGAATAATTATCCATGAAGTAGTTGATAGCATCGCTCGAAAGTAACGCTTGCTTGAGGTGAGCGGCATTTTCAAGATCAGTCATAGCATCAACTTCTTCTTCGGCTACTGGAGCAATGTTTTCAACCAATGACTTGTAGCCCATGATTGGCGCTTCGCCAGTTGGTAGATTAGCTGGTGTACCATCATCATTCTTAACTGGACTGATGTATGGAGTAGCTGCTACAGCAGTGGTTGCGACTACACCGGTATCATCCTTGTCTAGAGTATCGTGCATTTGGTCAACCAGATCCTCCCAAACACCATTATTGTTATTTGTTACGACTTTGTTTCCACTGAGAGAAATTCCCGCTACTGTCTGTTCTTTTACCACAATCATGTATGCGATGAACGCGGCCCAGACAGCGAGTAATGAATAGAACAGTAAAGTGAGGAATGGTCCTGCTTCGAATCCAGTGTATGGTACTTGAGTAAGTGAGATACCAGCCACTTGTGGAGTCTGAGTTCGAGTTGAAATAACAGTTACATCATCATCCATTTCAACCTTTACTCGACAGACACGGTCACGACTTCCTCGAGACACAGTCATAGTGTACTCAGTATCACGCGTTGGGTTCACTGTAATAGAACCTTCGTCTTCATCGTATTTAGTAGTCTTTTCGGTATCGATAAGTACATTGCCACGATTGTCTTCGAGCACCATATCGTTAGTACTAGTATTATCCCAAGAGAGAGTGACTTTATCGCCTGACTTAATTTTGGTGTCAGAGATAGTAAGTTCACAACGTGGTGAAACACTTCCTCCGCCACCACCACCGCCAGTCGCTACTAAGACTGTTGCGTCACAAGTCTTAGTATTACCCAAATCATCTCGGAGAGTGAGTGTGTAGGTAGTCTCAGCTGTAACATTAGCTGAAACATTTCCATCAACCGCTACTGTCCCAACTCCATTATTGATCGATACGTTAGTTGCACCAGTAGTAGTCCAAGTAAGGACTGTATTACCGCCACCTCGTGGAAGTGAAGATGGTGAAGCTGAAAATGAATCACATGAGAGGGTTGGTGTTTCTGGGTCTGTTACAGTTACAGTAACTGGACAAGAAACAGACGTATCACCTTTTACAGCAGTAAGAGTGAATGTAGTGTCATCAGTGACTGAAGTTCCGGTCGAACCATCAACCGGTACCGTGCCAACTCCGTGGTCAATAGTAACGCTGTCTGCGTTAGTAGTAGTCCACGTTAGAGTCACACCGCCACCAACTCCGTTATTAAAGCTGTTCGGCGTAGCAGAGAAGCTGTCGCACGTTGGAGCTTCTGGTTGGGGTTCTTCTGTTACAGTTATAGTAACGGGACAGTACAGGTAGTCTTCACCACCAAACTTACCTTCAAAGGTGTACGTAGTGGTTGTCGCTGGTGAAACCACCTTTGAACCACTTAGATTTACCACCCCAACACCTTGATCAATACTCGCTTCGGTTACTTTAGTTGAGCTCCACGTTAGCGTACTCGATTCACCTTTCTTGATAGTCTTTGGATTACCAGTCATTTCACATGATGGTTGTGTTTCATCACACTTATTTTCCACCAAAGTCTCTACTTGGTTACTCGTTACCCAAGTTTCAAAATTGTTTAATTCCTTAGCAGTAGTTTTAGCTTTGTTTAAAATTTCAAAGTTACCGCACTGTTCACGCTCTTTGATTTTTCCAATCCAAGTAATAGTTCCTGTTTCTCCAGGTGTCAGCGTGTGACCATTCCAACGAAGTGTCTTTGAACTTTCAGTATATAGTGCTTCAGAGTTGTACCCAGCACTTAGATTGTCTGAGTGTGTTTCTGAAACATACTGAAGTCCAGTATCATGAACATCTATAATCTTCACACCGCCACCGGTACAGTCACCCGTTCCAACATTCTTTACGCTAATAGTATAAGTAAGTTGCTCACCAATCTTAGCTGTAGCTTTGTTTACCGACTTGGTAATTTGTAGCTTACATTCTTTTTCTACTGGCTTTTCAGTTACTGTAATAGTTACTGGGCACTGTACTTGTTTTTTGCCATCACTGGCAGTAAGGGTGTAGGTAGTGGTCTCGGTTGGAGAAATCGTGGTTGAACCATCAAGATTCGTAACAACACCAATTCCTTTATCGATCGCCACTTGAGTAGCATTATCGGTTGTCCACGTAAGCACAGAGCTCTGTCCTTTCTCGATAGTTTTCGGTGCCGCACTGAGTGTACAAACTGGATCAGGAGTGGTAACAACCTTTTTTGTGACCACTACTTCTTTTTGACACGTTGCCGAACCATTACTACCGGTCATAGTGAACTTGTCCTGATTTGGACCAACAAATGTAAAGGTCTTTGATCCAGAATCAGTTACTGGAGAACCATTAATTTTAAATGAAGCAGCCGCTGGAGTTCCATTCCACGAAATAGTGTATTGGCCACCTTCGTTGACCGAAGTCACGTTAGCACTAATATCACAGATAGGAGCCTGTGTCTTTTGGTACACAATGACCTCATCAGCACATTCACCATCGCTATTTACACCGTAAATAACGTATCGCTCGTATTCGTTTCCCACATCAAATGTGTAGGTTGCAGAATCATTAGCTTTAACCAATGAATTATTCACTTTAAACGTCGCGTTTGTTGGTGTACCCTTCCATGTAATTACATACTTACCACCAGCTACAACTGAAGTAATGTCTGCATCAATACTACAACTTGGGGGATTTGAAGAACTACCGCCGCCCGTGTCACCACCAGGGGTGCCACCGCCACAGTCGCCACAGCCACTATCACCATACGCAGAAGCAATTTGTGGTACAGAAACAGTTTGTACTACCAAAAACCCAACTACCAATAACAGCGAAGCTATAGCAAAAGTTTTAAATACATTATTAATTTTACTCATATATAATTTCTAACTCGTAATATTCTCACCTACACCCGTACGCAAGAATATTAGAAATAAAAATAGTGGTGAGTGCCAACGCAAAGCGCTGGCACTCTCCAAAGATCATGAACCCAAGAACAAGCCTGACTTCGGGTCGCCCTTGGGTGGGCGAGGGAGCCCCATCAGGTAGGTTCCCGAAACAGTCATGGGGCCAGTCGAGATTTCCCGACCTTCCAGGCACGAAGCCAGGGTGGTGATAGATGTCCCAGCACGAACCGAGAACTTCTTACACCTGGTCAGAATCGGCTGAAGGTCTTTTTTCCAGCCGGTCCTTTGGTACTTCATGGTAGGTCCCCACCACCGTTCTCCCTTGGCAGGGTCACCATTGAGGCGATCCCAATATGGGTGACATACCCAGACCGTGATGGGTTTAGGAATTGTCTGTTCACCTTTGAACTTGACTACCGCCGGAATCGGATTCGGCGGACAATCGCTGACCTTGTATTCGCTGCATGCCATCACAGAGCTGCCAGCAAACACAAAACCCAACGCCAACGCTACGAAACGAAAATTCATTGCGAACTCCTAACTGCTTATGGGACCAAAACTGTTGCTGTTGCCAGCGTCGGTGCTCGTAGGTGAGCCGCCGCCAGTTGTTCCGGTATTGGTCCCCCCTGGATTGGTCGGGCCAGCACCACCAGCCCCACCACCGGTTGTTCCGGTGGAGGAAGAACCTCCGCCAGCACCAGTAACCGGGCTCGTAATCTTTCCCGGGGGGGTTGAGACGTTGTCATCGGCAACAGGCCCGACCTCATTGGGTCGGGTCACAACGTTCCCTCCGGACACCAAACCCCCAACGTTGCCGTCAGGTCGGGTGTCTTGGAGCCCTCCATAGGGGTTACCCCCAGAAGAACCGCCGCCGGAATAGACCGGAGCGGACTTGTGGGCAGTTGTGCTTTCCGCACAGCCAGCCAGGACAACCAGCAACAAGGCCAGAATCGAAAGTGAATTTTTGATACGCATGACGTACCCTTTCTTTGTTGTGTGAATGTTCAAATTTCTCCCTCCGCAGTACGCGGCCGCGGAGGCTGCGCACTTCATGTGCGGCGAGCTTTCTGCTTTGTAATATACTCTTTGATTACAAAAAAGACAGCTCAAAACACGAGCGAATTTGTTACTTTAATTTAATTATTTTAAAAAACTGGAGAGCTACACTTATTTTTATTTTACACCATTTATTGAAAAATGTCAATGTTTTAAGTATAGCTAATATTAGGGTCGGCGCGGGATGAAGTCCCGCGCCACTTCCCTGTTTTCAATATCACCAATCAGGCTGTTCCCGTTCGTACGGGAACTTCCCATCGATGTGAAAATCATCGTAGGGGTTGTACCTCCCACGATTTAACGGGCGGCGACACCACGCCGGCAAACGGACTTGTACTTCTGCGTAGTTGGTTCCCGGAGCAAACCACATCGTGAATTCACGCTGTTCGTAACGTCGGCCATAAGACTGAGTCACTTCGAAAGTGGCCACCAACCTTGTTTCGCTACGGGCGATCTCCCACTGACGTGAGTTGAGCCGAAGCTCTCGCCTATTCGGCGTAAAACTGCCGAAAGCATATTGCCAGTTAAGCGAGTTTGGAATGCCGACGTAGACATCACACCGGTGAGTATTTGAGCTCAATCGTGTGCCATTGATGTCAGTCAATTCAATCACAACCACACCACCGGCTGTGCTCTGTCTTACCTCTGGCGGATAAGCTGGTGGTGCACCATGTGGCTCAGTTGCCACACAGGCGGTAATACCGAAAAGCGCGAAAAGCGCCAGAAATCGCAATGTAGTGAGCATTTGACGCCCCTCCTTCTCAAAGAGCTATCATACCTACACATTATTGTGCGGGCTGATTTGTGGCTTTCCCTAGCCACAAATCAGCCCGCACAATCCTTAGGTATTTTTCTCAACTAACAAAGCTTCAACAATAAACCTGTCATCCTTTGAACCAAAGCTGTTGCACGTCACAATCGTGAGCTTGGCTGTACCACGAGCATTATCAATAATGGTTTCGCTCGCCTTTACCTTGTATACGCGGTTTACTCGATACTTGTATTCGATTCCATCTTGAGAAACTAAAGTAATTTCATCACCCCACAATAAATTTTGTATGCCGTTGAAGGCCTGAAAATTTTTGTTAAATACAGTTGGTAAGTAGCTGGAATGTCCAAATATAAGAATATTCCCTTCATCAGCAAAATCTGCTGACTGTGGGTGTCGGACCACACCTTCTAACAGAGCAGTATCTAAATCATTTAAATCTAATGATTCTGGATTTAATACTGTTATATCAATGTCGCTTTTAGGAATAATGATTCGAGCTGGTAATTCATCACCAACCGGAACAATGTCTTTTGTTTCAACTGGTTGTTTCTCAGTATCAGTTTGTACATCGTGTAAGTATCCGAGAGACGTAACCTCAGAAACTATTTCTTTTGTTACTTCTTCAGTTTTTGGTTCTGGGTAGAAATCTAAGGCAAACAAAATAGCATATGTCACCAGAGAAACCAGGAAAAAAACCCCAAAAAAAGCCATTTTGTGGCGAGAAATATTGATATAAATCTGTTCAAATGTGATCATATAGTGAGCGCAATTATACATTATATAAATATAATGTCAATACTTAACCATATTGTCTGTTCGTAAAGATGTTATAGCATTGATGGTCACAGAGGTGTATTGACAAATTTATCAACCATGGTAATATCCTGCCATTATGAACGGAGAAAATAATCAGCGTAAAGATAGCGCCATCAAGACATTAGCAATAATTGGCTTCACCGCCACTATCGTTTTAGGAGTATGGCTGGCTGTACAAGTAGTGCAGTTAGCTCCAAGTGCTTTTAGTTCCCTAGCCTCTTTATCAGAGAGTGTCTACGGAAAGCCAAGTACTGACGAAATCACAGTTGTTACTAGTAAATCAGTTGTTAACAACGCTGAAACGTTCGCTCTTCGTTGGAGTACAGTAGATCGTCCTGGTGAATACCGCTTTATGTATGAATGTACTGATGGAGTTGATGTCCTAGTACAGAGTAAGGATGGCTCTATGGTTCCGGCTGCCTGTGGTCAACCTTTCCCTCTTTCTGGTAAAGGTGAAACTCAACTACAAGTAAAGTCTGACACCCTGCGGTTTATTGATGTTTCTTATACCGTAACCTTTACTGATGAAGGTGCACGAGAAATTGCAGTGGCTGATTCTGATAAGTTCACCGTAGTAAACGCTACTATTCCCCAAGGAGGTATTGTGGCTGGTGTCGAAGACGACAAAAACGACAACAATGAAGAAGTGGTTGTTTCTGAAACAGAAACACCAGTTCCAAACAAACCAGTGGTTACAACACCAAGCACACCAGCTCCAGCCCCAAAACCGCAATATCAATTCACCTACGAGCTACCTAAATCAAACCCAAACGGGTTTGTGGACCTGAAAGCCACGTATCTTGGTGTCGGTGAATTAAGTAGTAACAATATTTTCACTCCTCGGGCCACTATCGACAATGATACTCGTGGTGCACTGAAATTCTCTGTAACTAACATCGGTACCAAGACATCTGCTGACTGGACATATGAAGTAGATATGCCAAATGGTTCTACGTACGAGTCTCCAAAGCAAGTCGGTCTTAAACCAAACGAAACTGCCACTATCGTTCTTGGTTTTGATACCACTGATACTGGTACAAAATCAATTAAAGGCGACGTAAAAGTAGCTAATGATCGCAATACCACAAACAATGACTTCTCTTGGTCGGTCACTGTGACCAATTAATTTTTCCAAAACTATTTAAGACAAAAGCGGCGGCCCTGCGGGCCGCCGCTTTTGTTTGACATAATTTTTATTTATTGTAAAATATAGTTAGCAAAGAAGGGAGGTCTCCATGGCCAAGGTTCACATCCAGCCACTGCGTTGGTACGAAAAGCTAGCTGATCTCCTGATGATTCCAATAATGAAATTCATCATGATCATCGCTGGTCACCCACAGGAGTCTACTCAACGAACTCATTACTGGAATAATTGGAAAGGTAATTTTGACTACGACGAATCAATAGCCGTTTTAAGCGAAGGGAACAAAAACTCTCCTTCAGCCGGTGGTCTCAAACGCCATTTGCCACCTCCGTTTGGTTGGAACCATTACCTAGTTTTACAGCCGCGGAACAACCCGCAAGCAAGATTTTACATCGGCTGGGTAGATGGTGGTGTATCTGAAGTCTCTCGCCTTCCTTCTGTAGGACAAGTGCGAGTACTCGAAAGACCAGAGCCAGTTGTGTTTGTGGGTTTTGATTCCAATGGTAATCAAATTCCTATTGAAGTCATTGGTAGAGGTACGCTAGGCTATCATGTCTGGCAAGACGTACCTCTTCTTTAAACCAAAACCCCGCGCGGAATTCCGCGCGGGGTTAAATTTTATCTAAGCTTCATTTTTGGATGAGTAGCGAAGGAATTGAGAAAATGCGAGGAAGCGGTAGGTCGCTACCGTGACTGAGAATTTTTGAAAATTCCTGAAGCTAATCGCCAAAAATGGCGCTTAGACGTCTAAATTAGCGAGGTGAGCGTTGCTTTGAATAAAGGATTTACGACTAGCCACATCCGTTCCCATCAAGATATCGAATACTTTATCAGCCTCAACTGCATCTTCAACATTTACTTGTTTGAGAACACGATTCTCAGGATTCATAGTGGTTTCCCAGAGCTCATCGGCATTCATCTCACCCAGACCTTTGTAGCGTTGGATTTTAACCTTTGAAGATTTTTTAGTAGCCACCTCCTCCCCTTCTCCCTCTTCAACTATTTCATCCTCTTCACTGTCATCGATTTCATTTTCATCAATCACCTCTTCGCCCATATCTTTAAGAATACGTGCTTTTTCAGCGTCATCATACGCGTAGCGCACATCCTTCCCTTTCTGGATTTTATACAATGGTGGTTGAGCAATGTACAAGAAGCCACCATCAATGATTGGTCGGAAGTATCGATAGAATAGCGTCAGGAGTAACGTGCGGATATGAGCTCCGTCCACGTCGGCGTCAGTCGCAATAATCAATTTATGGTAGCGAAGTTTTTCAATATCAAATACATCCCCAATCGCGGTTCCGAGGGCCACCACCAAGTTCTTAATCTGCTCACTAGCGAGCATGCGATCGATACGGGCTCGTTCAACGTTAAGAATTTTTCCCCGCAATGGCAAGATAGCTTGCGTCTTGCGGTCACGACCCATCTTAGCTGAACCTCCAGCTGAGTCTCCCTCTACTACAAACAGCTCAGAATCTTCTGCTTTCTTACTCTGACAGTCAGCTAGCTTACCAGGCAGGGTCATACCATCAAGCGCCCCTTTACGCAACACACTATCTTTAGCGGCCTTCGCTGCTTTACGAGCCTTTACGGCAATAATAACCTTGTTAATGATAGCTTTAGCATCATCAGGATTCTCTTCAAGATATGCCGCAAAAGCTTCACCAAACACTGACTCCACGGCCCCACGCGCTTCTACTGAACCAAGCTTCCCTTTGGTCTGTCCTTCAAACTGTATCTCGGGCATCTTTACCGATACCACTGCCGTGATACCTTCGAGCACATCATCTCCGGTAAAACTAGGATCTTTATCTTTGACTGAGAAGAAATTATTCTTCTTGGCGTAGTTGTTGAGGGTTCGGGTCAGAGCCGTCTTAAAACCAGTGATATGGGTACCATGCTCTGGGTTATAGATGTTGTTGGCAAACGCTGAGATACGCGCCGAAATATCATCTACATACTGCAACGCTACTTCAACTGACAACACCATCGTGTCCACATCATTTTTCTCAACGTAAAAAATATTTTTATGAACAGGTTTTTGATAGTGGTTGTTGAAGGCCACAAGAGACTTAAGTCCACCCTCAAAGTAGAACGTTTCATGCGGGACCTCGAGATTGCGATCAGCCAAGTAAATATCATCTTCAAGAGATTTTGGATCTAGTTTTTCTTCGCTCGCTCGCGCGTCAATAACGGTCAGTCGCATCCCTTTTACCAAATAAGCTTGTTGACGAAGGTGGGTCACTATTTTTTTCCATTCGTATTTAATTTCTGGAAAAATTGTTGGGTCAGCTTGGAAGTTTACAATCGTACCCTGAAACTTGGTGCTGCGTAATTTCTTGACCTTAGCTTTGGCTTTTCCAATATTGTACTCTTGCATGTAGTGTCCGCCGTCTTTATGCACATCTACTCGTGTATGCGTTGAAAGGGCATTTACTACTGATACTCCTACTCCATGAAGACCACCAGACACTTTATACCCTGACTCATCTCCTCCAAACTTACCACCGGCATGGAGCGTACACATAATCGTTTCCAAGGCTGAGCGTTTGGTTTGCTTGTGTAAGTCGACAGGAATACCACGACCATTATCTACCACCCGAACATAATTATCGGGTAACAAAACCACTTCTACCCGATTAGCAAAACCACCCATCGCTTCGTCACGTGAGTTATCAAAAATCTCCCAGATCATGTGGTGAAGACCTTCCGGGCCAGTGGTACCAATATACATACCTGGTCGCTTGCGCACCGGCTCTAGACCTTCTAGAACCGAAATGGACGAAGCATCATACCCCTTTGGTTTAGCCGCTTTGGGGGCGGCTTTTTTGGTTGTAGGTTTTTTTTCGGGCATGTGTTTAGTAAATAAATTATTCATTAATCTGGACCAGTTGATCCAGCAATTTCTTTTAGGAATTTAAAGAAATTGGGATCTAAATTCACGATAATCGCTTGCGCTCATTCATTCATTTATGGTTGCCATAATTACCTCTATTATAGCAGTAAATACGGCTAAAATCCTGTGGAAAATTAGCGATTTTGGGGTGTAATTAGAGGGTGTTTTAGGCTGCTATATCCTTGTATATTTTAGTACTGAGTGATAGATTTCGGGTAGATAGAAATGGAGGAAAAGATGCCATCGCAAATACTATATGCCATTTATGCCGTAACCGACGAAGGCACAGAAGGCTACTCCTGTAAGCTTGAAAAGTCTGGGGTTGACTACTGTATTGAATTTTCAAGGTTCCCTGTTTTATACACAGAGAAACTTATGCAAGAAATTGTTAGCATGTCTCAATTTCATGACCCAACTATTACTCTGACAGTGACGAAATTTCAACAAGTTACTTAGCTTTACCCGGCACTACCTCTCCTTACAGGAGCTGTACGGGTTGTCGCTGCTGCGCAGCTGGCAACCCTTTAGATAGTGCCCCCGGCACTATCTAACTTCCCATTTAAGCGCCGCAACTGCGGCGTTTATTTTTTTCATAATGTCATTAACTTCAGTGTCGGTCAGAGTTCGGTCATACGCTTGAAACACCAGTCGAAACGCAAACGATGTTTTACCGTCTTTGGTAAATTCATCAAAGAGAGTGGTACGTACACGCAATTCACCAGCATTTTCATTTAATACTTTTTCGACAGCGGCCGCTGTTGTCCCATCGGTAGTCCACAAGGCAATGTCTCGACTCATAGCTGGATACACTGAAAAAGGTTTATAGACAATTTCTTCCCCCACTTCTACTGACTCGTATTCTTTCGGGTCAGGCAATGATCGTAGAAGTTCCGTTAGATTAATTTCTACCACACCCTGTTTGTATACAAACACTTTTCCTTCCTCTGTGACTTTCTTTTCCCCACCTTGGGCAATTGCTCCAAACGGCACTCCGAGCTTTTGACTCAAAAGACGTAATACCTCATCTAATGGTCGGTCTTCTTTACCAGAGTAGCCAGCTTGCTTAAGACGAATCCCGATTGCTAGTGATACGTGTTCGGTTATGTTTCCGCCGTCTTTTGGTGTAAAAACTGTACCGATTTCAAATACCCTCGTGTCGACGGTACCCAGCAAATCGGTGAAGCCAGCGTTTTTATCCAGAACTTCAGCGATACTATTACTGAGACTGGAACGCATATAACTCTTATCACTCGCTAAGGCATTCATGAGCTGAACCATGTCCTTATTGCGAAACGAAGAAGTTATCACTTCTGAAAATCCGGCTTTTACTAAAATATCGCGAATAATTTCAGAGTAATAATGACGTTTGTTTATTTCAGTAAGTGGAACAATCTCAGGCAGGACTGATTTGATATCAGAATACCCATGAATACGACCTATTTCTTCTATGTAGTCTTCTTCTATTTTAAGATCAGTTCGTTCAAACGGACCAGTCGAAATAATATTCTCACCTGACAGCTCTGTATGACAGCCCAGACGTTTCAGTATGTCTAGCATTTCGTCTGTTTCTAAAGCTAAACCTAAGAGAGCATTAACTCGAGTGGGAGAAATTTCTACTTTTGTTTCCAACTGTTTTTCTAAATACGTATCATGAGTTCCTTCATAGACCCCACCAGCAATATCCAAAATTAGTTTGATTATGTCGCTCTGGGCGTACGGCGGCAACTCACGCGGCGGTTCGTTTTCAAAACGCTTACTGGCGTCGATGACGATGCCGAGGCGGCGGGCGGTTTTGCGGGTGATGGTCGGATGGAAATGAGCTGCCTCGATGATTACTTTAGTCGTACCAACGTGTACACCCGCAAACCGCCCGCCTTTCACCCCCGCCAAACCAATTGGTGTATTTGAAGACTTATCGACAATCAAAAGTTCAGTCCCGGTCAGTTCCACAATTCTATCTTCCTCCTTACCACCTTCAGCAATCAAACTCACACTCTCGCCTTCAGTGGCGTATCGCACACCAAAACGCCACGTACCATTTACTTGTGGAAACAAATCAGCATCGTAGGCATGCAGCGGCTGCCCCATAGCAAACATGACATAATTGGTAGCATCGACAATATTGTTAATTGGTCGTTGACCGATAGTCCTGAGACGATCTTTCAGCCAGTCTGGTGATTCTTTTATTTCTATTCCGGTAATGAGAGACGCCGTAAAGCGCGGACACGCTTTGCTGTCCTCAATATCTACTTCGATTACATTTGTGCTGGTCAGATGGGGTGTCTCTGCCAAAGAATCTATAACAAGAGGCACATTAGTGATAGCGGCTAGTTCATGAGCAATACCGCGATGACACAGACAATCTGAAGCGCGATTCGGAGTGACATCGATATCAATTACTGAATCATCCTTCCCTACCTCCAGTCCATCAATTTCAAAAGAATGTACACCTAAAAGAGCCGCTGCCTCTTCAACATTTTTAGTCGTGTCACCAGTATATTCTTTTAACCAATTGTAAGAAACTTTCATATCAAAAATTAAAACTGGCTTACGAAACGTAAGTCACCAGTGTACAAATCACGGATGTCATTGATGCCGTATTTCATCACGGCCAAGCGATCAATACCCATTCCAAAGGCAAACCCTGAATATTCTTTGGGGTCAATTCCTGAACCGGACAGCACATTGGGGTGAACCATACCGGCTCCCATTATCTCTATCCATTTTCCAACCAATTTTGAATCACCTGAGAGCAATTTCATATCTACCTCTACTCCCGGCTCTACAAACGGAAAATAGCCAGGCCGGAAACGGATTTCTACGTCACCGCCTAAAAATTTTTCAAAAAAATATTCTATAGTACCTTTGAGGTGTCCCATGTTTACTCCTTTGTCGACATACAGACCTTCCAGTTGATGAAACTGGGCTTCGTGGGTAGCATCAGTAGCTTCGTTTCGAAAGGCTTTACCGGGCACAATCACGCGAATTGGTGGCTCGTGGCTTTCCATGTACCGAGCCTGCACCGGAGAAGTGTGAGTCCGGAGAACCGTTGGCTCAGATACATCTTTATCCTTAAACCAAAATGTATCCTGCATATCCCGGCTTGGATGATCTTTCGGTACGTTCAGCCGATCAAAATTATAGTGTTCGGTTTCAACTTCTGGACCTTCCGCAAACACAAAACCAATCTCCGCAAAAATAGCATTGATTTCGGCAATCATACGCGTAAGCGGATGTTTGTGTCCTTTTGGTATTTCGGCTGACATAAAAACCTATACTAACAAATTATTGTTGGACCGCCAGCTCAGTAAACACCTCCATTAGATAAACATCATCTTTAACATAAATTCGACCACTCGAAACCCGAACGTCGATATCTGTTCCTGGATATAGTAACTGTACATTTTGCCACGCCCGATCGTCTATCTCGGTTACGTATAAACCATCGTCTAAGAGGAGCAACACTAAATCAGTACTGTTAGGAAAGAAATCAAACATTTTTACCTCTTTGCCTTTTCTATCAATCCGAATAGTATCACGGCAAATTCTACCGGAAATATTCTGAGTTTCAGTAATCGGCATAGTAGCTAATACGGTAGCCACCCCCTCGTACACATGTTCACCATACTGACTGACAGTGCTTGAAGCTGCCTGGTAATTTACACAGAAGTAATACGGGATATCACTCTCTCTACCCAGCCAAGAAGCATATACTTCACCGTTATCTTCATACAGCTTCATGTCTCGATTGATAACTGTCGTTGTTGGTGTAGCTGTGGCCGTACTAGTAGCACCTTCCGTAAACACAAAGGCATTATTAACTTCCTGAACCACTCTATCGACCAACGTTTCACTCTCCGTACTGGTACCGAAAAGTGACCGAACAAAATCATACTCCTGATTAGCAGTTAGTGTACTGGTAGCAATAGTGGTGGAGGCAAGCACTTGTTCAGTGGTTGAGGCGAACGAAAACTTTTGAGCAATAGTGGTGGTGGCCACCTTCGGAAACACTTGTCTACCTGTTCCAGAGATCCAACCTCCAATAAGTCGTATTTGGGGAACGGCAGGCATATTAAATGACTGAACCTCAGTCACAATATGTGATTGCACCGGAAGCTCCTTCACCCACGTTTGTAAACCTTCGCTTTGTACGTGCACCCGATGAATACCTGCGTTTAAATTTTCGATATACGAGGCTCTGCGAAATACTCGAATATCCCGTACCAGCTCTTCATTTATATAAATATCAGCACCATCAACGGGCACACTAATATACATTCCTCCAGTACTGATAATGTTTGGAGATACTTTGGAAAAATCAAAACGGTAGCCGGTCGCATAAAAAACCACCAACGGCATAATGACCGCAAAGGTCAAGATAAGCACTCGAAAAAACCATTTTCGTTTCTTGTATGCTAATGGTTTTATCTGTGGTTCAGCTGGCATATTATTTACTATCTATTCTAGCTTTTGGCGTTACCCAGAAGCCCATATATTTACCAAACATCAGTCTGGTTTGAGCATCAAGTCCCGGAATGGCACTGAAGATAATCATGGTCACTGGCACCAAAATCCATTGCAATGCCATAACCAAATAAATGAAACGACTTTTATGGTTTGGTCGAGGTGGAATAAGGGTGAGTGAAATAATCGAAGACACTACCAAACCAAACATAGCAAGTGTCAAAAGATCACGAACCATGATTGGTAAATTATACGACAATACGGTTTGATGAAATTCCTGACTACCAAGAAAGATTGGAGCCCATCCTAAAATAAAAAGCATGATTGGATTGGTCACTAAACTCCAGTACCCTTCTGCTTGCTGAAGTGTAATAGCTATTCGGCGACGCAATGGGATTTTTTTGTTCTTGGTGAAGTGATACACAATGTATACAAAGTTCTCGACTCCATAGGTCCAACGACGATGCTGACGGTAAATATTTTTGACCGTACCCCACAGAGTTGGAGCCGCGTTGGCATCCATAGACACTGGGTATGAAAGCGGAATCACGTCGTATTCGCCATTATTGGCCAAAAGAAGGTTCCAGTAAATACGAGAATCTTCACTCACCATATTGCTCTGCCAATACCCTACTTCGTACAACGCTTGGAAACTCACTGAGTGCGATGAAAAGGTGGCCATCCGTTCCGGACGCTCTTGTTGCACCATCTCCCAAAACGTACTACTCATCGCTACCACTCGAGCGATGGCTGGTGCTTCCCAAATGTTGTTGTTGAACACAGGTACTGGTTGGAACGAACTTTTGAGTGGACGCTCGGCAGTCATAAAGTGCCAGACCAAACAGTTGAAATAATCTGGGTACAAAACAGTGTCGATATCAAAAATAGAAACCAGAGTGTGATTGTAACGAATACCATGCGGATCAAGCACCTCCTTTCTAGCTTGCTCGGCCGCGTACGTAGCATTGGAACCTTTACCAGCCATTTCGCCCGGAACATCTTGAGGATGAGTAGTCACTAGGAACGAACCAAAGGTATCATTCCATTTATGTTTCATGGTCTTAGCGATTTGTTGAGCTTCTTCTCCAGCTCGTTCTTCAGACGCCAAAACCACTATCAGACTTTTTTTGTCGTAATTAGAGTGGGCCAAAGAAGTAAGAGTGGCGTCTATAACTGACTCGGGTTCTTTATAGTACGGCAAAATCACCATATGGTATAAGTGACCATATTCAAAGCGCTCAATCATTTGTCCCCAATCAAGCTTCATGTGATGTCGCATCCGCTTCCAGTTGTAACGGAGATGGAAAGTCAGGAAAGCGGTCTTAAGAAGCCAGTAGATAGCAAACGCGATAACAAAGTACGCAGCCACAAAGGGGGCATAAATAGACAGGAGAATAACCCCAATCAGAGTCGCCCAAGAAGCCACTCCAGGTAGGATTTCCATCATACGATAAAAGGCTCGGTTTTTACCCGAGAGCTCAGTCGCTCGACCAACCTTAAAATCAGGTCGGCGCGCGTATTCTAGTAAATGCGAATCCTCCTCCATAAAGGCGTAAAGTTGAGTATAACGCTGATTTACCAATAAAAAAAGCTGGTATATAACCAGTTTCGTGGGTTAAAAGTGTGGTGTTTTCAACTTAAGTTAATATTTTATAAAAAAGATAAAAAAGAAAAGCCCAGCAACCGAAGTTGCTGGGCGTGGAAGAACCCCTATCGCGCTAATGTCTTCTAGTGCAACCTCGAAAGCCGCGTGCTTTCTTAATCACCTTAGGTAGTACAGATGTCTTGCAAGCAATCATCCGTATTCACATCATGCGCTTTGCGTCACGCATGTAAGACACGCACCCGAAGCTTCGACTCGTGTATCCAACCACAGAAATGGCCTAATGGCCTCACGATTACACCCATGCTTTAGTGCACTGCATGGTGTGTGTGACTGGTCTTAGCTATCAGTCCGGGTTATTATCCCTCTTAGCCTGCTTAAACAGAACCGTTCGAAGAACTTCCAATTCCTAAATTACCAAAGAAATAACGTAATTGCAAGTATTTGCTTAGCGTCACAGATTACTAAATATAATTATTCGTTTACTCTAATTTTATTAAGTATCCGCGACTTCGGCTCGCTTGCCTCCGGCATCGCTCCGCCTTGGCTCAGGGCACGTTTCTGGCGCAAGTCTTATACTAGAAAGCCTGAGCGTCACGAGTTACTAACTATAATTATTCGCAAAGCTCCAATTCTAGTAAGTACTCGCGACCCCGGCTCGTCTGTCGTACTCGCTTCGCTCCGTGCGACATGACTGCGCCCTGGCTCAGGGCACGTTTCTGGCGCAGGCCAGAAACTAAAAAGAACAGCTTATGCTGTTCTTTTTACCCTGAGCCACCTCTCGGATTCGAACCGAGGACCTACGGTTTACAAAACCGTTGCTCTAACCAGCTGAGCTAAGGTGGCGTCCTACTTTATTTAATTTCATGACTCATGTCACTTTATCTACAACGGTTTTGAGACAAAACTTTGAAATGGTTTCCCAAATCATTTCAACTCTAACCAGCTGAGCTAAGGTGACAATTAAGTCGCGGTATTATGACCAAAAAAAGGAATAAATGCAACCTTATTATTCAAGCAATTTTCTCCGCTTCTGTCTCTTCTCTTCAGGAGACATTCGAAACGCTGAAGTGTGTTCCCGCACTTCACCCAGATGAGAATCTCCATTAGGAATAGTCGTGCGTGCTACCTGTTGGTTGGTTCGCTGCAGTTTCTTTAAAGCTGATTCTGTGCTGCGAACAATCATTATTAGTAATTTCAAAAAACTATTAATAATGAAATGGAAACTTTGTCGAGCAAAACTACCATTTACTTTCCCCCACAATTTTCTGAAAAGACCATGGATTTTCAAAATCAACAAATCTAAAGCCGCCCGTACTCGTCGCAGTACAATTCGACGACCTTTCTTTTCTTCGGCCCGAAACAAAACCACCAAGAGCACGAGCCCAACGGCACTAAAACTAGCTACTACCCAAAGTGCTGGCATTGGATTATTTTACAGCCAAACGAGCAATTTTTTCAATTGAAACTTTCTCTCCGAATTTTTGTACCGCACCACTTACCAAATCAGCAATAGTTTGCTCAGGATTTTTAATAAAATCTTGTTCCAAGAGAATCTGCTCCTTGAAGTATGAGCTGATTTTACCTTCCATAATCTTAGCTTGCATCTCAGCTGGCTTGTCAGCAATTTCAGTTTGAAATACCTCCTTGGCTTTTGCAATAGCTGTCTCGTCCACTTCCTCGCGAGAAATATACTTTGGATTAGTCGCCGCTACATGCATAGCGATATCACGAGCTAAGGCAATAAATTCTTCGTTCTTAGACACAAAATCAGTCTCACAAGCCAACACCACCATTGAGGCAACTTCATTGGTATTGTGTGTGTACACACCAACAGCACCAGCCCCAAGCGTTCGATCAGCCTTTTTGTCAGCTGCTTCACTGCGCTTCTTTTTAAGAATGATGACAGCTTTATCCATATCACCACCGGCTTCTTCCAGAGCCTTCTTGCATTGCATCACTGAAATACCAGTTTGGTCTCGCAAAGCTTTGATGTCTGTTGTTGAAATTTCCATACTAAAAGTACAATATAACTATATTAAATAAATACAAACCCAAGCCTGAGTAACAGACTATCGTTGTGTTTGTGGTTGCGGACGTCGAGTCCGTCGATCTTCTACCGGAGCTGGGGTGTAACTGGCTCGGCCTTCTTGGTAGGCGGTTACTAGTTCACTAAGAGCTAGTTTAATGCTTGAGCGCAGAGCGTCATTTACCACCACTGGTACATGTACTGATTTAAGATTAGTGTCCGAGCTCATGATACCGACTACTGGGATTTTTACATCCTTAGCTTCAGTCACCGCGATACTATCGTGTCGTGGGTCAACCACCACCATCATATCTGGAATTTTCTTTAGCGTACGAATACCGCCGAAGTTAAACATGAGCTTTTCCATCTCTCGTTTAATAAGTACTCGTTCTTTTTTGGTATATTTTCGTTCAAGTTCACCTGACTCACCTTGTGAGATAAGATCTTCCAAACGATTAAGGCGACGCTTAATTTCACCAAAGTTAGTGAGCATGCCGCCAATCCAACGATTGACTACCATTGGCATTTCTGCTTTTTCAGCCATTTCTTTAACGACCGCTGTCGCTTCGTCTTTAGTACCTACAAAAAGCACAGTCTTGCCTTCACTACCAGCTTTCTTCATAACTTCTTTTGCAGTTTCGAGAAGAACTGAAGTTTTTTCTAGATCAAAAATATCAGTACCATGCTTTGCACCAAAGATGTACGGTACGACGGTTGGATGACGACGGCTCTTTTGGAAACCAAAATGAGAACCAGCCGCAAACAGGCGTTCGATTAGGGGTTGATTGGTTGTTGTTTTTTCTTCCATGTATTTATAACAAAAAATGCCACCAGGGCTTTAAAGTGGCCAGATATTACCACACAGGTACTTATTCCGCAACACCTTCACTGGCGGCATTTTGCATCGCTTCTACTATAGGGTCGAGAGCTCCACCGAGGGTAGCGTCAATAGTGTGCCACGTTTCCTTGATACGGTGGTCGGTAATCCGGTTCTGCGGAAAGTTGTAGGTACGGATTTTTTCTGAACGGTCACCAGTTCCGATTTGATCCTTTCGTACAGCCGCGTGTTTACGAGCTTCTTCTTCATCGTGCAGTGCCTCTAGTTTGGCGGTCAGCAGCTCCATGGCCTTGATACGGTTCTTAAGCTGAGAACGATCGGTTTCGCAGCGCACATCAATACCAGTCGGACGATGCACCACCCGCACGGCGCTTTCTACTTTATTCACATTTTGCCCACCAGCCCCGCCGGCTCGTGAAAACTCCATATCAATATCACCCATATTAATTTCAATCTTGGGTTTTTTTCGCATCGGTAAGATAGCGACTGAAGCAGTCGAGGTATGAATCCGGCCCTGCTTCTCAGTGGCCGGAATTCGTTGCACTCGGTGCACACCAGTTTCGTAACGCAGAGCATCGTATACGCCAGGACCAAGTATTTCAAAACTACCTTCTTTATACCCACCAACTGGAGCGTTGGAGACATGATTACGACTCGTTTGCCAGCCTTTTACTTCAGCGTATTTTAAATACATGTTGGCTAGTTCTTCGGCAAACAACGCTGCTTCATCACCGCCCGCTCCTGCCCGGACTTCCAGTGTGACCCCGTAAGGTTTGGCTTCCTCTTCTTTAGAAGATTCAATAATTCTGTCCATTTCTTCATACTGATTATCGAGCATGGTTTGAATCTCAGCCACTTCAGCTTTGGCTAATTCCGCCATACCTGCATCATTGAGCATTAATTTAGCTTCCTCAAGCTTGACTGCCATGTCTTCATACTGTGTCATCAAAAACTGCGTCTTTTGATTGTCGCGAAATTCTTGTAGTTTTTCTTCTGAGTGTTCCATGGGTAAGTGATAGCAATATACTATATACAATTTAAAAGTGCGAAGTTAAAGAAATTATAAAATTGCCTCAGATGCGCGAAGCAAGAGGCAAATTTGATGAGTCGTATTTGTTATACGGTGAAGAAAATTTTCCTCTATGCGACCAGCAGATGAGGTGAGTTTATGATTTCTTCTTTCGTCGGTCTCCGGCTGCAGCAGTACGAGCCTTGAACTTCTCTACTCGTCCAGCTGTATCCATCACCTTTTCGAGTCCAGTATAAAATGGGTGTGAAGCGCTCGAAACATCCATAGTCACTAGTGGGTATTCTTTTCCGTCTGTCCACTTGTCAGTTTCTTTTGATTCAATTGTAGAACCAATCAAAAAACGCTCTCCACACGAGTTGTCGTGGAAGATGACCATTCGATAGTTATCTGGGTGTATATCAGTTTTCATATGTATATTCAGTCACATTTAGTCAGCGACCTTTTATTGGGCCACACTATACCAAAACTTAGCATATTGGCAAGGAAAGCTTATTGCTTGAAACGAGCCAGCTCAAATTGTGTTAGCTATTGATAATATTAATCTCTTGTTGAATCCGCTCAGTATGCCCCATTACCCCATCACCGTAAAAGGCATAGGAAGGATTTTCGGCATTCCCCCAACCGGCAAAGTAACGCAAAGCGGCCAACCGCTCAGCGTAGTACGTACCGGCTGCGGCACCGTTGTCTCGCATCAATAGAGCAGTCGCCAAGAAAGCGTCTTGATTATCATAAGGATTAGACGGACTGCTTTTACCCAACATCGCCCGAATAATATCTTGATTGGCATCATACACCCATTGACCAGAACCGTTCTTTACATACCCACCATAAATCGCCCAGGTAGAAGGAATAAACTGTGAAGGACCCATCGCACCTCCCCAACCATAGCCTGGCGCTCTGGAAACTGGTACTGCGTTTGGATCAAAACCAACTGTCGCGGCAATGACAGAGAAGATTGGTTGGTCACGATCCGGATGCATGTCGGTAGTCCACACACCGGGTACACCAAGGTTTTCTCCAAGCTTGGTCTCTTGGGTCAAGATACCCATGATGAGAGCTGGACGCACTCCGGTACGAGCTCCAGCCACTTTAGCGAGTTCGTAAGCTTGCCCAAACGGAATTGAGCCAGAGTCACGAAGCTCAAAGAGTTGTTGGCGAATTTGCGAAGCAGTTTTTTGCTGGGCCAAGAGTAGCTTTTGGTACTCAGCCTCCTCACCTTTAGTGACATTAAGGATCTGGGCTTTTTCTTTTTCCCGAGCTTCAATTTCTTTTTTTTCTAATTCTTGAAGTTGTCGCAACTCTTCTTCAGTAGATTGTTTAACGGCCAAGGCTTGCTTTTGTCCTTCAGTATCTACTTTAATTTCTTCGAGTGCGTTAAGAGAACTGTTGAGTGAAGACTTTAAGTCTTGGAAACTCTCCATATCATTAAAGAAATCGGAGAAACTTTGATTGCTCAAAAGTACTTCAATCAAAGAAAAATCATCTACCTCATTGGTCTTTCGCACTAGCTCAGCTAACGATTGTCGTTGTTTGTCCAAGCGCTCTTCAAGAATATCAATCACCACTTCTTTTTCACCAATCTGATCGCTAAGCTGGGTAATGGCTAGTGAGCGTGCTTGGATTGCCAATTGTGCTTTTGTGATTTGCCCATCGAGAATGGTCACATCACGTTCCAATGACTGACGTTCTTCACGTTTGTCTTCTACCAAAACCTGCTGCTTGAGAATCTGTCTCTCTACCACTTGAAGCTCAGCCTCCAGTCGAGCACGGCGTGCCTCTTTTGATTCTTGAGCAAACACCGATGTAACGGGAATAGCTAAAAATAGCAATATAAAAAAACCTGAAATAAAACTCCGCATATATGTTATGACGACCTTAGTATATCAATCTTACCCAATAAACGAAACGAGGCGACCTGTGTTGTCGCCTCGTTTGAAAATATCCTTTTATTTAACTATTCTTTTTTATCTTCTTCAGAACCACCATCTTCGTCCTTACCTTTCTGTTCAACCTCAATAGCGTCCATATCTACCTCCGCCACTTCTTCAGGTTCTTCCTCTCGTGCAGCAGAGACATTTACTACCACGTCCTCAGGATCGTTTTCTACCGTAACACCTTCTGGGACGATAAGGTCTTTTACATGAATTACTGATTCTTCATCAACCAGCACTGAAATATCTACGTCAATATGAGACGGCAGATTACTTGGCCGACAAGTCACTTCAATTTCATGAAGCACCTTGTTAGCAGTAGCGCCTGTTTTTTCAACCGGAGCTTCCCCGATAAATTCTAGTGGTACGTCCACTGTAAGTTCCTTACCACGCTCAATAGCATAAAAGTCTACATGAGTTACCCCTCCTTTATGTGCATCAAATGCTACATCATGAATGAGTACTTCCGTAGGAGCACCGAGGCCTTCTAACGAAACGATGGTTGATTCACCAGCTTCTTTGAGTACTTTTTCGAAGTCTTTTTTATCGATAGCTAATGGGGTGGCTTCTTGCTTTGGGCCGTACACAACGCCCGGCAATATACCTTTATTTCGTAGAGCATCAGCTGATTCAGCTTTATCTCCACGTTTTTCTACAGTTAAAGTAATTGTCATATATTAAGTGTTTGTTACGGCGACTACCATACCATAAACAGGCTCTTTCGCAAGATGCTATTTGTTTGATTACAGTCTATTGAACAATCTTAAACGGTTTTCTACTACTTCTTGGAGTGTGTCTCGGCCGGCTTTGAGGTACCGGTATGGAGAAATTTCATCTGGATTTTCATCTATATATTGCTTTATACCATCACGATACGCCACCCGAATTTCTGTATTGATATGAACGCAGGCAATACCAGCATCAATGGCCGCAGTAAAATCATCATCAGAAATACCAGACCCCCCATGAAGCACCATCGGAATACCACCGGCTTCCCGTAACTCTTTAATACGTTCAATGTTGAGACGTGGATTTGCACCACCTTTGAGCATGCCGTGTAGATTGCCAACAGCCGGCGCAATCAAATCCACCCCAGTATTCTCGACAAACTGTTTTAAATCTTCAGGTAGTGTCAACATCTCATCGGTTATTTCAGCTCCTTCTGGAATTCCATCCAGTAATTTTGACGACATACCAATATTACCGAGTTCAGCTTCCACCAACACATCACGTTCCTGACTTCGAGCATACGCTACACATTCTTTGGTGATAGACACGTTTTCTTCATGAGACACTTTATTACCATCATAAATGACCGCATCATAACCAGCATCAATTGCTTCTTTCACACGCTCTAATGAGTACGTATGGTCAGCATTCGTATAAATAGGATGGTTGTATTCTTCACGTATACTACGCACCATCGCGATCAATTGCTTTGGGCCGACAAAATCACGCTCGCCCTCTGAGGTACCGATAATAACTGGTAGGTTTAATGTTTGAGCAGCGTGAAAAATCCCCCACAGTTGAGTTGAGTCTGATACATTAAAATGACCGACCGCCACTTTCTGTTCTTCTGCCTCCCTTAACGTTTCTCGAAGTGTCTTCATATATTTTCTACTTATTTGTTTCTCTACACATTATCATACTTACTAGGTTGTCATGGCTGGTATACTGTGAGCATATGTCATCCGAAAAACACGATTTTGTCGCCATAGGCGATATAGTAATAGACGCCTTTTTAGAACTAGATAAAGACCAGGCCGACGTATCACAAGATATGGATACTGGTCGCAAAACCCTTCATATGCCGTTTGGCGGCAAGTTGCCGTACAAAGACGTAACTGTAGTAAATGCCGTTGGTAACTCACCTAACGCCGCAGTGTCTGCTCACCGTCTCGGCCTTAATACCGCTTTAGTGACCAACATTGGTCATGATAGGAATGGCAAAGATTGTCTGGATGCCTTACGCCAAGAAGGAGTACATACAGATTATGTAAAAATTCACGAAGGTAAAACTACCAACTACCACTATGTTTTACGTTATGGACCAGAACGTACCATCTTAATCAAACATGAGCAGTATCCGTATACTCTTCCAGACTTTGCAGAGCCACCACGCTACATCTACTTCTCTTCAATTGGTGAACACGGGGTTGATTATCACTTCATCATATCTGAGTACGTAAAGAAAAACCCTGATACTAAATTGGTATTTCAACCAGGAACCTTCCAAATCAAGCTTGGCCCGGAGAAACTCAAAGAAGTGTACGAAAACACAGAAATATTTTTCTGTAATAAAGAAGAGGCTCAAGAAATATTAGGTAGTGATGACCAAAATGTGCCGTCACTAATTCGTAAGTTCAAAGGTCTCGGCCCAAATATGCCAGTAGTTACTGATGGACCAAATGGTGCTTATGTGGTTGATAATGATGACCAAGCGTGGCACATGCCTATGTACCCAGACCCAGCGCCACCAGTCGATCGTACTGGTGCAGGTGATTCTTTCTCGAGTACTTTCACCGCCGCTATCGCTCTTGGCAAAACTCCAGCCGAAGCCTTGTCGTGGGGACCAATTAATTCTATGAGTGTCGTACAATACATTGGAGCCCAAAAAGGATTGCTAAAAATGGATGAATTGCAGAAGTACCTTAGTGAGGCTCCTGATTTCTACAAGCCAGAAAAGATTTAGTTAAACTTAAAATAAAAGAGGCGCGCCCGTAGGGCGCGCCTCTTTTATTAATGTTTTAAATTAAGCCAAAGCTTTATCCACCGCTTTCAAAATCGCTGGCACATCCATTCCATAATGAGCATTGAGTTCATCCATTGTGCCCGATTGCCCGAACTGATCGTGTACTCCTACTTTCACAATTCTGATTGGAGCCACCTCAGAAAGATGTTCAGACACCGCACCACCCAGCCCACCAGCTACTTGATGTTCTTCAACCGTTACCAACACATCATGTTCGGCGGCAAATTTTTCCAGAGCTTCGGTATCAAGTGGCTTGATGGTCGCCATATTCATAACGGAAGCGCCAATACCTTTTTCATTTAATTCGGCAGCGGCTACCAGAGCATTATGTACTAGTGTCCCTGTAACAATGATGCCAACCTTTTTATTATGAGCCTCGTTTCTCTTCATAAAGATCTCTGCTTTACCGATAGCAAATGATGAACCGACGGTAGTAACGACTGGGGTTTTTTCTCGTCCGACTCGTATATACACTGGCCCGTTATATTCTGCAGCTGCCAGTGTCGCCCGTCGCGCTTCGTGTACATCGCATGGCGCTATTACTACCATATTAGGAATCACGCGCATCAGTGCAATATCCTCAAGCGCTTGGTGAGTGGCTCCATCTGGACCAACCGACACACCAGCGTGTG
The DNA here is from genome assembly GCA_041750655.1 of Minisyncoccia bacterium. Taxonomy (GTDB): domain Bacteria; phylum Patescibacteriota; class Minisyncoccia; order Phycocordibacterales; family UBA918; genus OLB19. Next base: position 14,999 of record JBGSYZ010000017.1, on the reverse strand, counting down.
CACCAATTATTTTTACATTTGAATCATTGTAGGCAATAGTTGTACGAACTTGTTCCCAACTTCTACCCGGTGAAAACATCGCGTATGAAGCTACAAACGGAATCTTGCCCATGGCCGCCATACCAGAAGCGACTGAGGCCATGTTCTGCTCGGCAATACCAACTTGAATAAACCGTTCCGGAAAAGCTTCGGCAAAAATATGTGTCCGAGTAGATTCCGTGAGATCTGCAGATAAGGCCACGATGTTCCGATTTTTTTCACCCGCTTCTTTAAGCCCGTCGCCGTACCCGTTACGACTCGGGACCATTTCCGGTTCTTCTTGTAGAAGATTTGGTTGTAAATGATTAGCTAACATATTTTATGCAATATCAGCTGGCTCTATTGAACCGGCTAGTGAACGAAGTTTTTGAAGAGCAACTTTACCCTGATCTTCATGTGACACTCTGTCTTCAGGACCTTTACCTGGAGGATTACCGTGCCAGCGAAAATCTCGCTCAAACACATCAACTCCCTTACTCGGAATCGTATGCGCGATTATGATCGATGGTTGACTATATACTCCTTGTGCTTTTCCAATAGCATCGTTAACACTTCTAATATTATGCCCATCAACTTCCTGAACATCAAAGTTAAAGGCTTCCAGCTTTTCTCGTAGTGGCTCAAGGGGCATGACATTTTTTGTATACCCATCAATTTGTATCCCATTGCGATCTACAATTACAATTAAATTGTGAAGTTTTTCTTTACCGGCCAACATAGCGGCCTCCCATATTTGACCCTCATCTAATTCACCGTCGCCGGTTACACAATATATGTATTTAGATGAGTAGGGATTTTCCATCCGTTCTGCTAACGCCATTCCGACTGCCTGTGAAAGGCCAGACCCCAACGGACCGGAACTAGTTTCAATTCCTGGTAGAGAAGTTCGGTGTGGGTGTCCTTGCAAGCGTGAACCAAATTTTCGTAATGTTAACAGTTCTTCGACCGGAAAATAACCGGCGTGAGCCAAGGTGGCATATAGGCCTGGGCAAATGTGACCATTGCTTAACACAAATCGGTCTCGGTCATCCCAATCTGGATTCTTGGGGTCGTGTCGCATTACCTCAAAGTAAAGGAGAGTAAATATATCAGCCATGCCGAGCGGACCAGCTGTGTGTCCACTTCCAGCTTCAACGAGCATTTCTATTATGCTCTGACGAATCTCGTTCGCCTTTTGTTCGAGCGTATGGACTTCAGCATCACTAAGGTACTTCATATTGACTTTCAGTATACCAGACTAAAAATGTACTTCAGCTCTCCAAACTGTTAATTGTTAGCTAAAAACGACAACGTTCCATATGCTTCTACTCTGTCAGCTGCTGCCACGATGGCTGATCCTGGAGCTAGACGATTGGCTCCAGCAGCTACTAGTGCCGGAATAGTCTGTGCGTTTACTGCACCATCGACTGCAATATCTTTATCAGGAAAATTTGCTCTGATGATGGCAATCAAATCTAAAGCTCGTTCATCAAATGGTTGTCCTTGAGCGCCCACCTCGGCAATACCCATTACTTGGACATAATCAAATTTTTCAATGAGGCCAGCAACCTCTGTAAAATCAGTATTCGGCAAAAGAGCTAGACCGATGAGGTAATCATTATTAGCAGCATGTTCCAGACACTCTTCATAATAATTAGTACTACCAAAATGAATTATCACACGTGCCACCCCGAGTCTAACAAAAGTGTCCAGATACTGTACTGGGTCCAACACCATGCAATCAAGCTCTAACGACAAACCAGAAGGCAATTCCATAAGCCTACCGAGCTCCTCAACAGTATCAGTGTCTGTTTGATTAAATGGCCACGAAATAGCCTCCACAAATTCACCATCAACAATATCAACCTGAAGCTCATCAGACACGCTACTGATATCAATGGCTACATCAGCCAAATCTTCAAACGTTGGTGCTGGATATGATGGAACAACAACTACTTTTTGATTTTTATTATCGGGAGACATAGCGGCAAATAGTTATATTTCCTACCAAAGAACCAAATTGCGAAGCATCTTGTACACCACAATTAGTGGTGTTTTTCATTGGATATTCTAAAACAAAGTAACTTCCATTTGGTTCTGAACCATACTTAATACTATCAAAAATCCTACCAGTAGAGCTAACGATTGGCGGATTGATTGGGGCCAGTTTTATATAATTACCGATAACGTTCCTTGGCGTAGAAGGATACGCCACTACTGTGGCAGAAGTAGTATTAAAATGACACTGGTTAGAACCATTGGTAACCACTAAGCACCCCAACTGTTTACCTCCGCCCGACGAACCGTAATTTGGAAACATATTGCCATTTGGTACGTATGAAAGTTGAATAGCATTAATATATTCTCGAACTTGTTGAATCATTTCTGCGTTCTCACCCTTATCTCTTGCTTTGTTAAGTGATACTAAAATAACAGCTGACAAAAAGCCGATGATAGCAATAACTACCATTAACTCTATGAGAGTAAAACCAAAGTGTGTTTTTTGTTTAGTAATCATATTTTTTAGAAGCGGTCTGAACATAGATCATCAATGGCAGCATTCGGGCAAGCACTGACTGCATCGTTTCCTCTTTGTACCCCACAATAATCTGTTGTACTAGCATTCCCATCATCATTTAGGTGAATTCTAATATGATAACTTTCTAAATCATCAGTTACACAATATTTATACCCCGTGGCAGTATCACCAAAAACTGGGTCTATTGGAATACCGAGTATAAATTCTGGGACTAATGCTGAATCAAGAGTGCTCAAGAATACTTCGTTGTTACTCACCCCATCATCAGGGTACTCATCATTCTCATTAAAATATTGTTCCAAAGCTTTACGCACTCCATCGGCCTCACCTATTCTTTTGGCATCCACCGCTTTATCTCGAGCTCTTTGTAGAGCAGGAATTACCACGGCCGCCAACACACCAATAATCATAATCACAATTAAAAGTTCGATCAACGTAAACCCTCTTTGTGTATGATTTTTAAACACCATAAAGCTATTTTATCACCTTAGGGCAGATAAACGCTCAGCCTTCTTAACACGTCTGATATATTTATCGTCAGACAAAAATCCAGTTTCAAGCCATACATCAACAACTTCTATCGCTTCAGAGTGAGAGACAAATCGGGCGCCGAGCGAAAAAATATTACTATCGTTATGTTCACGAGAAAGGGTGACGATTTCTTTTGGACCGCCGTAGTACACAGCAGCTCGGACATTTTTATACCGATTAGCTAACATTGCTTCACCTTGCCCGGATCCACCAAAAATTATTGCTCGAGAATCTGTTGGGCTGCAAGAAACTTTTTTAGCTGCTTCACTTATATAATCAGGATAATCATCGAGTGGTTCATGTGTAAACGCTCCACAATCTTCCACCTCATATAAGCCGGTTTTTTCTAGATGTTCCTTAATAACATTTTTTAATTCAAACCCGGCATGATCAGTGGCTAGATAGATTTTCATGATTCTTTACGACTGAGAAATTTTGAGATAGCAGCTACGTGCTCGACGAGTGTATGCGTGTAGCTGGTTTCATTATCATACCAAGCCAAAACCTTTACAAGATTACCACCCACTACTCGAGTAAAGGCTAAGTCAGCTATCGAAGCGTACCGTGCTCCAATAATATCGGATGATACAACTGGTTCTTCAGTAACTGCAAATAATTTTTGCCAGGCCTTAGACTCAGCAGCTTCTTTCATAATCTTATTTACTTCTTCAACTGAAGTTTCGCGCGAGGCAATAAACGTCACGTCAACAATCGATCCAACTGGTACCGGCACACGCATAGCAATACCATCAAACTTACCAGTTAAATCTGTGTGTGCCAAAGTGGTGGCGACAGCTGCTCCGGTTGAAGTCGGAATAATATTTTGAGCGGCTGCTCTACCTGAGCGCAAATCTTTTTTACTTGGTCCATCTTGTAATGACTGAGTAGCCGTGTACGCGTGCACAGTGTTGAGTACAGCTTTTTCTATACCAATGCCAGCTTTCAAAATTGAGATGAGTGGACTAGTAGCATTAGTGGTACATGAAGCATTTGAACTTATGCTACAAGTGTTTAAAGCTTCATCATTCACCCCCATCAGTACCGTCGCACCATCAACACCAGCTGCTACTGGGTCATCTTTTACTGGAGCTGAAATTACCACCCGCTTAGCTCCGGCTTCAAGATGAGCTTTTGACTTTGCATACCCAGCAAACACTCCGGTCGCTTCCAAAACAATATCAATATCATGCTCCTTCCACGGCAACGTTAACGGGTCACGAACCTGACTAAATTGTACTTCTTTGCCATTTACCAACAGTAGATTAGTATCCTTTACTTCAACCTCAAAACCACTACGTCCATAGACAGTGTCGTATCTGAGTAAGTAAGCCAGATTTTCTAAATCCCCCAAATCGTTAATGGCTACAATCTCAAAATCGGGGTGGTCAAATGCCATACGAAAAAATGTTCTTCCGATTCGACCAAACCCATTAATAGCTACTCTTATCATAATTAATTTATATATTTAGGTACTTATTACGGTATAACTATACTGCAAGCAATGAAAACCGTCTGATTACTTATCCTCAGCCCTATTTTTCCATGTTTTAGTCTATCTGATTTTTCCATATCTACTATAGTAATATTAGTAAATTTTACTTTTTAATAACGTTGAGCGACTTGGCGAAATAGCTATATTTTCATTAGTTATTTCGGATAGAATTTGAGCTAAATTGCGCCGCCCCCACCGCCTGAGCCACCATCTGTCTGGTGATAGACACGAACCTGTATTGCGTCCACTTGCACCGTGTTCGATGAAGGACTGCCTGTCAATCTGACTTGGAAATTAGTGCCATTAAACTCACTTGCTGACCAACTTCTTCCCCACAAGGTACTCGGCCCACCAACTGAAACAACTGTATCGGTAGTGGTTAGTGTTGGAGTGGTGTATCCAGTGGCTGTCCAAGTATTACCACCATCCCATGATAACTCGATACCAATGTTTCCTGCAGCTGTAGTACCTGATATTTCAAGTTTAACTTCAATTCCTTGTATCGTATTTCCGCCAGGAATACTGAGACCAGTATACTCACCGTACTCATTGCTTACACCACTATTATCTGAAGCATACGTTCCATCGGTTTTATCGTAGGCATTGCTTGGATTGGTCCAACTACCAGAATTGTTAGTTGGCCAGTAAAATCCTGGAGGGTTTCCAATTAGTCCGCCACCAGTATTAGTATCAACTTGACCTCCCCCACCAGAACCGCCGCCACTTACAACACCATTACCTGCAGGTGCTGACCCGCCAATTGAGGCAGACGACCCTCCTCCACCTGTCCCTCCACGAATTTGCTGGATTGAAGAGACAGTACCAGAAATCGTAGGTGGTAGACCACTGTTCTGACCAAGTGCAGTAATGCCTGAAGCAAACAAATCAAGGATGGCCTGAGCACTAGATAACAATGCGTACGTATCAGCTACCAAAATATAATCGTGGGTTCCAGTTGCAGTAAAGCTGGTACCAAACTCAATAGACCCTGTCTGCCCTTCTATACTTAATACACCAGAACCACCAACCTGAACATCATTTTCAGGGTCATAGGTTCCATTACTATCTATGTCACGATACAGTTTAATATTTAAGAGATTACCGGTATTCATTTTTCTGATACCCGATAGTGAAACTACTAGGTTGCTGATAATTTCCGCTTCGGTACTGGTACTCATTTGAAAAGTGAATAAAACTTGGTCAGTCTCATTTTGAAAAGAAAATGTGCTATCAGCCTGACCGGTGCTATGATCAGCCAAAATAATATCACCGGCCTCTATCGTATCGACAAATGTCCAACAGGTATTATTACTTACATCGGTACTAGAAGTGGCTGTCAGTCCCCCACCAACCGAACCACAAACATTGGAATCTTTTATATTTGCATAGTTTACGTCTGATGTACCCGGCACGGCCATATACCACTCCGTTCCACCAGTACTAGAACGGAGCCATGCTTCGGACACATTTGACCCGCCATTAATGCTGACATTTTGAAATGTATTGGTCGCGTTAGCTAAGAATTGAGCGGAGGTACTAGCAATCATAGTAAACGTACCAGTAGTGGAAGCCACAGCACCGAATATAACTGATTGGCTCGTTGTACCGTTTTGTGAGGTATTGCTGATGGTTAGGTCGGCAAAGGCGCTGGTGCCACTGAGCGAACCAGTGGCAGTTTGCTGGCTGGCGCCGTTGAACACTACTTCCCCACTGTTGGCGTCAAAGACACTATTATTAGTGTAGTTGCCGGCGACAGAAAGCAGGCTCGGTGCTGTCACTACACCATTTTCAATGACGAAGTCCGTTGTTGAAGCATTATTACTAAACGAGGTAGAAGTGGCCGAACGTATCGTTATATCACCAAGATTACTCGCTCCACTGAGATTGCCAGAAATTGTCTGGGGTATTTCGGATAAGTCATACGTAGACAAAATAGTAGCAGTGTCACTTATAGTAAAGTATTTTGTACCGTCACTATTTATGGCCGACGAACGAGGTTCAGCAGTAGTTAATACTAGCGGGGTATTCACGTACGAGATAGAAGAGGTGGATAGTTCCCACGGTGTAGCTAGGTTGTACACATTCACATCATCTCCAGCCCGACCCGTTACGTATATCTGAGTACCGTTCGGGTTGAACTCTAAACCATGTAATTCAGCTTCCTGCGCTGTGAAATCATAGTGGCGCAGATACGTAGCCGTTGAGATATCCCATGGCACGGACAGTTGGTATGTAAGAACATTTTCAACTCCAACATAAAACGTCAGGCCATCAGGACTAAACCGCATTACACGGATACCTCCTCCGACTTCAGTTAAACTGACAGTACCGACATACCCAGCCGTGCTCATATCCCAAGCAGTTGCCAATTCATACTTGTAAATCGTATTGCCTGATGCAGGGGTTACGTATATAGTCTTACCCTCTGGAGTCACCCGAATCGTCCAGGGCGTCAACTGAGCCGAAACATTTTTTGCTGTACCAGCTCCTCGACTCGATACGTCCCACGGAGTAGACAAGACGTATTCCGTAATGTCATTGTTTGTTGAATCTGTGACAAATAGCCTGGTTCCATCAGAACTGAAGTCCATACCTCGGGCTGAAGCAATGTCACTAACCAAGTTGACGTTGCTATTAAATACGGCAGTGTTCATGTCGTAGCCTTCACCGGGACCAAATAACAAAGTACCGCTGTTGCTGAAGGTACCGCTGTTGCTGAAGTCACCCTGAATAGTCAACACTTTCCCTGATGCTATAGCCACACTACCGGCACTAATAGTGAGGTCAGTAGCGGTAGCGTTACTAGAGAATGTCCACCCTCCGCCGCTACCGTTAAAGGTTATATTTTCTAAATCAATGTAGTTGGCTGTAAAAGCAGCGTCTATTGTTTTACCGGTAGTTGTGGCGGTGAAGAAGAGGCCACCAGCTGGTTCAATAAAGTAGCTATCAGTTGCTGCGGTAAAATTACCCGCTACAGAAAGCGTGCCTGAGGCCATGTAGAGCGCTGCTCCACTCGTAAGCTCAAGCGATCCGTCGGTGCCACTGCCAGCGTTGCCTTGGAGTACAACTGAATTACCAGGCACAAATACAGTCCCTGGCCACAGGTACAGCTCATTGCCGGGATAGACAGTGAGGGCCGTGCCACCAGTGGTGGCCGCGTCGAACTGGATATCGATGTCGGCGGTAGCATCGTACCGTGCTAGATCAGCTGCTGTCACCGGGCTATAAATACCGCCGTCCTCACTACGGACACTCACATGGTTCTGGTACAAGTCGATTCCGGTTACGTCTGTGGTTGTACCGTTGAGTTTGTACACCAGTGCCGCCCGCGTACCACTATCACCATCAACCCACGCGGTAAGCAGATTAAGACCAGCGGCTAGATAAGTGTCAGGAACATTAAAATGAAATGTCCCCGCCCCGCTATCGGTGGTGGTAGCAAAGACACTATCGTACGTACTGGTACCGACCATGAGTTTGATCGTTTTACCTGACGTAATTTGAGTAACACCTTCATCAGAATAAAGAATTCCTGTAATAGTAATTGGCATCACTTTGTTCACTGTATAAAAATCAGTCGTGGTTGCTTGGTTATAGTATTCAGCCTTAACCCATGCATCGCTGCGGGTCGATGAAGCAATACGAACTTCGTCGATTTGACCGGTCCAAAACTCCCCCGTGCCGTCAATTGACCCGGCCTTCCAGGTGGAATTGTCAGTTGCCCAAGTGTTGTCATGTGAGGTGCTCGCTACTGCCGTACCATCGAAATAGGCGTATCCGTAACTTGCATCTGCCGTACCGACGAAGTAATGCCAATTACCATTGCGGTGTTGTGTCGTGCTGTATGAAGTGAAAGCGGTACCATAATTATCGAAGTTGTATTCCAGACTACTGGCAGCAGTAATAATACTCTGCGGTTGCGTAGTGCCGTTCGATTTTGTAATCAGTCGCTGTGCACCGCTGTTTGTCGTTTTGCCCCACGCGCTCATCGTAAACGGCGCTGAAGCATAGTCAATGTCGGTAAAATTAATGTAGTCGTTACTACCGTCTAAATCAAAGGAGTACCCCGTCTTACCCGCTACCCTATCAGCGCTGGTCATTGAACCATTGTCGGTACCGTCGTTTCCATTTCCAGTTGAGTCGATAATCTCACCAGCACCAGCTACGCCTGGATCTTCGTTGAAGTGGTAGACGGCTTCAAAGCCGTTTGTCCAAACGTTTTGCGAACCGTACGTTGTAGTCGAGGCGTAATCACCGGTGGACGTGCCGTTGTAATAGACACGGAAGGTAGTGTCGGTCGTGGAGCTAATGGAATTGGCCTTAAACCAGAGTTCACCAGTTTGTGTTGTGCTTGACGCGAACACCAGTTCTCGTGGCAGTTCGGTTGGTGAGCCACTATCTGTGGTAACACGGATGTCGCTACCAACGTAGTTAGTAGCGCTGGGAGTCGTGCTCCAGAATGTCGCTGAGAGATCGGATAAGTCAACATATACCGGGAAGTCGGTCAGCGCATCATCGATATTAGACGCACTGATAGTAATAGTGTCATAAAGAGTCCAACTGGATGAATTCCAATTTACAGGTGATCCATTAGCAAAAGTCCAGTTGGTATTGCCGCCCATATCTATTGAGTTGGTGTCGGCCAGTACGCTGCCTGTGGTCTGAGCAGCATTGGAATCTCGAACATTTACATAGTTGACATTGATTTGTGTACCAGTGACATTAAGCATCCACGGAACGCCGACACTACTCGAGAGTAACCACACTGGTGAACCTGAAGTACCGTCCCAGTTAAGATCGCCGAAAGAGTAATCTTGGCCAGACATAAACTGAACAGACGAACTCGCCGTGACCGTAAAGGTATTGGTGCTCGAGGCGGCGGCGCCTAAAATAACCGACTGGCTGGTGGTGCCGTTCTGTGACGTATTGTCTATGGTGAGGTTATAAAACGCACTGGTACCGGTCATCGTACCCGTCGCCGTTTGCTGACTGGTGCTGGCAAACACCACCGTCCCGTTGTTGTGTACAAAGACACCAGCGTTGGTGTAGTCACCAGTGATGGTCAGGGTACTCGTTGCTGTGGTGGTACCGTTGGTAATGTTAAAATCAGCCAGTTCAGCCGTATTCAAAAACTCATAATCACCAGTGACGATGACATTACCAAATGCGTTACCGCCAGTGAGCGCGCCCGACAAAGTCTTCCCCGAACCGGTGAGACGGAGCGTTTCACCAGCGTGTGTGGAAGTACCATTATTTACAAAAGAGCCCGAGAGTGTGGTTGACGCAGCGGCAGCGAACGCTGAGCCATTTGCAATATAAAACGTCTGGCCACTGAGAACATTGAGCGAGTCGAGCGAGCTCGAAGCAGTAAACTGAACATCACTATCAACGGTGCTGTCGTAAAAGGCCAAGTCAGACAACGTGGTACTGGTCGCACCTTCTTGTTTTACTATTACCGTATCCTGATACAAATCAAGGCTAGCGACACCTCCAGAAGTGGTGGCTATTTTTGAGATTGTCGCCGCGCGCAACGTACTGGTCGCGTCGACGAAGGCCGTAATTGGCGTGTCAACTAAAATACTCGTTGTACTAATGCCAGAAAAACTGTACGTTCCATCAGCAGCGGCTACGGTGGTAGTAGCACTGGGGGTACTGGTACCGATCGCCAATTTTATCGTTGGTTGGGTCGTGATCGGGGTGACGCCGTCACTCTCATAGAGTGTTCCGGTGAACGAACCGAATGCCGTTAGTGTGACCGGTGCCTGCTTAAACTCAGCGACAGCGGCCGTGGTAAAGTTAGACGACGAGAATGTACCCGACCAGCTCGAGGCACTGATGCTCGACTTCGTTTCGTGGCCGGTACTGCCCGCCAACCCAGTGAAAGCGGTGCCAACAGCAGACTGTTCGTCTTCAGTATAACCCGATGGCGTAATTGAATTGGTACCGTCTTTCACCGTCAGACCGCCAATTAAAATGCTATCGGCCTGCGCATTGGTGATATTGACCGTCACACTGGCAGCACTACTACCACCAGCAACTGCGGTATTGCCAACTGGACTTGACTGATCAATGTCTTGCAGTTCGTAGAGGTCAATTTTAGCGCGCCGGTTATTGAGTGACCCAGCAATCTGCACTGTACCGGCGCCAGCACTTGGAGCCACCAGGTAGTACACGTAGGTGTCCGGAGTTACCGCAGCGGTCTTCTTTTGTGCAGCCAGGGTCATGCTCGAACCGGTACCGTAGGAACGACCGGAAGTACCAAACGTAACGGAAGACAGAGTTTGAGAACCTGTATCGTGTAGTAAGTGTATGACCGCTACCAAAACTCGGTTGCTTGCACTTGTTACCGTAATAGAGGGCGATTCATAATTCGCTCCAGTACCCATCGTAGTATCAAAGACCGTTTGTACGATGGGATTAAAGCTAGCTTCAGCCTTGTTAACTTTACTTTTGTACGACAACTGACCGTCTTGGTATGCGACATACGGTAGCCCGTTATTCAGGAACAACGTAGTAACCACTACCATAATTAAGGTGCGAGCAATGGTGACGATATGTAGTTGTTTTTTATTGCGATACATATATAGGTTGAAGTTACGAGGTTGGTGCTGCCAGGTCGAGTGTCGGGGTCGGCTCTGGCGTTGGTTCTGGCCCCGGCTCGACTACTTCTTCTGGTTGAGGTATGACTTCCGCTTCCGACTCCGGCTCGACTACTTCTTCTGGTTCAGAAGGCGACATACCTTCTCCTTCTGACTCATCAACCAGTGAGGTCGAGCTGGCTGTGTCACCATCGCCCTGTTCCGGTACCGGAGGTGTCGTTGTCGCCGTAACGTCATCGCTAGTGGTAGCACTATCGTCTGTACTACCAGTGGTGACAGTTGGTCCGACAGTCGTGGTACCACCCTCAGGCACTGGGACCACTTGAATAATCTGTCCCTGATTATTGGAAGCTTCGAGAAGAGCTCGCAGACCAGCCGCATCAATACATACATCATCGACACAGAGCTCGCTCGTCTCCACTTTATCAGTCTTAATACCTGCGATAGTTAGCACTCCGTCAACGAAGTTTTGGGCTAGTAATTTCAAACGGCTCCACAATGTTTCATTGCTACCCTCTTCGGCTCCGAACACCAAGTCGGTGGAAGTACTAACAAGCTCATTGAGAATATCGGTCTGACTAGCGAGTTGATGATACCCACGGTCAACGAACATAATAATTTGTCCAACATGCACAGTAGAAGACGCGGTGATTATTGATTCAGCTGGTTGGTTGCGGAGTGCTTGTAAGGCGGCTTGCTCAGCTTCAAACCGCGCTCGCGCTATTGCGTCTTCTTGCGCCTTAGCCTCAGCGATAGCATCAAGGTCGGTCGGTTCGCATTCCTGTTCTACTTCCCCAGTCGCTACCCCTCCTCCAAAGTGACAATTACCCTTCAACAAATCTTCAGTATTTACATTAATAGCTTCATAATTTGGCTCAGAAATATCATCACCAAATTGATCTACAAAACCTTCCGTGTACGCATGTGTTCCGTTATATTCTTCAAGAGCATACCCAACAATCATGTCCGCTTCAGTCGCCTTCATAGCAATACCTGGCAACGATGAGAGCGTCAGTGAATCTCCTGCTACAATCGGACCATTCTCGTCAGATAGACGAACTGGCACACGACCCGAAAGTGCTAACGGATATCCTTGTTGACCGGCAATGAGTGATGAATCGTCATACCCCAGCAATAGACCCGGTTTAGTAGAAACAACCCCGAGTACTCTGGCTTTGGTATCTTCAGTTGCTCTTCGTACAGACAAGAAACCATCGGTCACTACTATTTCACCAGGCAATAAATCTTGTGAACTAAAGTACATTTCAGCTAAGTCGGAGTTACCAGCGTAGGTAGATACTGAGCTGATCCGACCAGTGGTTGACGCGTTACAACTGCCGTCGTTATCGACACACAAACCTCCGTAACCAATTTGTAAACCAGCTTGGTTGTTGGTAGTGCCATCGCCAATAGTGGTAGTACCTTGAGCGGTCACTGTAAATTTACTAGTACCAGCATTTTGGAAATCAACAAATTTTGAAGTGGTTGATGAGAATGACCCACCACTATTACCAAAGTTCATAAGGAAACCAGTCCCCGCAAACGTCGAAGTATCTTGGAAGAGTGAAAGCATATCAGCCGTGGTGATGCTGGCCGAGTACCCACGAATGGCGTTACCCTGAGTAGTGCCGCCAGTTTCGAAGAAACCTCCCGCTGGTTCATAGAGACCACCAGCATCACCTTCGGTCTTACCGCGCACACCAAAGGTACGAGCAAAGCCTGACAATGCTGTATTTTCTCCTTGGGTGTTGGCTCCACGGAACGCTTGTACTTCAAAACCTCGTACTACGTTGCCGAGTGTAGTGTTGTCTGCTAAGCGAATAATGCCGCCCACCACCGTGCTGGTGGCGGTTGAATTAATATCTATATATGAACGATCACCGTATTGCACTGCATCGACGGTAGTGTTGGCTAAACCAATGTATGTATTTATACCACCGGTGATATTACCGGTTAGACCGGTGTTACCGATTGAAAGAATCGATTCAGGAGTAGTGGTACCGAGGGCTACGCGACCGTTTGTGGCGTTAACGAGGAGTGTCGGAGTACTGCTGGTGCCGACTTGGAAATTCCCCCACACATCGAGTTTGGTTGATGGTGAAGTAGTACCTATACCTATGTACCCGTTGGTCCCAATATATAAGGACGAAGTAGCAATGGCATTATTTGAACCATCACCCATAAGAACATTACCTGCAGCCAGTGTAATTGCTTGCGGATCAACTGTTCCTGAAGAAGAAATTGTTAAATCGTCGGCTACATACGTATCTGCTATAGCTGTTCCCTGCCAGATACCAGAACCAATGGTACCGACAGTAGTTAGATTAGCCAGACTAGTAATGCTAGTGATACTAGAAGCGAGAGTTAGAGTGCCAGTATTAGCCAAAGTGGCATCGCCGCCGATAGCAGCAAAAGTGCCAGAATTAACACCGTTACCGATAAATATTTCAGTATCGTTAATCCCAGTAATAGTAGTTTCAAGAGAGTTTGTCTCTGTACCACCAGAAATACCGAGAGTTGAAGTCGCCACCCAGTTAAAGCCAGTACCAGTACTTTGGAGGACCATGCCGTTGGTGCCGGCGCTGTTGGTGTTGTCGTAGAAGCGACCGCTGATTGTGAGAGCAGTAGCTGAAGCATTCGTTAAATTAGATAAACCTGTTACAGACAGAGTACCAGTAGCAGTAAGATTACCTCCAATATATGTATTACCTCCGACAGTTAACTTAGAGCTCGGACTAGTTGAACCAATACCAACATTTCCAGAAGTGATAATACGCATGGCTTCAGTAGCTCCATTGTTTCCTACCCCAAAAATAATAGCGTCACTGGATCCGACTCCAGACGTAGAACGTAGCGTAAGGGTAGAACCAACCTCAATACCACCATACACAACTGCTGCTCGCGGAGTGGTAAGTTTGGGTGATGTGAGTGTTTTATTAGTGAAGGTTTCAGTACCTGCCAATGTAGCCAATGTACCAGTTGTGGGCAGAGTGACGGTAGTCGCCGCAGTGGTGGTTAACGTCAGGTTATGAGCTCCAGAGCGAGTAAATGTGTTAGCACCTAGATTTATAGTAGCAGGTAAAACAGCCGCACCACTGAATGTTGTAGTACCAGTAAATGTGGTGGTACTGAGAGTTGCTCCTATTGAAAAGACCGATAAACCAGTGCCCGTTTCGTCAGACAGAAGTGCTGCTAACTGAGCTGAATTAGTGAATGAGGAAGAAAAACCAAGCGTACTGGTGGCGACCCAGTTGAAACCTGTGCCGGTACTTTGGAGGACCATACCATTGGTGCCAGCTGAACCAGCATTGTCTTTAAACAAACCAGACACACTCAAGTTTGTAGTGGTGGCAGTACCAGAGATAATTAAGTTAGAAGTTGAGGCCGTAGCAAAGATAGCGGTACCAGTGAACGTTGGCGAAGTGGAGAAGACCAAGTTACCAGAACCAGTTTCATCTGAGACAGCTGAGATGAGGTTGGCTGAGGTAAGACCGTTGGCATCAAGACTCGCCACATTGGAGGCGTATGAAAAGAATCCATGATCACCGTCCCCAATCATGGCGGCCGTCAGGGCGTTATTATCGATGGTACACGTCGTGCCGTTGCAAGTGAAGCTACCAAAGTCCTCACTTGCTAACTCATTAGCGTTTATACTAGCTCCAAATGGATTTGAGCTAATACCAAGCGTACTCGTCGCCACCCACGCAAACCCGCCCGCTGAAGTAGAGGAGGCTTGTAGTAGGTAGCCGTCGGTTGGTGAGCCAGTGATGTTGAGTTCACTTTCGTCGATCGTAGCACCGAAGTCGTTATCGAGGTTAAG
>JBGSYZ010000016.1:0-12490 GCA_041750655.1 Minisyncoccia bacterium | reverse complement strand
ACAGTGATTGTTACACCAGTGTGTTATGGTCATTTACACAACTAAATTCCGTAATATCTGAATTCTTGATTGTATGTACCTCCTCTTCTTACAAAGTTCTGAAAGCCACATGCTTTGCCCACACCATCGAACTAGCACGAGACACAATGTTTCGTGTTAGTTTTTGGTAATAAAATTATATGTTTGAACTACAGCAATTTTTACACTACGGACTTCATTTTCTTGTTCCGGGCGCTTTATCTTGGATATTTTTTAGAAGAATTTGGAAACGAGGTTGGTTATTAATGGCTATGACCATGCTTGTTGATCTAGATCACTTGTTGGCAAGTCCAATATTCGACGCAGGAAGGTGTAGCATAAATTTTCATCCACTACACACTTATTTCGCTATAGGTATTTATATAGTATTACTTTTGGTTCCGAATACGTACATGAGAGTCATCGCTGTCGGCCTGATTCTTCATATGATTACTGACTTTCAGGATTGTTTATGGATAGCACAGTCTGTATAAAATTGGCTATAATATTCAAAATAAAGATAGGGTTAGGTATTTGTTTCCTAGGTCTCTAGTATTTGTTACAATATAGAACATATACATGTTTAACTGGGTCAAACAAAGCACTTCAAACAAAATCATTGCCTTACTCGTGGCTTTAGCTTTTGTTGCTACTATGTTTACTTGCTTCAGCATGGTGACAGATGGGTCACATGCTGTTGAAAAGGGTCAAATCTGTGAGACTGTAGTGAGTGCGGTAGATAATATTATCTTACAAAATGGAATCACTATATTACTACTGGTGGTTGCTGCGGCACTGATTCTTAGTGCTCGCTTTGGAAATCCATTCACTGAAATTCAGCATAAGTTACTTACACTCAATTATAGACCTCCCCTAAATGGAGACTATCGTCCAAGAGAATATTCTTATTTGAGTCTGCTTTTTAGAAGAGGCCTCATACATTCCAAACTTTATAATTTTGTTTCATAACCAACTAACATAGAACCTTTGTAGTTTTATGTGCATGTTGGTTTTTCTATTTATATAACTTAATTTAACAAAACTATGGAAGAGATAAGTCAAAGACAAACTAACCCTTACCTAATACCAGCCGCTATTGTTGTCGCCGGAGCGTTTGTCGCCGGGGCACTTTTCTTTGGTGGTTCTGCACCTGCACCCGTTGCTGTTGGTACTGGAAGTAATCAGCCAGCAGTGGCTCAACAACCAGAACCAACTGGATCAACTGATGCCGTCCGCCCAGTTACTAGTGAAGATCACATTAAAGGTAATCCTGACGCACCGATTAAAATTGTCGAATATTCAGACTTTGAATGTCCATTCTGTAAACGCTTACATGACACCATGAATGAAGTAATGGATAAATATGGAGACTCAGGCGAGGTGGCATGGGTATTTCGCCAATTTCCTCTAGATCAACTGCACCCAGTAAAAGCGCGGGCAGTTGCTGTAGCTTCAGAGTGCGCTGCTGAACAAGGTGGTAATGATGCATTTTGGAAATTTACTGATGGCTACTTTGACGTCACTCTGACAAATAACCGAACTGATATTGAAACGGTAATTCCACAGTTAGTAAAAGAAGCTGGTCTAGACCAAGCAGCTTTCCAAACTTGTTTTGAAAGTGGAAAATATGATGACCATATCGAAGCTGACATTGCTAACGCAGTAGAAACTGGCGGTCGCGGTACACCATGGAGTGTCGTGATTGGTTCAGATGGAACGACTTACCCTATAAATGGGGCTCAACCACTGGCGGCAGTTGAACAACTAATCGGTATCGCCAATAAGAATTAACAGTCATGCAGTATATAAGGATATTAACAAAAGTGTTTCGCAATCCATATTACTCGCTTCTGACACTATTGATTACTGGGCTTATTTTCTCTGGAGCAGTTTGGTTACCTAATCTGCAATTAATTGCAGTCGTAGCAAAAAATGCCAGCTTGGGAGAATTAATATCCTTGTTATTAGATCTGTATGGTGCTATCGGTAGTAACTTTAGTTTTGTCTCGGCTGTGTACACTGTAGTGATTGCACTACTATTTGGCATCAATGTGTCATTGCTAACGTATTACATTCAAAGAATGAAAGGTGGACTTTCTGGCATTCGAAGTACAGGTGTCTCTAGTGTGAGCGGATTAATAAGTGGAATATTTGGGATTGGCTGTGCCGCTTGCGGAACTTTTATTTTCACTTCCATCCTGACACTGTTTGGTATCGGAGGAATTATAGCTTACTTACCCTTTGGCGGTGAGGAGTTCGGGTTTATCGGAGTAGGTTTACTACTATACTCAAACTACATACTCATAAATAAAATTAACGATCCTCTCATCTGTCCAACTAAGTAATATTATTAGCCTAAGTAAAACTTAATGAATCAAATAACAATCGCTTCACTCATCGTTAGTGCTGGACTTGTCATCGCTGCGTTCGTTGCTACTAATGGCATTTCGGGTGGTAACAGTGGCGTGAAAACATTCAACATTGTGATGGAAAATAATCAATATCGTCCTTCAGAAATTACTGCAAAAGTAGGAGATCGAGTGATTATCAATTTTGAGAACCGAGACCAGGTTGCTCATGGAGTGGCTCTCGCACAGTTCAACGCTACTGTTCCTGGTGGTCACATACAACCAGGAAAAACGGCAAAAATGGAATTCATCGCTGATAAGGCTGTAACTACAGATGCGGCAGTTTGTGGCGGATCTAATCCTTCAGACAAAACAGATAGCCATGGTGAAGAATTAATCGTCAAAGTGATTTAATTATGACTCTACAAAAAATTGCCATTGTGTCTGGATCTGCTTTGGCAGTTGCGTTAATCGGTTGGTGGTATTTATCAACAAACTACACTATGTCTGAGCAAGATATGAATAAATCTAATCTAGCAAGTCAAACAGAAATAAAGCTAGGTCAAACACAATTACAGGTTGAAGCCCAGTCAGTAAACACTTCCGTGATGATTAAATTTGTACAGTTATCAGAACCAGGGTTTTTGGTCGTACGAGAATTAATTAATAACAAAGTCGGGCAAATAGTAGAAATAAGTTCGTATCTTGAGCCCGGGACTCATTCCACCATAAGTATTCCTTTAGGTGAGTTCTATGAAGGTGGTACAGAGCTCATGGTAATTGTATACGCCGATGCAGATAATGATCAAGTATTAAACGATTTGGATCAGCCGTACGTAGATATAAATAGTGTCACTTACGCTGCTTTTGTAGATACTGGACTAAAAGTACCAGATGACGTACTTAAAACTGATGATAATACTCCACCTCCAGACATGGTCATGGGTGGTGTGAAAATGCAAACAGTTCGTTATGCAAATACTGGTTTTGAACCAGCTCTACTAGAAGTAGAACGAGGCACTATGGTTCACTTTGTAAATGAAAGTGATACAGAGATGTGGGTAGCGTCTGACACTCATCCTGCTCACGACATCTTGCCGACATTTGACCAGTTCAAGCCAGGTGACATGTTTATATATGTCTTTGATGAGGTTGGTGAATGGGCGTATCACGACCATCTCAACGCGGCTTTTACTGGAGTAATTAAAGTAAAGAATTAGCGTATGTTGTTAGGAATAAAAAGTATGAAGGTAGTACTACTTCGCCATTTGCTAGTAGGAGTTATTGCTAGTGTATTGGTGTACTTGGTATGGTCACTAAATGCTACATGGAGTCCTGACATGCAGCTATGGAAAGCATTTGGCGGAGGGTCTTTCTTCCTGTTGTGGTTTGCGATGTTTATTGGACCAGTCGCCAAACTATGGACTCCATTAGTTCGGTTCACTTCGTATCGCCGCGAAGTTGGTATTTGGTTCTTCCTCATTTTACTCGTTCACGGATACCTAATCCTTGATGGCTGGGTGCGCTGGAGTGTTTGGGAGTTCTTGGGCTATCAGTATATACCCCAACTTGAAACGTACTTACGAGTAGAATCTGGTTTTGGATTAGCAAACCTTATGGGTTTTGTCGCTTTCGTATTTGCTCTAGTTCTCGCCGCCACATCTTCTGACAAAGCAGTAAGTTGGCTGGGAGTATCATCATGGAAGTGGTTGCATATGCTGTCGTATGTAATTTTCTATCTAGGTGCACTACATGTTGTCTATTTTGCCTTCATTCACTACACTCCATCATTACAACGAGTGGTTATGGAGCAACCGACAAATTATCCTGACAATGTTCTGAAGTACTATTACTTGTTCGCAATTATCTCAGTATTTGTCGTGCAAGTTATGGCCTTTATAAAAACTGTTCGTCGTCAACGGAATACTGAGTGGTAACTATTGATATATGGTATTTGAATCAACTATTTTAACTCAGCGTGAAGTTGCAAGAGGGACACACGAAGTAACCTTCAAACGTCCTTCCACTTTTACCTTTAGTGCGGGACAGTATATGCAGGTTGCGGTACCACAACTAAAACACTCAGATCCGAAAGGTTCATCACGGTTATTCTCCATCACTTCCTCTCCATATGATTTTGAAAAACTGAGCGTAGTGTTTCGGTCAACAGGTAGTGGGTTTAAAGAGACTATCAAAGAGCTGCAAGCTGGTTCTGTCGTAAGACTAGAGCAAGCATCTGGTAGTTTTCTACTACCGCAAAAATTAGTTCACCCGCAAGTGTTTGTGGCTGGAGGAATCGGCATTTCACCATTTATGTGTTACTTGCATCAAAAAATACAGGATGAATGGGAGCAACCAATTACGTTACTCTATGGAAATCAAAATCCTGAAAGTACAGCCTATCTTGATGAGCTTAGACTTATGGCAAAGCAACAAAAGAAATTTCTTCTCAATGAGATATATAAGCGACCAACTCTAGAATTGTTTGCAAAACTATCACAGAAGCATACGGATGCGATATGGTGGGTAGTTGGTCCGCCGGCCATGGTAGCAACTACTGTAAATGGATTACAAGTTGGCGGAGTAAAAGCAGAAAACATTCGAACGGAGTCATTTGATGGGTATTAAAATTAAAAATTATTATGAACGATATACAAACTGATACTCTTACAAAAAGAGAAAGAAATGAACAAAAGCAAGCAGAGAATATAAAAGCACGAGAAAAGACGATACTAGTTAAAAAAATTAAAAGCCGAGCACCTTGGATACTACTGGCAGTGTTAGTCGTGGGCGGTATTTATTGGGTAGCCTCAACCAGTGAAGATACAGACAATGCACGCCTAGGTGAGGAAATTTCCATTGTGAGCAGAGACCACATCAACATCGGAGATGATTTTGGGTCATATAACTCAAATCCCCCAACATCAGGTGCTCATGCTGGACCAGCCCCTTGGGGATTTAATGAAGCTGAAATAGTAGATCAGAATGCAATACATAATATAGAGCACGGAGGTATTTGGATTTCTTACAAAGATATTGATGAGCAGTCCCTTGAAGTATTACGTAACATTGCTCGTACTAACTCTCAGAGTGTAATTATTTCACCAAGAGCTGCTAATGATTCTCCTGTTGCAATCGCTTCGTGGGGGAGATTGCTTAAGACAGATGTTATTGATGAAGAGCAAATAAAAGAGTTTATTAAAGGTAATAAAAACAAGTCACCTGAACGTCTGGCCCGATAATATGAAAAGCGTTTCTGAATAAGAAATTAAACAGCCCAAACCTTGAGTATGAGTTTGGAACAAACATCATTAGTAAACTGATTTATGAAATTTATCGAACACATTCTTGATAGACATACGATGTACCAAGTGCTTATTGCAGTTCTCGGTGTATACGTAGTGAGTGCAGCCACACTTAGCTTGTTTGGTGTGCTTCGCTTTACACTCACAGACCTTACATTATCTTTGGGAGTGATTGTGGCGACAGCGCTCATCACTCACTACTTATTGGTAGCCTTGACCAAAGCTCCAGCAAACATATGGTCAAGTGTCATTACTGCCCTGATTATATTTTTGTTATTCACTCCAGCTGGTACCTCTAGTGGTTTGTTGTCTCTAGCTGCAATTTCCGCTTTAGCCATTGCCTCAAAGTATGTAGTGCGATATCGGAATGTTCATTTAGCTAATCCAGTAGCTTTAGTAGCTGTGCTGGCGGCGGTCTTTGGTCTTGGGTACGCATCATGGTGGGTTGGTAGCCTCTTTCTAGCGCCTATCCTTATTATTGGAGGTCTGATTGTCACGTACAAGATTCGTCGCCTACCTATGGTTTTGGTTGGAATCCTTACTTCAATTGCAATGGTTGGCGTCTACAGTCTGTTGCGTGGAAGCTTCGGATTCGATATATTTTACAACCTACTCCTTACTTCACCATTGTGGTTTTTTATGACTATTATGGTGACCGAGCCCCTCTCAACCCCAGCCGGAGCAAAAGCACAAATGTTATACGGTGGGTTTATTGGTTTACTCTCACAAATGCCGTTTGCCATTGGTCCATTTTTCAATTCACCAGAGTTAGCTCTCGTTATTGCTAACCTACTTGTCTGGCCGATGACTTTGCGCGGACGATTGAAATTGACCTTGAAAAAAGTTCGTGAGGTGGCAGAAAACACCTTCGAATACAGTTTCAAACCTTCATTTCCATTTGCGTTTGAACCTGGCCAATATCTTGAGTGGGCATTACCTCACGCTTCACCTGATGGACGCGGAACGAGAAGATACTTTACTATTGCCTCTGCACCAACGGAGTCAAATGTACGTCTTGTGGTTCGTCATAGCTTGCCTGGTAGTACGTACAAAGAATCGCTACTCTCTCTTAATCGGAATGAGAGTGTATTTGCGTCACAGCTAGCAGGCGACTTTACGCTACCGATAGACATCAGTGCACACAAGTATCTTTTCGTGGCTGGAGGAATTGGTATTACCCCTTTTGTGAGTTATGTTTCAGACTGCTCACATTCGAACATTTCGATTGACGCACATCTTCTTTACTGCAACAAGTCAGTACAAGATATTGCGTATGCAGATTATTTCAAAAAAGCAGAATCAATCGGTTTACAAACCATTCACATACTTACTAATCCACCACCAAACTGGCTGGGTGAGACAGGTTTCTTGGATGTAGAAAAGGTGAAAAGATTGGTGCCTGATGTGGCCGAAAGAATTGTATATATTTCAGGGCCACCAGCTATGGTAGGAGCGTATAAAAAATTGTCTATACAAATCGGTATTCCTGCCACCGCTATCAAAACTGATTATTTCCCTGGTTTAGCTTAGATTATTTTATTATGCCTTCAACAATTATTATTGCTGGAATACTCATCCTTATTAGTGCGTTTAGCTATTCTGCAATAACGACACTTGGTCGGACAGAAACATTAGTTGAACTGGACCCATCTGAAACCTCAGTAAGAGAAGTAATGCCTATGATGATGGACGGTATAGGAATGCCTATGGCCTATGCCGATGGTGCGTACAAAACAGCAATTAGGTATGAGGTACCTTATGGATACGTTGAGTCGATGGATGTCTCTGTTACTATTAAAAACGGCGTCGTTACTGAGACTGATGTTGCGTTTGAAATTATTAATCCAGTTTCAAACGATTACGTAGATTTGTTCGAACGGTATTATAAGGAAAAAGTTATCGGACAACCAATCAGTGATATTTCGTTCTCTCGGATTGGTGGCGCATCACTCACTAATGCCGCTTTTGACGCTGCACTACAGAACATAAAAAATGAAGCGGCTGGTGGCATGATGGACTCGGTGGCAAAAGAAGATGAAGCGTTGCCGTTACTACTTCCTGGCATAGTAACGGACCAGGGTATCGTAATAAGGCCTAGACCCGATGCTCCAACTGAGTCAGAGCGAGAGCCAAAAGGTCTAAAAGTCATCTTGGTAGACAAAGACCCTGAAAACACGTCTGACAGTCCATACCAGAATGGTACGTATGTGGTTGAGTTAGCATACTACGCATGGCCTAAGTTATATGAACCAATGCGAACGCAGATTACGCTGAAAGATGGCGTCATTGTTGATGCTCAGCAATTGTACGCGACCATTGATTACTCTCACTCTATTCAGTATCAACAACACTTTGATTCTCTTTATAAAGAGGTGGTGATTGGCATGCCACTTGCTGATGCACCAATTGCTCGGATTGGGCAAGCTTCGGAGACTACTGATGGTTTTAATGATGCTCTAGAAGCTATCAAGGCGGCAGCGCAAGAAAGTTAATTATGATTCTGTCACCCATCAAAGCGCTCGGTACTGTGTGGCATATTGAACTCTTAGAAAAGAGAGACGATATACTTGATATTCAAGTAGCAACAGAAGGATTTTTAGAGGAGTTTGAGATACGATATAGTCGCTTTAAAGCAGACTCATGGCTTAGTCAATTGAATACTAATCGAGTATTCAAGAGACCAGACTCTGAATTTGTTACGTTACTCAAGCAAGCAATATCATTCTATGAACAGACCAATGGGGTTTTTAATATAGCGATTGGTGAGAAAATGATTGCTAGTGGGTACGATAGTGCATATTCATTCAATGTTAAAGGTAATGAAGTTGAAGTGCCTGTGCTAACTGATGTTCTGTCAGTCAATAGTGATGTAATAAAACTTAATAATGGGAGTCTTGATCTTGGCGGTATTGGTAAAGGATTTGCAATAGATGCATTGGCTCAAATGTACAAACAGAAATTCAACTTACAGTATTTTTTGATTAACGGCGGTGGAGATATTTATGCAACTTCCGATAACGGTCAACCTATTACAATTACATTAGCTCATCCTACCGACAATAGATTGGGTATTGGTATTGTTAAGTTACTCGATCAGGGTTTTGCAGCCTCTTCACCGTATGTGCGTGCTTGGCCTGATCGAGTTACAGGAAAGTTACATAACCATCTACATACAGTTGTTAATGTTGCTTCTTATGTTGTGGCTACAGATGCCTGCACCGCTGATGTATGGGCTACCAGCTGTTCAGTTCAACCAGAAATACTCATTCCATCGGCCATTTCTTTATTGCAAATAAAAGATACTCAGATCATAAAAAGTGCTGATGTATTTAAGCTTAATTCTCCTAGTGCAGTAATTTGATATAATTATTTTTATGAAAATCTTTGGAGTAATACTCATAACGATTGTCACAGGAACTATGTTCCTGAGTTTGTTCCATATGTCTATGGGAATGGACATGTCCGGTGGAATGACTGACTGTCCGTTCATGTCACATGAGGAGACCATCTGTCCAATGAACATTATGGATCACATTGGAGCTTGGAAAGAGGCTTTTCTTGCTGTCGCGCCTTCATTCCTGATATTGTTCGCTATTGCTGGAGCAGTGGTTTTAGTGGCTTCAGTTGCACCAAACCTATTGCGTGTAATACAGTACAGCCCTTCACAAATACTTACGCGTTTTAGAGAGTTGATATATGCTTTTTCATATAAATATCTACAAGAATTATTTTCAAACGGTATTCTTCATCCAAAACTCTTTTAGCTATGTAACCGTGCGATTTGAATCGTTCATTTAGTAGTAGCTTAGAAAAATAAAAACACATGCAAAAAATATACTTTATTGGTGCAAGTCTCTTTGCACCAGTCATTTCATTAGCTCACGCTGATGAATTACACACGGCGTGGTACCAAGAACCAATGACTGTTGTCGCCATACTCGTAGCTGTTCTGGCCATAAGTGTGCTCAGTTATGGATTCATCACCAAGAGAAAAAACTTTATCACGATACCAGCGATAGCTTTGGTAGCGGTTGCAGTCACGGGCTTAATTTCTCTTGGTCAAAACAACCTCTCGTACGAGCCTGATTTAGCTGTCGCAAACTTTGGCGCTGGACAGTCGGTAACGTTATACAAGAGCCCTAATTGTGGCTGTTGCACTGGTCATGCTAAAGCATTAGAAGAAGCCGGGTTTGTCGTCACTATTGAGGAGACGGATAATCTGGATGAAATAAAACGAGCACAGAATGTTCCAGCTGATGGAGCAAGCTGTCACACATCAGTTATTGGCGACTATGTGGTAGAAGGTCATGTCCCACTAGAAGCAATAGAAAAACTCTTGGCCGAAAAGCCAGATATCTCTGGTATTGTATTACCTGGTATGCCAATCGGTACACCAGGTATGCCAGGCAAAAAAACTGCTCCCTATGAAGTTTATCAATTATCAACTGAAGGTGAGATGTCACCATACATAACAATTTAACTATGAAAAAAATTATTTTAGGTGTAGCAGCCATTGCCCTCGTTGGAGGAGGGGTCTGGTACGCACAATCAGGTCACTTATCTATGAACATGGACGGCATGATGACACAGGAAATTAAAGTGAAGGACAATCTGTCGATTCTGAAAGACGAGAACGTTCCTCAAGTGAAGCCGACCGAAGTGGTTGAACTTAAAGACGGTGATACTTTTGACCTCACTGCCTCAATCGTAAAGCAAGAAGTTGGAAACCGAACTGTAAAGCGATTGGCATACAACGGACAGATCCCTGGCCCGGTCCTAAAAGTAGAAAAAGGGGCCAAAGTGACAGTAAACTTTACCAACAACCTTGATATGGAAACGGCACTCCACTCACACGGTTTACGTGGAGATTATCTGATGGATGGAGCAGTACCAATTACCCCAGCAATAAAGATTGGTGAAAGCTTTAGTTACGAATTAGTATTCCCTGATACTGGTGTCTTCTGGTATCACCCACACGTTCGGGAAGACTATCAGCAAGACATGGGTCTGTATGGAAACTTTATCGTGACTCAAGATGGCTACTGGAATGAAGTTGATAACGAGGAGTATCTGATTGTCGACGATATCCTAGAAGACGGCGAATACAGTAGTGAGGTAGTTACTAATACCCTGATGGGACGTTTTGGTGACAAGTTATTGATTAATGATACTGATGACTATAACCTCACTGTTGGTCAGGGTGAAATCACCCGTGTGTTTATCACTAACGTAGCTAATACTAGAACCTTCAAGCTAGAATTTGAAGGATCACAGATGAAGTTAGTTGGTGGTGACACAGGTCGAATCGAGCAAGAAGAAATCATAGATCATCAAATTATTGGTACGTCAGAGCGATACGTTATTGAACTGTACTACGATACTCCTGGTACGTTTCCAATCGTGCACCGAGGCGAAACGATGGGAATGGTCACTGTCGAAGCGTCTGGCACCAACCGACAGGCAGATTTTATGACCTTGCGCTTGAATGCTGAGGATTACTCTGATATTCGTTCAAATATAGCGGCTTTGGCTAGTAAAGCACCAGACAAAAACCTTCGTCTTGATATAGAGATGAAAGGCATGATGGGTGAGATGATGGATGACATGAGTGGTGGTGGCTCAGGTATGGATATGATGGGTGGAGATGCAAATGACAATATGATGCGTGAACACTGTAAGATGATGCCTCAAATGTCTGGTTGTGAACCATATCTCAATGAAGCAAGTCCAGAAGTAGAGCATGGTGAAGACGGTATCGAATGGGAGGATGATATGGCGATGATGAATCAGATGAGTACCGATGAAAATATCAAATGGTTTATTGAGGACACTGACACTAAGAAGCGTAACGAAGATATTGACTGGTCATTCAATCAAGGAGATATGGTGAAAGTTCGTATCTTCAATGATGATAAAGGTATGCACCCGATGCAGCACCCGATTCACTTCCACGGACAAAAATTCGTAGTCCTCACTCGTGATGGTGAAGTGAATGAAAATCTACAATGGAAAGACTCAGTACTTATTCCAACGGGACAAACAGTAGACCTGTTGGTAGATATGAGTAATCCAGGCACCTGGATGACACACTGTCACATTGCTGAGCACTTACACTCAGGAATGATGTTCAACTTTGAGGTGAAGTAGATAAGTAGCATTAAAATAAAAAACCATAGTCACCGACTGTGGTTTTTTTATTTTATATAAACCTTTTTGTTTTTGATTATAATGTTACTGTCTAAACTTTCTAGGAAGTTGCGCTTCTCTTTCATTTCACCATCTTTCAAAATGAACTTCATGTAGTTTTTAATGTCTTTATTTGAAACTACGATTTCAACACTTTTACCCGACAAAGCTTTTTGAAATTTTTTAAACCTAATCACCTCTTCTTTAAGTTTTTTAAGTACAGAGGTTTCTTTTAGTTGAATTGTGTCTACTAAATTCTGAAGCTGTGATATTAATTCAGTTTCATTAATGTACCCACACTTACAATTCTTATCCTTAGCTTTGCTGCACCCATAGTAGATATGAGTATTGAAAGTTCCATCCTTAAGCTTCTTATACTTCTCATCAGCACTAATACCAGAGCCGCACAAACCACAAGTCATAAGTTTAGTGAAAGCGAACTCTTTATCAGCCCTAGTTTTAAGTTGGTTTCCTTTGAGTTGTAATTGAACGGCATCAAATAATTCTTTAGTGATAATTGGCTCATGTTTTCCCTTGTACCAAATACCTGCACCCCTTGGGTATTCAAACTCACCATAGTAGAAAGTGTTTTCAAGTAACTTGTAGATGTTACCGAGACTCAAGTGTTTCTTT
>JBGSYZ010000015.1:0-73624 GCA_041750655.1 Minisyncoccia bacterium | reverse complement strand
TCGCTTCACCCTGCTCATGGCAAGCTCATCCCGCTTCGGGTCGTATCCCTGCCCTATATTCGCGCTATTCACGCTCGCTTTCACTGCGCCTCCGTGGGGTTACCACTTAGACAAAGGACAAAGATACACTCGCAAGCTCATTCTTCAATAGGCACGCCGTCGACCCGCAGGTCTTCGACTCCTTGTAGATGTATGGTTTCAGATCTATTTCACTACCCTCTCCGGGTTACTTTTCACCTTTCCCTCACGGTACTTGTTCACTATCGGTCTTAAAAGATATTTAGCCTTACCGGTTAGTACCGGCAGATTCATTCGAGCTATTCGTGTCTCGAACTACTCAGGAACGACACCAACACAGTGCTAGACATTTCGAATACAGGACTATTACCTTCTGGGGTCGTGCTTTCCAACACGTTTTCCTATATCTAACTTTTGTAACTGTGCTCAACTAAATGAAAGTGTCGCCCTACAACCCCGCACATATAAATACGTACGGTTTGGGCTGTGTCCGTTTCGCTCGCCGCTATTCAGGACATCGCAAGAACCTTCTTCCTGATCGTAATGGTCAATTGCGTACTACCGCAAAAGATCCGACCAGAAAGAAAGTTCCGTTTATTGCTTTCTCTTCCTACAGGTACTGAGATGTTTCACTTCCCTGCGTGCGCTCCCTCATACAAGGGTACCTGACGTAATCAGGTGGGTCTCCCCATTCAGAAACTTCCGGGTCAAAGGTTGTTTGGCACCTCGCCGAAATTTATCGCAGCCATACCACGTCTTTCATCGCTCTTTTAAGCCTAGGCATCCACCATACACCCTTACATTCCTGCAAGGAATGCTGTACACCGCTGTACAATTTTTTGTCGCGTTTTTATTGCATAAAAACGCGACTGTATTGTGAACTCCGAAGAGAGTCCGAATAAATTCGGACTAAGAACGCGCCCACCACCGGGAAGCAACTCGCGACCATGCGAGCTTGGTCTGCTTCCCGGCAGCAGGTAAATTGAGAGTGTAGACTCTCTTCGGAATTCACAATACTTTTGAGTGTCGAGTACGTATACCTACGTACTCTATTGTGTTTGATGTCTGTTGGGGACGAAAAGACCGGAGTATGTGCTTTACGCATACTCACTTGATCTAACCCAACAGACTACCTATGTTTTGTGATTTATAAATAAATCACAAAACCTGCCTGTGATGTCGAGTCACAGGACTTTATTTCGAATCGGACCTTATCAAATCCGATTCGAGGATATGCAATTATCAAAGAATCGCATGTTACCTTGAAATTTAAGAAAATAAAAAACCGCTTTTGAAAGCGGCACAGAAACGCATACGTCTCTGGGGCGCTTATTGCTTGTTTCTTGTTACTAAATCTCTTAACACGTGGGCGTCATTTTATAGGAAAGAAAAATAAAGTCAACCCTGCCCTGTTAATCACACTACTTAAAACGTCGGCTTCTTTCTATTCTCTTTTTAAGGTGCATTTTAGTCCCTCCATTATGCTTTACCTTGTGCTCTCGGTCGCGAGCATCGGCTTCTTATTGGTACGCTTCGTAATAAATAAGAGTCCATTTTGAGCCTTTAGTTGCAAACGATTTACCAGATTGATGCTCGCCAAGCCGACGTTTTAAATCGTTACTACTTCCATAGTAAAGTTCTCCGACTTCATTTTCTAGCACATAGAAATAGTACATATTTATAGACATACTGTTTGATTACTAGGGCGGGGTCAACCCTGTATTCGGGATATTTCAAAGGTTTTTATGCCCATGATGTGCACAGAGTTTTCCCCTATTTTTATAAGCAACAAACACGCCCTATATTGTTTACTTATTTGGATATTATTGATAATCTCAGACACAGACGTTACGTTCTAAGATATACAAAAGACACAGGACAAGGAGAGACTGAAATGAAACACGCCACATTACCCGACGGCACATCCGTCTCTGTCTCCTTAAAACAGGAAGACTGGTGGTTTGAGAATGATGCAACCGGCTACGTTCACCCTTCACTCTTAGCACCCGACCCAGGCCAGCCGCGCAAAGCTATTGGAGGAGGCGACTGGAAGGAGTTTCGAAACAGCATCAAGATTGCTGGAGTGCGCGAGCACATTCGGATTACACCTCGCACGCACGCGCCGTGGGTTAAACTGGCCGCAGGTGACCAACGACCATTTATCATTAACAGTGGACACCGGCGACACTTAGCCGCCACTGTAGAGAAGCTGGCAGCAGTGCCAGTAATCATTAAAATTTATGCATCGCAGGCAGATTATGAACGTGATGCAGTCGGCCTAAATCGCGGTCGAAAGGATTTAGCACCACTCGAAGAAGCTCTTGTCATTCAACAGGGTCGCAAACGCGGTGATACTTGGGAAACAATCGCCGCTGATCTTAACCTGTCACTAGCTGCAGTTCAAAAACGAGCTAAGCTGGTGAACCTCGCCCCAGAGATCAAAATGCTTATCGATCCAGATGCCCGTCAAGGTACGCGGTCTGACTTCCCTATTGGTGTAGCTGAAGCTCTAGGTTCAATCACTGATGTCGAGGCGGGAAACTTTCTCGAAATGATGCAGCGGTATGAGTTATCTAAAGAAGATATTCCTTTTAATGAACTCGATGGCGCCGATAAGTTAAGTTTTGGGTTACAGCGCGCCTTGTTTAAACGCATTGAAGAACAAGGCATGCATGCAAACCAAGCCATCGAGTTCATCAAAAATGGTAAAGTCAAACACGATGGGTATCTTGGTGGTGGTGGGCAAGCAGCTGGCAAGACGTACGGCCGTTCCCCTGCCAATATTTTCAAGATGCTTAATGCGAGTGTCAAAGTTACCAGCAAATCAAGCATCGTGACGCTTACCCGCGACATGATCAGAGCCGCTTGTGCTGACAAAAGCGCAGAAGAGGTCAAAGCGTTGATGAAAGACGCAGTTAAGAGTGCGGAAGAGCTTGGGCGAGTGTTGGAGATTCTGAACAATCTTTACGACGCAAAACATTCACGAGTGATCAAGCCTCTTTCAACTGAACGTTCATTCGACCCTGGCAGAAGTCTACTCGAAATAGATCCAGATGAAGCAGCAAGAATTGCTGCTAAGTATGGCGCTATACTCAAGTCCTGATGAAACAATAAAGGCCGGTGCGTACGCGCACCGGCCTTTTTTCTACACTACACCTATCTTAATGGTGGTGATGTCCACTATGTCCTTCCCCTTTTCCAGTCATTTCAGCAATGTATCTGGCAGCTGCTTCCTTTCCTCCCAACCCAAACGCGAGACCAAAAGCTAGTGAAGCGGCAAAGACAATGCCCATAAAGAGTGTATTTACCAATTCAGCCGCGATATTAAGTTGATTAAGTACCGCTAGTAACGCGAATACCAAGATGGCGTAGCGTGTCACTGAGCCCAACATATCTGCGGTTTTTATTTCCGCTGCCCGAGCGGCTGCCACCACACTAGCGCTCGCTACGTTAGCCACAATAGTTGAGACCAACAGGATTAGCACTGAGACAATTACTTTAGGTAAGTACCCAAGTACTACATCTCGGAAAAAGACCGTTACTTGACTGAGATGCAAAATCTCCAGTGCGGCCACAAAGAAAACGAGAATAACAAACCATTTTACTAAAGTCCCGACAAACACACCGGCTTTAAGTTTGTACCCAGCTCGTTGAGCTAGTGAGTCAACTCCGGCTTTATCCAAAGCTTCGTTTACCTTAAGTTTGGTGAACACACTTTCGATTACTACTTTGAGTGAACCAGCAATAATCCAACCAACGATAAGAACCAAAAGAGCGATTAGGACTGAGGGAAGATACGAGAGAACGTCGTTCCATAAACTGTAGAATGACATCTCAAGAACTCCGAATAAATCACGTTCCATATGTGTATTGTGAGTTAATTACTAAACTACACCTATATAATAACGTACATTACGGAAAAGTATGACCGTGCAACAGGAACAGTACTTGTCAATGATTACCGTTGCATTTCGTTTTCAATACCCAGTTTGTCTACCAACACTTCGTGAGAATAATCAAATACATCGCGAATGAGTTTATCGTGCATGCCAACGCGATACTTTAAATCTTCAGAGGTGAACGCAGCGTAACGAATTTCAATCCCTAATTCACTCTCAAGAGCCCGGATAGCGTTTTCAATTTTTGGTTCATCCAATTTCTTCATTGCCAGCATAAAATCGAGCCTATGCTCAAACTCGCGCACGAATACTCCTGAAGTTACCAAGAAGTCTATCTTCCCTACTTTATTTAAATGTTTCAACAAAGTTAGTCCATTAATCGGAGCGGTTTCAAAGAGGAAGGTTTGTAGAGCCTGCAGTTCGGGAAATTTTTTATTTAAAATATATACGACAGTACGAACCTTTTTTCCGGTTCTTTCGCTGGGTATAAAAATACTGGTTTTTTTGATTACACTGGCGCGCTCGAGGGCGTTGATTTCGGTGCGAGCGGTACGTCGAACCAGCTTGGCTCGGCGGCTGATTTCTTCAAAAGTAAATTCTTTGGACGGGTTAAATAAGAAAAAACGCAGGAGTTTTACCCGTGACGGACTACCGAAGAGGATTGCGAGAGGATCTGCTGCCATACTGAATGTTCCGAGTATATCACGATGTCGGATTTACTGGTCTGGACAAGGAATTTGGGGTGTTTTGTAAAAATAAAAAGCATGGACAGTTGTCCACGCTTTTTATTTTTAGCGAGAAACTTTACTTAAGTTCCACCTTAGCGCCAGCTTCCTCAAGCTTAGCCTTGAGGGCTTCAGCATCTTCCTTCTTCATACCAGCCTTTACGTCGCCAGGAGCAGCGTCAACCATATCTTTCGCTTCCTTAAGACCGAGTCCTAAAGCCTCTTTGATAGCCTTGATAACTGCAATCTTGGCCGCACCAGCATCTGCGAGTACGACGGTAAATTCTGATTGCTCATCACCGCCAGCATCACCGCCGGCAGCTGGACCAGCTACTGCCACCGCAGCCGCTGATACACCAAAACGCTTTTCTAGAACCTTAACTAGTTCGTTCAGTTGCAGAACAGTCATATTCTCTACTTCTTCTACTAGCTTCTTGAACTCTTTTGGAACTTCAACTGTCTCATCAACACCTGAGTCATTAGCTGCTGGAGCAGCTTCTTTAACTTCTGGAGTAGCTGCCTCAGCAACTACTTCTGTTTCTTTTTCATCACTCATAGTAATTTTATATTTAGTTTCTTATAGTGAGCGTTCCAGGAATTTCTTTTAGGAATTAAAGAAATTCGGAACCAAATAAGAATATGGTCGCTTACGCTCCCTATTACTTATTTGTCTTCAGCCATAATTATTTTTTAGATTAATCAATTATGCAGATTTCTTATCAGAAATAGCATTAAGTGCTAACACAACACCTTGAATCGGTGAGTTGATAACATTCACGAACATTCCTCGTAATACTTGTAGTGGTGGGATTGAAGCAATCTCAGTCATTTCTTCGCGTGATTTGTATACACCTTGAAACACTCCACCGACGATAGCGATCTTGTCCTTAAACTTTCCAGAAAACTCCTTGATGTTTTGTGCTGGTGCGATAGCATCTGTGCTGTATGCCAGTGCAATCTCGCCATCAAGCGCTGGTACTTCACCTTCAAACGCACCATCAAAGGCTCGAGCAACGAGGGTTTTCTTGGCAACAAAGTAGCCCACTCCCTCTTCTCGCAACTTAGCGCGCATAGCGGTAACATCGTTACCTTCCATTTGAGTGAAGTTCACGAATACGATTGAGTCAGAATCTTTCTTGATCCCTTCCAGTTTAGTTAAGATTTCTTCTTTTTTTGCTTTTGTAATTGCCACAGTAAAATTTATTTACGTGATTAAATTCCAGGCCCACGAGTGAAAAAATCCAAAGGATTTTTTCACTCCTAGGCTTCGACCTCCAGTATCAAAATAAATTGAGATTGGACCTCGGCTGGCGAAGCAAACGCTTCTTTATTTGTGTGCCTTTACGCACACAGACCAACTGTCATGAGCCTGTTGCCCGATACTATAGCAAATTTTATTGAAAATGAAAGGGGTCAGTCTTCGATGCGCTTTCCTGCTTCTGGGCCAGCGCTGATGTCATAGAAAGCGGTCGGGGTGAGAATAAGCACACCTTTTACCACTCGTTCAGGGAGTGTTTCTTTTATCCAAGCTACAACTTCGTCAAAAACCTCCCCCTCTGTTACATGCTCGGCCGTAGCCTCCACGCGACAGCCCTCAAGACCAATCCAAGCCGCTAAAGCAACTTTTGGATTTTGTTCGATGTTGGTAAGAGATTGATTGAAAAAATAATTAACTAAAATTATTTTTTCGTCTATTAATTTTAGACTGGAAACTGGCACCACGCTTACTCCTTCCTTGCC
This sequence comes from Minisyncoccia bacterium, assembly GCA_041750655.1. GTDB lineage: Bacteria > Patescibacteriota > Minisyncoccia > Phycocordibacterales > UBA918 > OLB19. Next base: position 67,242 of record JBGSYZ010000015.1, on the reverse strand, counting down.
ACATGTAGCCAAAGCCTTACCTTCGGCTGCAGTGAGATATTTTGTACAAAATTCTGGAATGACCATAAATTACATTCGTCCTTCGTTTTGGTTTTTAAGTTGCTCAGCTTTGTGACCGACGAGATTAGAAAGAATTTGGAGAAATGAGGCAGCAGCAGAGAGAGCCAGAAAAGCCACAGGATATACTGCCCATGAAAACGCCATGTAGCAAAAGACCACCAGAGCAGTGGCCCACACACCAAAACACCACGGGCAGCACAAAAGATCAGCTAGTGTGCGTCGTGGACCACGAGCTGGTTTTTCAAGCATCACTCCCCCCTTTACTTTAGTGGCATCGTAAAATTGTTCACGGATAAATTTAGTCGCTGTGTCGTATACAAACAAACGAATCAAACGCCACGAAGCCAAGGTCATAAGTGCATAATCGGCGAAAGTGAGAGTGGCAAAATCTCGAGCCGTTTCCGAATCAAGCGCGACCGCCCCCATTACCACCAAAGCTAAAAAGAAAAGCCCAAAAACAAAGTTCCAAAAATACTGATCAGTGACTCTCATAAATTATTTTGTTAAATGCCCAATAACTAATATTAAAACCATAGTGGAAGCAACAATGGCAATAAAACTATATAAAAATTTATAAAAGGTTTTGTTAAACATCTTGCGCTTAAGTATAGCAAAAGAGGGGCGCCAAAGGCGCCCCTCTTTGTATATATTTGTATATAAATGAATAATAGCTAGGAAAGACCTAGCTACAAATAGTTATAGAAAAAAGAAAAAGAAAATGCCCGGCGCCTAAAGGCGCCGGGCACTTCTCTTTTATCCTGCCACCACCCAAAACTATAACCAAACAAAAAGCGCTCCCTTACGGGAGCGCTTTTTGACTAATACTCAACGTGGAGAAGAATACTAGATTTCAGCCTACGATTGACTAGCTTGTACTAGTAAATAACTTATTAGTTATTTACAAGTGTGTTACTAGTTTCGAAGTCTTCAGCAGGCAAAGCTGTAGCAACATCAGAACCACTTGGGGTTCCAGAAGTTACTGGCTTGAATGCAGAACTTAGCAACTGCAAGCGGTATTGCCCAGTAAGAGTAGGGTCGTAAGTCACAACGAGTTCAAACGTTGCTGTTTGACCTTCGCTGATCTTAACAAAGTTACCAGTTACTGAACCACCAGACTTACGGGTAAGTGACTCAGTCACTGTACCACTAGTCGTAGCACTTCCGTTAGCATCTTCGATTTGGTACGCCGCACCAACTGTACTAGAAGCATTTCGAGCAGCTGTTAGTGGAATCCACATAGTGTCTCCAATAGCAGTAGCATCGAATGTGATCTTGTACTCACCGTAACTAGAAGCTGGTGTAGTGTCGTTATTCTTAGATGTTGCTGTTTGTGAAACAAGCTCTAGACCAACACCTTCAGTTCGAAGTGTGTGTGTCTCGCTTGAAGCCACACCAGTTAGGTCAGTAACGTTGTTTTCACCTTCAGCTTCAACGTTGGCAGCATCTACATCGATAGACATAGTTGTGCCTTCGTCACCTGGATTAAGTTTCTTGAAGCGAACTTCAACCTCTACATCAGTAGCATCACCAGCGTCAATGAAGAATTCATTGTCGAATGTGAAGGTAACATCGTCACCAGTTACTGATTCGTCAGTGTAAGTATTACCATCAGCTACTAGACGAATATCGTCTACTAGACCAGCGTAAGTACTTGAACTGAAGTTGAAGTTAAGTTCTAGACCTTGGATTTCAATATCGTTTGTACTGTCACGAGTGTCAAGCTCGAAAGCCATAACAGTAGTCCAGTCAGAACGAGTATCATCCTTAAGTTCTAGAGTAGTCGCTGCTGGGTCATTTGATGATTCGTTTACACGAATTTGATCATCAGCACCAGCTACGTCAATGTTGAATGAAACAGTGTCTGTATCCTCACCAACGTATTGGTCGATACCAGCACCATCTCGTCCACGAACACCATCATCTGGAATGTAAATATCCCAGTTTGCAGCGGTAGAATCTACGCCACGAACAGTATTTTGTACTGTTACACCAACAGTGATGTTGGCGGTATCACCTTCTCGGAATACTTGGTCAAGTCCAGTTAGACGAACTCGGTCAAATCCTGTAGAAGGAGTGTTTCGTGACCAATCGTTTCGGTCATTCACATCCATTTCAGCAATCATGTCTCCGTCTACCCATAGAGATACAGTTTCAAAAGTATCCCATGGATCTTCTTCAACTGTAGAACCAGTGGCATCAAAGATGATGTCAACACGGCTAATCTTGATGTCACCATCTTTTACGTCAAACTCAATGTCTGCTACTGGAGCATTTTCTTGGTTTTCTTGTAGATCAGTGTCATCACCACTTGTTAAATCAAAATTGTCTAGTGAAGCTTCACCACCGCTAAGTGCAGCGCTTGAAGAATCATCTGAAGAATCATCTGAAGAATCATCTGAACTGTCATCCATTACTGGAGCAGATACACACAACTTGTTAGCTTGAGCCATTGTTGATGGACCAAAGTAAGTTGTGGCGTTAACAAGTCCAAGTGGTGTCAGAATATCTGCACGGTACTTGGTTTGGAACTTAGCCACTGCAGCACCTGTAAGGCCACCGTAGTAACTAGTTTCCGCTCCAGCTGAACCAGCCCCTGATACAGCAACACGTGTTTCTGGATCAGCGTTTAGGAACTTCTGAAGAGTCATAACATCAGCACCGGTGGCGCCGCTGTTAAGAGAACGTGTCCATGTGTATGGACACACACCTGCGCCAACTGAAGTTGTACCACCTACAGTTCCCTGTAGAGCAGCAACTTGGGCAAGCAGGTCATTGATCATAGCTTGTAGTTCTTCTGTAGTCTGTGCTTGCGCAACAGGAGCTACAAGAGATACAAGCATAGCTACTGCTACGAACGCTACAGCGAACTTAGCAACAGCAATATCTAATACTTTACTCATAAGTTAATTAACTTTTTTTTCGTCAAAATTACTTTTAACGTTACTAGTAATATGAATTAATTCATATTGGCGATTCAAGTGAGGCGAAACCAACACTTCAATCACGAACATCACTATCCTCTACGTTGTTACACATAAAGGTTAGCTGCGAATCCAATCGGTATATCTTTCATTAGCAACCAAGGCAGAACGAGTCGAGCGGAAATATATTTGGAACAATTCATGGGTCGACACATTAATAAATGCGCGACTAAAATGCTTATCTATTTATTAAACAGAAAAGCGGGGTTTGTTCTATATTCAATTATCAATGAACAGTGTGTTACCTCCAAAGACAACTTTATATCTACTGCAAAGTGCAGGTAAAGAAAAAGCGTGCTCGGCACATAAACCAGTATACAAAATTCTTTGCAAGAAAGCTTGTTTGTTTGTGGATATGTAACTCAATAAACATTGAGTGCAACACTATTTAAGGTGAGAGAATACGTTGGTTTTATAACTACGTCAACCTACCCAAGTCACCTAACTACTAAACTATGACGCTGTCAAAGCTCGGTTCTTACACCAAAATAGTGATTAGGAAACACTTAAAAGAACCTGGCAAATCAAGAAAAGGCAGAGAAATATCTATAAAACTTAAAGTCATCTTGGGTGTCTTTAGGTACTACTCAGCTACCTATTTAAGACAATACAAAGACAAGCAATAAAAAGACAATAAAGTCTTATACTAAGAAATAACGTGACCATCTCCTTTCTCCTTCTCTCTTTACTAAGCCATTTTCAATAAGAGACATGAGTTCTCTTTGGATTGTCTTTTCACTACAGTCCGTTATAACGGCAGCTATGTCTTTAATACCTAAGCCATCTATGTCTTTTAAAAGTCCGATTATGCGATCACTCCGTTCTTGATTACCACTATCACTGGCAGTTTTATTTTGGAGTGAGGCTGGTGTGTTGGAAGAAGCGGCTGAAGAGTGTCTGATTTTTGGTTGGCTACTGGTAGATTCATTCAGGTTTAGCACAAATGCAGAATCACCCAAATATCGACGCATGCTTCTTTGTACACCCTCTATCTCGAATGAGATTATTTGTCGATTAGCTTCGGAGATACCACCCATGGCTTGGAAGATATTGAGGATACTATCCAGAGACACCAGTCCATGCAATAAAGTCTGCATGCCATACGCAGCGGCATCAGGTTCCAGGTTTAATAAAGACAAAGCTACTGAATGAACGTCCTTGGCGCGTCTTTCAAGGTCAGCCCGTACGACATTTTCTTGCGGGATTTGTTGACCTTTAGATATCATAAAAAAGACAGCAGACACAATTTTTTCTGTCTTTTTAAAAATATATTTATAATAATACTCATCTGTTATGAGACTTTTCTGCTGGACTTGTCCTTTTAAATCGTTATCCATGGTCTTTTAATGACTTATTGATGTGGCTCTGAGTTGTCCTTATTACTGTACCTTATTTTGTCCTTTATTCAAGGGGTATCTTAACTTGGTTTCATTTAGCATTTTCTTCAAAGTAAGGATAAAATTTAGCCGTAACTATATAAAACACGGTATACTTTTATAACTATTAGTCTTCTGCGAATTAGAGAAATACATGGCGAAAAAGAAAAAGAAAACTAGGGAGCGTACACCAATATTTGATGATGTCTCAAGCCACACCAAACAAGCTATCGGCGCGGTAGTGTTTTTGGTGTTAGGGGTATTTTTTATACTGGCTTCTTTAGGCTACGCGGGTGTAGTTGGTGATATCACTCACAAAACCCTTTCTTATTTACTTGGGTTTGGTTTTGTCTTGGCACCATTGGTCTGTGGCCTCTACATATACGTACTCCTGAACCCACGTGAAGACGAGGCTATCAGTACTTCAAAAATTATTGGTACTCTACTATTGTTCTTTGGATGTTTGGCTCTCTTAGAACAAATTGGAGAAGACATGGGTGGGTTGATTGGCTTTATAGTGTTGTGGCCATTTATGCATTTTATTGGTGGCGTGGCGAGTGCTATTACCCTTATTGCTATTGTGTTAGTAGGAATATTTTTAACCTTTAACACCGGTTTACGACTACCAAAGCGTACTCCGAAAGAAGCGAATGAGCTGATAGAAGAAGATATTGATTTTATAGAACCTGAGATTGATGAAGACGCGGAAGAGATTGATGAGAAAGACGAGGAATCTGACGAAGAGCAACCTAAGAAAAAGTCAGTGAGTGAACGGTTGGGTCTTAAAAAAGAGACTGGTGATTTTGTCGTCTCCAGTTTTACTGGCAGCTACGCCCCACCTCCCCTCTCTCTTTTAAATAAAGATAAAGGAAAGCCAAAAACTGGCGACGTGAAGGCCAATGCCAACATCATTAAACGTACCCTCGCAGAATTTGGTATCAACGTCGAAATGGACACGGTTGAGATTGGACCAACGGTTACTCGTTACGCGCTCAAGCCTGCGCAAGGAGTAAAAATTGCCCGTATCGTTGGTTTGCAACGTGAGCTCGAACTCAATCTCGCTTCAGGGACTATCCGCATCGAAGCCCCGATTCCTGGTAAGTCACTGGTGGGTATCGAAGTACCCAACACCACCAAATCACAAGTGGGTCTGGCTTCCCTACTTTCAAGTCCTGAATACACTGACTCAGACAAACCACTCTTGATTGCCCTTGGAAAAGACATCACTGGTAAGGCTCACTTCTCCAACATTGCGCGCATGCCGCACGGTCTTATCGCGGGTACCACTGGCTCAGGTAAGTCGGTTATGATCCATAACTTGGTAATCTCTCTTCTGTTCCGTAATTCTCCTGAACAGCTACGATTTATTATGGTGGACCCGAAGCGCGTTGAACTCACTGTCTACGATGGCATTCCTCACCTTCTGACTCCGGTTATCACGCAAGCCAAAAAAGCTATGCTTTCACTGAAGTGGGCGGTAAAAGAAATGGAACGACGCTACGACATTCTGCAAGCAGAAAAAATGCAAAACTTAGCGAGCTATCACGAACGAGTGTACCAACCAGCTAAGAAAAAATGGGTGGAAGCCGGTGAACCAGAAGAAGAAAAACTTAATCTCCCAGAACCACTCCCCTACATTGTGATAGTGATGGACGAACTCGCTGACCTCATGCACGCGTACCCGCGTGAACTCGAAGCTTTGATTGTACGCTTAGCTCAAATGTCCCGCGCGGTTGGTATTCACCTCATTCTGGCTACCCAGCGACCATCGGTAAACGTTATTACCGGGACCATTAAGGCCAACATTCCCACTCGCCTAGCGATGCAGGTGGCTTCACAAATTGACTCTCGTACGATTCTTGATGCTGTCGGAGCTGAAAAACTTCTTGGTCAAGGTGACATGCTCTATCTCACTGGTGAACTCAGCAAACCAATTCGTCTTCAGTCTGCGTACGTGTCAGATGAAGAGTTTAAGCGAGTAATTGAGTACCTCAAGAACCTGGAAGACGTCCACAGTCTTGATTCTATTGATCTGGACGGTAAACAAGACGGTGAGAGTGCTGATGCCATGTTTGCGAGCATGGTTGACGATGAAGAAGATGACGACTTGTATGAAGACGCAAAACAAGCGGTCATGGACGCTGGTAAAGCCTCCACTTCATACCTACAGCGCAAACTACGTATCGGTTATTCACGAGCAGCTCGGTTGATAGATATTCTGGAAGAACGAGGCGTAATCGGACCAGCTGACGGTGCTCGCCCTCGAGAAATATTGGACCAAAATAACTCAAATACTGACGAGTCTGAAGAAAACAAAGATTAATTATGAGCAATCGTCCGTATTTAGAGCTCCGTTCCTTCCTAAAGCTAGTCTCGTTAACACTAGTAGCGTTAGTAATATTGGGCTATGTGGCGTTTCAAGCTCGTTTTCTCATCATTGGTCCAGTAGTACATCTCACGACTGAAACTAAACCAATTTATAATGAACGAACTATTGAAATAGCCGGTCAAGCAGAAAATATAACCGATCTCACCATAAACGGACGACCAATCTACACTAATGAAAATGGCGCCTTTTCAGAACAATTGGTGCTTGAAAATGGGTATACTATAATGACTATACGTGCCCATGACCGGTACGGACGAGAAACAACCCTCACCCGTTCGTTTGTCTATCGTCCGGCCTCGAGTATTAACATGTAAGATAATTTTATGGCAACAAAAAAAGCAACCAAAAAAACCGCCCCGAAGAAAGAACCTGTTGAAGCAAATGACAACGTGAATAAAGGCGCAGTTGATATTTCTGAGACGCTGAAAAGTATAAAAACTAAATTTGGTGACGATGCCATCATGACCCTTGGTGAAACCAAAAAGGTCGACGTGGATGCGGTGCCGACTGGTTCGATTGGCCTGGATGATGCATTGGGCATCGGTGGTTTCCCGCGCGGACGTATTATTGAAATATACGGACCAGAATCTTCTGGAAAAACTACCCTGTCCTTGCACGCCATTGCTGAAGCGCAAAAGATGAATGGCGTCTGTGCTTTCATTGATGCCGAACACGCTATGGACCCGGAGTACGCCAAGAATCTTGGGGTTAAGCTCGAAGAACTGCTTATCTCACAACCAAACACAGGTGAACAAGCTTTGGAAATTGTGGAGTCGCTCGTTCGTTCAGGAAAGATTGATGTGATTGTTATTGACTCAGTAGCAGCGCTGACCCCTAAAGACGAAATCGAAGGCGAAATGGGTGCGCACCACGTAGGTAAACAAGCGCGTTTGATGAGTCAGGCTCTGAGAAAGCTCACGGGTATTGTCAGCAAGAGTAAGACGGTGGTGATTTTCATTAACCAAATCCGCATGCAAATCGGGGTCATGTTTGGTAACCCAGAAACTACACCAGGCGGAAAGGCTCTCAAGTTCTATACCTCAGTTCGGCTCGATATCCGTCGCATTGCGCAAATTAAAAAAGGTGACGAAGTGGTAGGTGGTCGCCACCGAGTAAAGGTAGTCAAGAACAAGATTGCCGCACCGTTCAAGACTACCGAATTCGATCTTATCTATAACGAAGGTATTAGCCGCGAAGGTGAACTTTTGGCGCTTGGTGAAAAATACGGTCTGGTTAGCAAGTCTGGTGCTTCGTATTCGTACACTCCCCCTGGTGGAGATGAGAGTACGGTAGTGAAACTTGGTCGCGGTTATGATGCTGCCCGTACTACTTTGCGTGAAGACAAAAAACTCAGTAACGAAATACTAAAACACATTAAGAAAGAGATGAAAGAGGCTGGAAAATAATGAGCACAAGCGATTATATTTTCCAGTCGTTCCGTTAGACATTTTCATCCCAGAAAATGGCGAGGAACAATCAAGGCCAATTTTTAGAAAAGCATTATTTTGACACAAATAATACTTAACCAAACGAAAGAGCCGCGCCCTGCGGGCGCGGCTCTTTTATCATAAAAACAAAAAACCGCCGATGTAGAGTCTGCGGTTTTTGTTCGCGATGTTCGTTAGAATTTTAGTTATTTAGTTCAATTGCATGTTATGCATTTTTAGACCTACAACTGCTAAGGCTTTAGTAATCCGCCATAAGGCAGAAGTACCCACTGCTACCGCCAACACCAGTAATAAGGCGGTCATCAGTTCTCCATGGGTAGCAGCGTTTACAAATGAATTAGCCACATACTGTGGGGTGTTCCCCAAAGGCGTAGCTAAAATATTATGAATAATACTCGCGACGTGCAGCCACTGTGCTAAAAGTAGAGTAGCAGCACCAAGGAATACTCCCCGCCAAAACATGGTGTGGGTAGTGATGCTAATCGCAAAACTATAGTACACCCGTCGCATTATGTGCTTGTGTAATTTTGTGTCCATATGTAGAGCACTTATTAGAACTGGGGTGACAGTATAAAGGTTACGTAGTTTGCTCCGGCCGTAGGATTAGAACTTAAGAAAGCAACTCTGCCTCATTCCCATCCGCTTCCTTGCGAAAGGCTGCTTTAGCTCTATGGATACGGGCTTTGACGGTGCCGACTGTTTCCCCAGTTTCCTCGGCTATGTCAGCATGACTCCAACGCTCGAGGTAGTGCAAACGCAGGACGTAGACAAAATGTCCCGGTAATTTTTCAAATAATCGTTCGATGGCATCGCGCTTTTCTTCAAAACCAGAGTGTTCTTTTTTGTCACCAATGAATTGTTCAAATTCTGGGTCGAGATTGGCCACGCGCTGCCCATGCTTGATAAGCTTTTGGTAACGAGTAAACGCGGTGTTCATAAGAATGGTGTAGGCCCACGAGGAAAACTTAGCTCCTTCGCGTACTTCAAACTTATCGGCATTGATGTAAATCTTCGTGAAGGCGTCTTGCACCACTTCTTCGGCATCGAGTGGGTTACGGACAATCGAGCGAGCTTTGCGTAGAAAAGCATCTTGGTAGCGGTCTAGGAGCACACCAAACAACCATGGTTCTATCTGAGAACGAACCAGAACCTCTTCATCTGCCATTTCTTTAGCGCTTTCTCCGCTAGACATACCGAGCATGGTCTTCCCATACTATCACCGATAAAATATAAGAGAAGTTGTGTGATTTTTGCCTTTATGCTCTGACTCTGGTATAAATAGGCGCTTTAAACAATCAAATTATGGCAAAACTCTCATACAATGAAATTCTAAGTAAGAAAGTAATTATCTTCGACGGTGAACCTTTCCTCGTGCTGTCTCATCATGTGTTCCGCAAACAACAGCGTAAGCCGGTAAATATCACTAAACTTAAGAGTTTAAAATCTGGCCGGGTGGTAGAAAACACCTTCCACGTTAGTGAAACTGCTGACGAAGCCGATTTGGAAACCCGCCAGATTGTGTTTATCTATCGTAAACCAGGCGAATACTGGTTCCATATCGCCGGTAATCCCGGTGACCGTTTTGCGCTGAGCGAGGATTTGATTGGTGATCAGGGTAAGTATATAAAAGAGCGCACTGAGTTAGACGCTATGGTATTTGATGATGAAGTAATTGGGGTAAAAATGCCTATTAAAGTGGAGCTCAAAGTAAAAGAAGCGATGGAGGCCGTTAAAGGTAACACGTCGTCTGGCGCGCAAAAAGAAGTTACCTTAGAAACCGGAGCTAAAGCCATGGTGCCAATGTTTATCAACGAAGGCGATGTAGTGGCCATCAATACTGATACAGGTCTTTATACCGAACGAGTGGATAAGGCATAAATATAGAATAAAATGAAGATGACCCGCCGCACAGAGTGCGACGGGTCTTTTTTGGGGTACGCACTTAGCTGAGCGCATACACGAGCACCGCAATCAGTGGTGCGATGAACGATAACAGGATTACCAGTCCGAGCCATTGGGGCCCAGCGTAGTGGTCATCGTCCTGATGCTCTTTCACGATACACCTCCGACCTTGTGGGGTTTCAGGACCCTGGCAGTCGCCCCGATCGCGTGTTCAGCGACCCAGACAATAAAATTGAAACGCCCTTTCGGACTCTTGTCCTCGCGGGTCATTGCGACAATTGGCCCGCCCATGGCGAGTGGATCGTCGAACAGCAGTTTGCCCATTTGTTTTCCCTTTCCATTGACTCTTCTCTTTTTTTATTATATAATATTTAACACAATTTGTCAACATACAACTGTGGATTTGTCTACAAACACACCCAAAAAAACCGCTTATGTAGGCGGTTTTTTAGTCTAGTGGAATTGATAAATTCCACTAATTAAATTTATTTAGGCTTTATACCAATGGATCCTCAATGCTTCATCTTGGGAAGCATTTTACGGATCGGTCTAAGAACATAGTCGCTTGCGTTCCTTGTTCTAACGCCTAGTAGTTCACGTACGGCAATAGAGCCATAAAGCGAGCTCGCTTGATAGCTTTGGCGAAATTTCGTTGCTCTTTAGCGGTAAAGTTTGTGCGTTTGCGACCAAACATACGCGCGTGCGGATTGATGTGGTTGCGAAGCTTTTGCACGTTTTTGAAGTCTACGTGAGTGCTCACAGTTACTTTTTCTTTTTTATCTTCTGACATGGTTAGTGGTTATTTTTTAGTAATTAGTCGTTAGTTAAATTCTAGAAAGTCATGTTTGTTTTGATTGCTTGAATTGCGCCAGATGCGAGGCGTAGGAGGAAAATATTACGAGCGGTAGATAGCTACCGTGAGCTAATATTTTCCGAACTGCAACAAAGCAGATGGTGTAAGTTCAACAATCAAAAAGGTATGTCCTCTGGATTAATATCTTCCTCTGGATATTCCACAGCCTCCGGCATCTTTCCACTATCATCTTTTGAGGCAGTACTGTTACTTGGAGCGCCACCTTCAGAACTTCCGGAACGAGGACCAAACTGTACTCGATCGGCCACGATTTCTGTTCGATAATGTTTTACACCGTCAGCTTCCCAACTGCGAGTTTGTAGTCGTCCTTCAATATACGCGCTACTACCCTTCTTTAAGTACTTTGCACTGTTTTCAGCTTGCTTACCAAATACTGCAATGTTGTGATAGTCAACTTGTTCTTGTCGTTTACCATCTCGGTCGTTGTAGACACGGTTAGTGGCAATACTGAAGCTACACACCTGCATACCACTTGGGAGTGACTTAAGTTCGGGATCTCGAGTGAGGTTTCCGAAAATCATGGCTTTATTAAGGTACATACGTGTTTCTGGTTATTTTGTAATTTTTTCCAGCGAATCCTCAAGTGCCTCCTCTGATACCTCTTCATCTTCAGAATCATCTGTAACTTCAGAATCATCATCACTTGAGTCGTTTTCGTCGTCACCAACTTCTACAACCTTTTTGTCAGAAGCCATCGCTTCGTGATAGAAGAATGGTTCTGCCTCTTCAGCTCGAGTGAGTTTAATCATGACTGAACGAAGAAGCGATGTCATTCCTTCTAGTTCTTCAGTCAAATCTTTAACCGCTTCAGGCTTGAGTGCAAATCGAACCCACCCAAAATAGGCACTGGTAAACCTACGATTTTTACCATCAATTGGTTTGATGATTTCGTACGCTAAATCAACCCGGGCAGGAGATTCTTCTACAGATATCTCACCACCGGCTTTAGTAATGTGCGCCTTGAGTGCATCGTACACTCCGGCTACCTCCCCTTCAGCAACCGTTGGAAGTACGTGGAAAGCAAACTCGTAGTGATTAGCATCGCTCATCTCTACCGAGCCGACTTCGGCTGCTGGCATTTCTTTTTCAGACATTATTGATGTCTTAACTGATAACGCGCTTACGCTACCACACATTTTTAGCCCCAGCAAGCATTTCTCTTACCGAATTTAAAGGTACAATAGAGTCTCATGCGGTTTATTACACAATACTACTTTTTGATACTTTTTGTTCTATTGGTCGCGCTTACCGCAGCTGTTGGTGGCAATGTGTACCAGTATACTGAAAACCAAAAACTGGAAGCAGACAAAGCTGCCTTGATAGAAGAAAATGACTCTATTTCGACTACTCTTGCTTCTACTACTATGGCTTTGTTGACCGCTACCACTACTATTGCTTCATTAGAAGAAGTGGTGGCTGACCTTGAGGGAGACAAAGATAATCTAAAAGACGAACTTCGAGATGAAAAAAACAAAAACGATGGTTTTGAGGACCAGATAAAAGATATAGCTGGTACTGTCGGAGTGCTCGATAAACTTTCTAAAACCGACAAAGAACTTCTCCAGAAATACTCCAAAGTATATTTCCTAAACGAACATTATGTGCCAGAAAGTCTGAAAGAAATAGACAACGAGTGGAAGTATGATGAAAGTCGAACATTCTTCCTTCATAGTAAAGTTTTGCCGTACTTTGAAAAGATGGTAAAAGCAGCCAAAAAAGATGGAGTGGATCTGTGGGTAATATCAGCCTATCGTTCATTTGATATGCAAGCCCAACTTAAGGGCGACTACACTACTACCTTTGGTAGTGGTGCCAATACATTCTCCGCCGATCAAGGCTACTCTGAGCATCAACTTGGTACCACCATTGATTTTACTACTAGTGGTATCAACGGTGGTTTAACTGGTTTTGAAAATACCGCAGCATATGATTGGTTAGTTAAAAATGCTTACAAATATGGTTTTACCCTTTCTTACCCAGAAGAAAATGGTTATTACATTTTTGAACCTTGGCACTGGCGTTTTGTGGGCACCGACCTGGCTAATGATTTGCGAAAAGATGACGCTCACTTCTACGATTGGGAACAACGAAAAATTGATGAGTACCTGATCTCTATTTTTGATTAAGTTTTAAACTGTTACGTGATTTATTAAATAATGGTAGGGTACAATACTAAGTATGAAAGCTTGGTTTAAAAAAATATACCTATATTGTGAGTCCATTCCGGACCGACTCTACCCTTTTGCCTCAGAAATTGAAGGTCGGTTTGTGCGTGGCCGTGAGTCATATATGCAAGCGGTGGAAAAAGCTATTGAAACATACGGTCCAAACCGGCTTGGGTATAAATTACAATTTTATCGCGGAGCGTGGCACTTTATTGGCTCTGTTATATTCATTGTGTTTTCAACCCTTATTTCTCAAAAGCTCTTTGGTAGTGAAGTAGCACTCTATGTACTTTTAGGTGTCGCTATTTTAGCGTTATTTATCCAAGAATTTTTTTCACATCCAATGCGTTTTCAGCAAACCCGTGGTAAAGGTATCGCTGATTGGTTGACGTGGGTGGTGCCGATGGTGTTGTATGCCATCTTTTGGTTATAAAAATACCAAGCCACATAGCTACTTTATTACTTTATTGCAATTCAACAAATTGCACTCACAGCGTATTAGACACTGCTTGTATTAGTGACGTTTGTTGATTTTAAGCAAAGCTATACAACTTCTGTGCGTTTTTTATTAGTTGTTCACGTACTAATTCTTCATCTAAATTCTTTATTTCCGCTATCTTTTTATATATTTCAATAACCATGTGGGGTTCACAACGCTGACCACGATAGGGCTTAGGTGCCACATACGGGCAGTCCGTCTCAGCGTGAATCATATTGAGCGGCACGTCTTTCACGAGTTGTTCGTAGTCTTTGGCAAACGTAATTACCCCGGTAAAAGAGATGGTGTACCCAAGTTCAAAAAAAGCTTTGGCCTGCTCGGCTGTGCCAGCGTAGAAGTGAGCGTTACCGGGCACTTTGGCCTCGCTTTTTAAAATTTCTAAAGCATCATCATACGCATTCCTTCCCTGCCCGTCTTTACTGTTGCGCAAATGAAGCATCAGTGGTTTCCCTGCTTCGTTGGCGAGCGCAATCTGCGCCACAAACACTTCTCGCTGTAGCTCGTAGGTCTCATCACTATTATGAAAATAATCAAAACCACATTCCCCGATACCGACTACTTTTTCATCAAGCGCTAAGGTTTTATAAAACTCGTAATCAAGTTTGTTTTCTGGCTGAGTAGCGCCGTGGTCATCAGGATCAGCTTCCACTACGTTAAGCGGGTGAATACCGACTATCGCCCAATTCTCAGGGTGCTCGCGGGCAATATCCACCGCCAATTGACTGGTTTCCTTGCGAGTCCCCACATTAATAACCGCCACGCCCACTTCGTGGTTTTTGGTTATTACCGCCTCTGTATCGTTAGCAAACTGGGCGAGATTAAGGTGCGCGTGGGTGTCGATGTATTTAAAAGTCATCAAGAGAAATATACCACGAAAGGCCGGCGCCTACGGCGCCGGCCTTAAAACTAAGCTCTACCAATGCGAGTTAATAGTCATCACCAAGCGCTCACCGCCAGTAATTGGTTCTACCCCGTGAAAACTAATATCACCAAAGAAAATATGCGCCGAACCAACTGTGTACACTACCGTCTTCGCACCAAAGAGTTTACGAAGGAACGATGAGTGGCGAAGGCCGCGACACAAAAATTTTGAAAGAGTGGTGCCGTACTTTTTACGAATGTTCGGGAATACGGTCAAACTACCACCGCTCTTGATTTGATCCTCAGGCAAAATAATGGGAATAAGGATGTTAATGTAGGCTCCGTCAAAGTGATACGGAGTCGGTACTGTTTTGGCCCCACCGCGCGCGTCTTTGTACGGAAAACCAATTACGTGTTTGGCTGGGTCAAGGGTTGTTGGTTTTTTCCCTTCCAGTTTCTGTCGGGCCTGATGCACTTTCTCGCAAAACTGTAGTATTTCTTCAGAATGACCAAACTCGTGGCCAAAGGTTCCTTCAAGATCCTTACCCTTTCCAAGACTCATACCCCCATCAAATCCAGACACAGCTTGTTCCCTCTTCTCTTCCGCAAAGTTTTTTAGCTTATTCCAAGCCTCCGAGCTAAGAAAATCTTTTAACTCAATGTGCCCCTTTTCTAAAATCTCCTTAGCAACGACTGTCGCTCGCTCATCATTAGTCAGGATATCCTGGTATTTTTGGTTAATCATCATATGGGAATATTCTATCACTATTCTTCCAACCGTTTAAAAAGATTGTCCGGCTTCCGGTTGGCTCGCACTGCTGCCCGAATAGTTTTTGAGGTTTCTGGCATGCACGGCAGTAATAAACGACCAACGTGCATAAGTTGTTCTCGTAAGTCAACTAAGATATTTTTAGCTATTTCTGGATCGGTTTTGATAAGTTTAAACGGCTCAGTTTCGGCAATGATTTCATCCATTCGCTGAATCTTATCCCAGATATGATCCATGGCTTGTTGGAAATTTAGAATCATCGGCCCCTCAAACTGAGTAGGGTCGATTGGTTCAAAGTTAAAGGGTTCGAGATGAGTTTCACACATTTTTAAAATCCGAGCCGTTACGTTCCCCAATCCATTAACTAAATTAGCGGTGTAGTACTCATCCATCTTCTCCCAAGTTAGGTCAGAATCCTCGGTAGGATGAACGTGTCGTAGCAACAAATACCTAGTAGCATCAGTACCGTATTTTTCTACGAGCTCATAGGGAGATATTACATTCCCGAGTGACTTGCTCATCTTATGTCCCCCGCTATTGATAAAGCCGTGGTACGACACAACATCGGTGGCCGGTAAGCCAGCACTTTTAAGCATAGCTTGCCAGATAATTGATTGGAATCTCACTTGATCTTTCCCCGCCACTTGCACTGTCTCTCCCTCAACCCAAAACTTTTTAAAATCACCGTTCTCATTTGGCCAGCCCAGAGTGGAAATGTAATTTGTCAGAGCATCAAACCAGACGTACATTACATGATCGTCATCTCCAGGGACCGGCACTCCCCAATTAACCCGAGATTTCGGACGGGAGATGCTTAAATCACCTAACCCAGCTTTAACAAAATCCAAAGCCCATGCCCGTTGCCAATCAGGAATAATCACCGACTCATCAGATAGATACTCAATCAGGTACTCTTCGTAATTTGAAAGTTTGAAGTAATAATTTTCCTCTTCAACCTGTATAGGGTCAACATTGGGGTGATTAGGGCAACGACCATTTACTAGGTCTGTGTCGCGTAAAAACATTTCGTCTCCAACGCAATATAATCCGGAGTAAGTCTTTTTACCAATATCACCTTGAGCAGCACACCGTTTCCAAATCTCCTGTGCCGCCTGCTTGTGTGCTTCATCAGTCGTACGAATAAATTTATCGTACGATAAATTGAGTGCCCCTTTGAGTTTATTAAATTGTTCGGCGTAATGGTCGACATATGCTTGTCTATCTTGTCCAGCGGCGTCGGCTT
The DNA here is from genome assembly GCA_041750655.1 of Minisyncoccia bacterium. GTDB lineage: Bacteria > Patescibacteriota > Minisyncoccia > Phycocordibacterales > UBA918 > OLB19. The sequence goes on along the minus strand of JBGSYZ010000015.1, from coordinate 50,675 downwards.
TCTCGGCTATTTTTTGACCATGCTCATCAGTACCAGTATTGAAAAAAACTTCGTGACCAATCAGTCGCCAGTAGCGAGCCAAAGTGTCAGCCTGCACAAACTCCAGCGCAAAACCAATGTGTGGGTCAGCGTTTACATACGGCAAAGTGGTAGTTATATAGCGGGCCTTTTTCTGAGTATTTTCTTCGCTCATAGTAAAATTACTGTATCACAGTAGGCCTAAAAACCAAGACAAGAAGAAGCGCCGGAAGCGACCCTGGTCTTAATGTCTCTTCAGCTTCCCGTGTGAGGAAACCGCCGGCTTTAAGCGTTTCAGCTTCATGCGCGCTGCTCCAGCCCGGGATATTGCCAATAGCTGCAAACGGGTTGGTGAAGTACGTTTGCATACAACAACCCTTTCCAAAACACGCGCAGGCGCAAGCATTGAGTTCGGCGATGGTGTGTTGTAGCCAGTGCTCGTCAACCGTCTTTCGCTTCAGATGAGCGTGATAGCCTTGTTGGCACAGGAAGCCATCAACCGCCGTGTACACTTTTACTGAATCAGCCATTTTATACCTCCTTCTACTGTTCAAAGCCAGAATAACCTTATTTTACGTTGGAGACGAGGAAAGACAACTACTCAAAAAGATTTACTTTTCAGGTAATTACTATATATTTGGATCCGGAACTGACTTTATCCAATAAACTCAACCCTACCCTATGCATATGTTTTACAAACTCTTAAGCATTTTACTCGTAATTACGTTCAGTGTTGGCGTACTTGCCAGCTACACAAATACGGCAAATGCCGCCGTTGCCTTCGATAATGGCGACGTCATTACGGTAAACCCTGGCAGTACTGCTGGTTTTACCATTACGTTCAACGGTCTCATTCCCACCACTGGTCAGGACACTTTTTTGGCATCAAACAACTTTGACACGTATATAAGTACCCTAGCCGATGGGCGGTTGCGGGTGCGTATTGCTGATGCAAACAAGGTCAGGCAGGCTGATGTGGTGGTTGTTGCAGCAGCCATTCCAACCGGACCATTTAATCTCACGGTTGCAGCGACTCCTAGTCTCCTTACTATTACTGCTGATGGGGCAATCCTAGCGAGCAGGACCATGACTGGTAACTCTGTACTCTTGCCAAAACTCATCAACTCAGCAAACACGACCAACTTCAACAAGTCAGGCGCCTTCGTGGTCGATAGCATCGACTACCAAGATGCAAATGGCACATCGATCTTTTATGAAAATGGTAGCGCCACCACCTGGAACACTAAACTGCAATACGGTGCGGTCACGGATGTAGGAACACCCCCAACCGACACCACCGCCCCAGTCCTAGCGGAAGTCACTCCAGTCGCAGCTACGACCACTGACACTACTCCTGATTATACTTTTAGTACCGATGAAGCCGGTACAGTGACATTCGCTGGCTCATGCGGAGCCCCGATAACTTCTGTGAATACAGGCAACACAACGATAACTTTCGGGCCACTGGCAGTTGGTACGTATAGCGATTGTTCGCTGACGGTGACTGATGCAGCGGGTAATGTGTCTGCTGCGTTGGTGGTGAGTGGCTTTACCATCGTATCAACCGGCACTTCAACTAACACAACCCTGACACTCATTGATATTCCTCAAGATCGAATGATTTACGATATCGATAAGGTTAATGGAGGAAATACTGCCCTCGTCCCGATTAGTGGTACTGCGACAGCCGGAGACGTAATCGAAGGATACGACCCTGGCACTGGTAACTGGAACGTAGTTGCGACCACTGACGCAACCGGTAACTGGAGCGGTTCACTTATAGTAACTAATATTGATGGTGCGCCATGGCGTACTGTAAGTGTTCGATTGGCTGCCAATCCAACTGTCTTCACTTCAGGAACGAACACTTTCTCGCCGGGTACAATCTTTGGCATGCTGAGTCAGTCAGAGTTTCAACACATGCTCAATACATATCAGAATAGAAACTTCATCGCTGCTAATGGAGCGATGCCAGTATTAAACGACGACACACTACAAGTGCTATACGTAGTGAATGATACTGCGCCTACTGCTCAACTTCTCTATCACAATGTTAAAAATGGAAACAACCTTACTGCTAGTATGGCCCAGCTCTCTAACATTCTCTACCAAAATGCTCCTGGACATAAATTTATGTTCGTTGACTTTATGCACTCAGGTACAAGTCGAGGTAGTTTGATGAATGATAGTGATACTAAGCGTCGCTGGACCCACTTAGAAGATACGGTGAACTGGGTACGTTCCCGAGGTTCTGAAATCGGTATCATGGCTACTAGTTGGTGGGCAGCTGATAAATCAGCTGGGTACAACTTCCCTCTATGGTACAGTCCGTTTACTATGTGCGAGAATTGGGATGGTACGCCATTTACCCTCGGCACCAAAAACGTTCGTGGCGGCAATGTAGATCACTGCCTCTGGGACGTCACTACTGCTGACCCTAATGACCCAGGTCGGGGTATATTCAGCCGCAGTCGCACTAAATACCTAGAATTTGGTCCCAATCGATTCCTGCCGACTACAGGTGACATGAAAAACGCCACTGATCTAGTGGCTGGAGGTGTAAACTTCAATATGGTAAACGTGGAGCGAATCAATCAGACTTTAGAAAACTTCTTTGCAGATCCTCGAGTACAATCGTTCTCACTACCATGGAATCGCCTTGTTACTTATCATGCCATAGGAGAATTCAACAGTACTGGAAAACTTATAGATTACTCACACCCACGAGACAACAATTATGATGGTCTTTTACTTGTTGCTCGCCACATGGCAGTAGCTGTACTTGAACCATTGGGTTATGTTGATTACACACAACCTGCATTCACAAGCACAACATGGAGTGTTGATGGTAGTTATGCTGACGTAAATGTTACGTCTAATAATGCCGGGACTTTTACAACTCCACGTCTAAAGCGAGGTGATGCACCGCTTGATACTTCAAAGTCGTACTTCACAGAAGTACTTGGTTTTGAGATTAACCAGGGTGCTGGCTGGACCCATTCTGGATTTACAGCCGTTTGGCAGGACCAAAACGCTGGGATTGTAAGAATTACTCCAACTACACCATTTAAGGATGGTGACAAAGTAATTTTTGGTCGTGGCGGAGCTCAGATGTCCTACACCTCAGTTCAAAACCCCATTGATGAGTTACTCGAAACCTGGAAAAACTACCCGGTACAAGACACTGGAATAGTTGGGTATGACGGTATAGCACTACAACCGCTTTCACCAACGTTCACTGCCTCCGGAATACAGTAGATACACAAGAAAACGCCGGGCCCTGTGGGCCCGGCGTTTTGTGTATCTACTTCAGATAGTTTACCAACTCAGCAATTACTAGACGTGTCTGCTCGCCTGTATCACGGTCACGAACTGTAACGGTATCTTTTAGATCTGGCTGTTCTTCACCTAACGTTTCAAAATCAATCACAATGCAGTGCGGCGTACCGATTTCGTCTTGGCGGCGGTAACGTTTTCCAACATTACCATTATCATCCCACGCCACGTTACCAAACTCAGCTTTGAGCATAGTAAAAACTTCGCGCGCTTTCTCTACGAGCTGTGGTTTATTGCGCAGTAGTGGTGAGACCGCTACGCGGTACGGGGCCAAGTGAGCCGGTAACTTCAGATACGTTCGTACTTCCCCACCCATTTCGTCCTCAGTGTAGGCTTCACACAGTACGGCAGTGAGGGCGCGGCCAACGCCGAAAGAAGGTTCCAGTACGTGTGGAATAAAGCGCGAACCATCTGGTTCAATGTATTCCATAGAAACTCCGCTAGCCTCCATGTGGTTTTTTAGATCGTGGTCAGTTCGATACGCAAACCCCGCTAGCTCATCAAAGCCTTTACCCGGATAATTGTATTCAAAATCAATGGTTCGTTTAGAATAATGGGCTAGGTCATTTTCCGGCACCTCAAACTCGCGAATGTTTTCACTGGAAAGCCCAAGGTGCTCGTGCCACTTCACAATATCTTGGCGGAGTTTTTCAAACTCAGTTTCCCATTCTGCCTCTTTCACAAAGTACTCAATTTCCATCTGTTCAAATTCCCGCACGCGAAAAAGAAACTCGCGAGGAGCGATTTCGTTACGAAACGCTTTTCCTATCTGAGCGATACCAAACGGCATCTTAGGTGACATTGAATCGACTACATTTTTAAAGTTTACAAAAATTCCCTGTGCCGTCTCTGGCCGAAGATATACCTTCCCCTCGTCTCCGGCTGTTGCACCAACTCTACTTTCAAACATGAGATTAAATTGTCTTGCTTCAGACAAATCATTACCTTTTGGACTTTTGATTCCTTCCTCGCGGATTATGGCGTCTATTTCCTCGAGAGCCAAACCATCAGCATTTACACCAATATCTTTTAAAAGATGATCAGCTCGGTAACGTTCACCAGTTTCGACATCTTCTACTAACGGGTCACAAAAACCCGCCCCTGTGTGACCTGACGCTTCCCACACTTTGGCATTCATGATGATAGCAGCATCCAGACCGTACATATCCTCGCGACTTTCGACAAACATCTTCCACCATTCACGCTTGATGTTGTTGTTGAGCACTACCCCGAGTGGACCAAAATCCCACGTACCACGAAGACCACCATAAATCTCACTCCCCTGAAACACAAAACCCCGGCGCTTACAGAGCGCAACAATCTTCTCCATTGTGTCATCTTTATCTGCCATAAAATCTTAAGGTTAGTTAATCATTTTCCGTCCGTCTGACTTCGCCACTCTTCTGACCATAGCCAGTTTCTGGGGACAAAATTGTCGTAAGCGCGGCAGTACTGTCGCGGATAATCGTGCCGGTAAATCGATCAGTAGCTTTAAAGTTTTGGTTACTGACCAAGGTTGGAGTTTCCCCGACTTGGGAAATACTCGGTAAGAAACCGATCGTAAATGTCATAGTAGCGGAGTCGTTATTGTCGATATTGCCAACATCCCAAATCACCGTGCGACTACTCGGACGAAACTCTACCCTACCATCACCACTTGTTAAATCAAGCCACGATACATAGTTTGGTAAGCTCGCTGTCACTTCGCCATTAATAAGGTCATTGGTTCCGCTTTCTATACGCATCGCTACCGTGTATTGAGTAAGTTTTTCTGCTACTGGCGGAATCAGTCCACTTTGCGGAGTGATGCTAGACAGTAGATTAACCTGACTCGCGAACTTGATAGTACGAGTATCATTACCCTTCAAGGTTTCTGGTACGTTACTTTCTTGCACTCGAGCCGCTTTACCATCAATTATTAAATTTATTTCTGGAGTTTGGGTAACAAAAGCGTCGGAGTCCATGGAAAAGGCTAATTGGACCGTTTTACCTGGTAATATTTTTTCTAAAGCACCATTGGTAGTTCGATCGTATAAAATAGCATTCTTAATTGAATCATAAAAACCGTTTTGTACTTTTACACGTCCTTCATCAAGAGCAGTCCCGGTTAGACCAATTTCGAGTGAAGCATCATAAATAGCGTCTTCAAGTGGATTGGTAAAATCCACTCGTACTTGTACCTGATCACCTCTATCAACCACGACTGTATCACTGGTGTTGCCATTTATACGAACATCAAATGCCAAGAATTCTTGTTCAAATTCGTATTGAAAATCTGAGGAGCTAAAAATCGACGCTAAGCGATACGCATTGGTGTCGTTAGCTACCCCAACCGAAGCTCGAACGATACGCTCATCACTTTTGGTACCTGACACAACCCCTCGAGCATTGATACTGAAAGATTCATCTGGCTTGAGTTCAGGAATAAGCCAGACGTTTTGACCAGAAACAGGATTTGGTTTTGACGAAGTGTAATCAAAACCAAACGGATACTCCGCCCGCACGACTAGGTCGTGCAGAGCAGTACTTGAATTGGAACGAACGGTCATAATGACATCAACCGGTTGACCAGAAGATACTTGTTTGAGACTTTCAATAGAAATGGTCACTGGTGATGAATTTATTTTGAAAATATGAGGTTCGGCTTCTTTGAAGAAAATACCGTTTGAACCTTTGAGTTGGTACTCAACTTCAGCCTGGATTTGTTTCTCTTCATCTTCTTCGCCAAATATGATGGCTCTAACCGGAATATTGATTGTTTCTCCAGCACCAATACTTTCGAGGGGAATAGCCTCGCGCTGGATTTCTTTTCCTTCTTCATCTGGTGATTGAGTACCTAATGGATAGCGCACAATAAGAGTAGCCGCTTTGATTGGAGAGGTGTTTTGGTTGGTTACTCCAATCTGAAGTGGTAATACTTCCCCACCACCAACTGAAAACGGACCAGTGATTGAAACAGAAATATTGTCGTTGGAAATAGTATTGCCACCCAAGAACATATAGCTACTGGAAACAATTAAAGTAACCAAAAAGAACAATACCCCAAATAGTACAAAAATGGTTCGATACTTTTTCCTCTTAGGCATAGTGTGTACATTAAAATAACCAACTGGCTTTACCCCGGGCGTATCAGTACTTGCTTCCAATTCTTTTGACTCAAGCGTAGGCTGGCCCCACGAGTGTGGCACGTCTTTATGTTCAAGTGGTTGTAATACGGTTCGTTCGTGTGGCTTAGGAGTTAGGCCACGATCATACAACCGCTCACGGAGCGAATCCATCTCTTCTCGTTTCTTCTGCTCTTCAGCCATAAAACAAAGTATACCCTGCCCTAACTTTTTAGTCAGCTAGATAATAGACAATATTTAACACACAAGCCTGACTTTTATATACACCTCCTTTATAGACTAAAAAGTTAGGGCAGGGTATACCACCTATAAATGACTGGCTCTATAGGCAATATCAATGGCTTTGAGACCTTCAGCCGGAACCTTTTCTTTAGTCTGAGAAAGAATACTGCCAGCCAGTAGCGGGGCAAATGAAGTTTTACTACTCACGTAGCCTAATTTTTCTAAAAGTCGCAACATGTATATATTCCCAATCTCCTCAAAGTTTTGATTTTTAGTAGCCAAGTAAAGTGCTCCCTTAGCATCTTCAAAAACGGCAGGGGCTGGTTCTTCTCCGTGAAGAAATCTTCGAAGTGAACGTACTACTAATTGTATAAAAGCCCGAGCCTGTCGGTTATCACTCTGCATAAATGGATTCAACAGTGATTCAACACTACCAATGCGCCAACCACTTTTCCCACGCACAAGTGAAACTCGGATGACGGAAAAATCAACGAGCGCGTAGCGCTGTTTGGATTTTTCCGTCCGCACACTCCTGGCACTGGCCCACAACATACCAGCTCTTTGTGTAAACAGTAAGTACGAACGGTCGGAAGTATTAGAATCTTTACTGCCACACACAATCGCTTCGGTTGTATACGTAGCGTAGGCCACACTACACTTTAGTTATCTCGACAGTAAACTCATGCTCACCCGCTTTGATTTCACTACCATGTGCGTCACCGAAAACCACCTCCGTCGCACCAACAGTTTTTTGGATGTCTGTTTGGAATAGTTTTACAATTGCCTCTCCACCATCAGAAGTCTGAATAGTGAGCTTGATTCTATCTGCAGTTTGTAACCCAGCCTGTTTACGCATATCTTGAATAGCTCGGATTAATTCACGAGTGTCGCCTTCCGCCTGGAGCTCGGGGGTAATTGTTTCATTGAGAACAACACTCTCGACAGATTCATCAAAAATGACTGCTTTAACGTTTACTTCATCTTTAACAATGTCTACAAAATCATCACCGACCATAGTTGGCGAGGTTAGTGCAGAAAGTGGTTGTCGTACCTTCAACCCAGACTTAGCTCTGGCTTCCAAAGCTTGTGAAACGACTTCTCGAGTTAACTTCATTTCAGCTAGGAGCTCATCGTCAATCACTCCTGCCTTTGGCCAAACTCCTAAGTGTACGCTCTCTGCTTCTTTTTCTTCTTTTACCGCTTGCCACAGATACTCTGCATAGAAAGGCATGACGGGGGCCATCACCAGAGCTAAGTTTTTTAGTACATGTCGCATCGTACCTAAAGTTAGCTCTTTGTCTTCTGTGTCGGAAAGTCCCCCGGACTTCCCGACACCTTTCAGTCTTTCTCGACTGCGTCGTAAGTACCAGACGGATACGTCGTCAATGAAGTCGGTAATTGGTCGCGTTGCTTTATCAAGTTCATAGGCTTGATAGCCAGCAGTAGTTTCGGCGATGAGCTCATTGAGGCGAGCGATGATCCATGTATCTAAGACATGGGGAGAATTATCGCTCGCTGAAACAGCGTGGGATGCTGTTTTTGCATCTATACTATATTCTTTAAACATAGTGAGCACATTGTGTAATCGGCCAATATTTTTACGCTGTAATTCCAGCACTCCTTTCTCAGAAAAATTTAAATCCTCACCGCGGACAATTGAGGAAGACAATAAATAAAATCGCATAGCATCTACCCCAGCACTATCAGCCACATCCATCGGATCTGGGTAGTTCTGTAGTGACTTACTCATCTTCTTCCCATCTTCGGCCATTACTAAGCCGTTTACAATCACATTTTCAAACGGACTTTTTCCAAACAACGCTGTACCGAGTACTATGAGTGAGTAAAACCAACCGCGAGTTTGATCGAGTCCTTCAGCAATAAAGTTGGCAGGAAATAATTTTTTCTCAAACTCTTTTTCATTTTCAAACGGATAATGATATTGCGCGTACGGCATCGAACCGCTCTCAAACCAGCAATCAAATACGTCTGGCACCCGCTCGAGACGCACTCCGTCTTTTTCTACTACAAAATTATCGATGTATGGTCGGTGGTAGTCGAGCACGTAGTTGTCGTTGTGCGGAATAGGAGTGAAGTCTAAAGTACGAATTTGGGCATTATCCAGGTAGTGAGAGCCGTTGGCAAAGTGAACTTCTGCTTCTTTCGGATTTAAACCTTGGGCAGCACACTCTAAGGCAAATAGCGTTCCGGCGTGACTAATAATAAGTACTTTCTTGTTTTGATATTTTTCTTCAACGGTCGACAAAAAAGAACCCATACGCTTTTGCACATCACGACGATTTTCTGAACCATCAAGTTCCTTGGTATAACGCTCTTCCCAACTACCAAACTGTGCGTTGTACTCATCCCAACTTTTTCCTTCGAAGTCATCGGACAAATCTAACTCTCGCACTCGATCATCTTCGATTACTTCCGCGTTGCCGAGGGCAGCCGCGACGAGCTCGGCGGTTTCGCGGGTGCGCTCAAAACCAGAGTGAATAACAATATCTATATCCTTAGGTAGCATGGCAGCCGCCTTCTCAACCTGTTTCTTCCCTTTGTCGGTTAGGCCATCCTTATTGTCTTTATTGGAACTGATAATACCTTTGATATTGCTTTCACTTTCGCCGTGCCGCATCAACCAATACTCATTGCCACTCTTGGGAGTAAATTCTTGAATTTCTTTAAGGGAACCAAAGACATGGTATTCCTTAGTTTCTGGGTTACGCCAAATCGGTAGCGGTGCGCCCCAGTAGCGCTGGCGACTGACCGCCCAATCCCGAGCACCATCAAGCCACTTACCAAAACGATTCGTCCCGACATGTTCTGGCACCCACTGTACCTTTTCGTTTTCTGTGACTAATTCGTCTTTTATGGAAGGTACATCAACAAACCACGACGTCGTCGCGTAGTTAAGAAGCGGTGTATCACATCGCCAACAGTGTGGGTAGCTGTGCGTGATGTTTTCTTTTTTAAATAGTCGGCCACTCTCTTTCAGTGCTTTCACAATTTCAATGTCAGCATCGAGGTGGGTTACCCCCGAGTCATCATCGTCTTTGGGCTTCACCAGTTGCCCGGCGAAATCAGTCACGAACTCCTTGAAGTGTCCGTTCTCATCGACGTGATGCACCAAGGGTAGACCATGTTCCTTGGCCAGTTCCATATCATCCGCTCCGTAGGCCGGCGCGAGGTGCACCGCACCGGTACCTTCTTCGCCAAGCTCGACATACTCAGCATGAAAAATCTGCCAAGCGTTCTCCTTGCCCTCAAAGTCTTGCTTACTCCAATAATCAAACGGTGGCACATAGCGTTTACCCACTAAGTCAGCCCCTTTCATTTCTTCCACTATTTCGTACGGTAGGTCGCCGAGCGCAGCGAGGCGACCTTTAGCCAAAATCAAATTTTCTTCTCCGTCATCTGTAGTAACTCGAACTTGTACATAATCAAACTCATTATGTACCGCCGCCGCCATATTGCCCGGTAGCGTCCATGGTGTAGTCGTCCACACCAATAGTGACGTATCTGGTTCATCAATCAGTGGTAGCTTAACGTATACTGAAATATCCTTTATGTCTTTGTAACCCAGATTCACCTCAAAGTTAGATAAAGTAGTGCCACAACGCGGACATAAGTGCATCGACTTAAAGCCTTCAAACACTTTTCCTTTTTTATTAAGTTCCGAAAACACCCACCACACACTTTCTGTGTAGGAACTATCCATGGTTTTGTAGTCGTTTTCCATGTCGGCCCAGCGACCCATGCGGGGAATTATTCGCGCCCATTCATCGGCATATTCCATCACTGCTCCGCGGGCTGCTTCGTTAAAATTCTTCACTCCGTACTCTTCAATGTCTCGTTTGGTAGCTAAGCCTAATTTTTTCTCAATCAAATTCTCCAGTGGCAAGCCGTGACAGTCCCATCCCCACTGCCTGCGCACATGATACCCATTCATTGTCCAAAACCGCGGGATAGCGTCTTTGATAGTACTAGCCAAAATATGCCCGTAGTGCGGTAAACCAGTAGCGAACGGTGGACCATCATAAAAAACAAAATCTCCGACCGGTTTTTCACCAGCTGGAGTGTCTACACTCTTTTTAAATATGTCGTGTTCCTGCCAAAAAGCTAGTATGGCTTCTTCACGCAGTGCAACATCACTTTTTTGGTTTGTTTCAACCACTTCCACCGAGTCGTTTCCACGACCATTTACCCCAGGGTACCTTCTCTCGCTATGCGATTCACCTTGCTTTTTAGTATTCATATATGTGAATGTATATCAGACATTACTTATTAAGCAGCGTATCAGACTGCGTAAGCATCGTATCACGATTTATAAAATAGAAAAGCGAAATGGCCAGGGAAAATTCCCTGGCCATTGAAAGAACCTACCGCCACCCCAATACGGTGGATCACCAGCCATCAGCTGGCAAAACAATGCCCAACTGACATCCAAGAGTGGTGGCAACCACCACATCACGCTCATTCAGCAGCCATGGATTGCGGTGGGTCGAGCTTAGCAATCGCTGCGTTGCGAGCTTCATCAAGACGGCTAAACAGCTTTTGTGTACGGCCAGTCCTCAAATCAGCCAGTGAAACCGTCACAGACTGAATGCCCAAATCTTGTCCGCCCTGTCCCAGCAGGAACTTAACGCTTGTCGAGTGTGAATCTGGGTTGGCCAATCGTTTGCGCCCGGGCTGTGGTTTGGTCCGTTCGAGATAGGCCTCGATCAAACCCACCACTTCCGCCTTACACTCATCAGTGAATGGTACGCTCACGCAAAGTTTCTTGACACCGCGCTCGCCAAAGCGAACATGGAGTCGTGATCGATGACGTCCTTTTCCATTTGCCATTTGTGTCTCCCTTGGCCTGAAAAGTTTTGTTTATTGTTGCTCTGCAACGTCTAACGACACACCTTACGGTAAAAAGTTTTTCTTGGCAAGATAAGTTATTTAGACAAAAAATTCGGTCCCGGGTTTAATCGGGACCAGAAGTATCTAACGGTGGTCAGCCAACTGCAAAACTGGGGCTGGCTTTTCATGGTGATGAGTAACTCTGACTCGAGGTTGGTATGGTACAACCAAACCTCTTTCCGGTGGGGAAAGAACCTCAACCCACATTTGGGAGAAATCCGCAGCCAGCTTAGCCTGGATGGCAATGCCAGCCACTAATAGCTCAGGATGAAAAACCCACATGTGATACACCTCCTAATTTGCACAATACGCCTTTAAGACAATGACGGCAAGAGGCAGAGAAGGACAAACTATTCCACCCGAGTCACTAACTCTCCCGGAGTAACTCCCTTCTCCACGGTAAATGTCTCACGGCCCAACACCTGTCCACGTTCGGTTTCCACACTGCACCGCCACTCACCTGAATTAAAACTTTTTACAAGTGTGTACCCTCTATAGCCACCGTCACTTCCTCCTGAAATAGGATACGAGGTGCGGAAGTGTTCTACCCATTTACCATTAGCATCTTTATATTCCCAGCGATGATAAATGTCTATCGATAATTTGGTTGGAGCAAACACTTTAGCAAAACAATACATATTGTCGCCTGGGGCCGCATGGAACGTGCTATCAGAATTTTTAAATGGTTGCCACCACTTTCCTTTCTCGTACTTAAGCTGGTAGTCACCATTTTCAAACCGCACTACCGAGTGAAATATACCTACGTCTTTAAGTGACAAGGGAATGGGTGGAATGATATTGGTGAAATATAACGTATTAAAAGTCACATAGATAGCACCGATGGTAAAAATAATGGCTCTAAGGTGTAAGGTGATAAAATTCGGTACCACCTTGAACAACGCTTGTACAAAAAAATACATTATACATATCGCAATCAAACCACTACCGAGAAAAACCCATACGTTCATCAAGCCAGTAATCACAGGTATGATAAGAACAGTGTATGAAAATAGGCCGATGAAGAAGACCGAGAGATTGAAGACCAATCGAGCCGAGCGATTGCGGATAGTCTCGTTCCCATAAATCACTGACAGTATTAATAGTAGAAACGGCCAACTTTGACCCCAGTCCCCACTACGGCCATAGAAGATAAGCATCCCGGAGAGCAGACCTCCAAAGGCGTACTGAATAAACAAAGGGGCATAGGTACGGGCCAACTCACTGTTGCGATCGTTTAACTTCTGTGCGCTACCGGCATAGAGTAATAACATACTGGCCATAGACAGAAATATGTACATTGCCAAAATAGAATTATCAAACACTTGCTCAACACTATTGAGTGTCAGATTGTCTAAAACAAATCCTAAAATAAAAGCAATCGTTAGCCAATGATGTTTGAACTTACGATATGATTTTGAATTTTCTAACCTAATAAGTAAATTATTGAACATGTCTCGTCATTGTAACGTGTTTGGCAAAAGAAAAAAGCCGGGCGCAGGGCGCCCGGCTTAAGTTGCGGAACGAGGGACAGTGAATTTTGACACAGGGTTCCAGCCTACGTCACTAAATACAATATCATCAATTTTTAACTACGCAAGCTAATCCAAAGTTTGAGATCTTTACTTGCCAGTACTCCCAAATCGACCATCACCACGAGCGGTTTGTTCAAATTCCTCCACTTCAATAAGCTCGGGATGCTCCACTTTTTGAATCAGTATTTGAGCAATTTTGTCACCTTTTTTAAAAGTCTGAGGTTCATGCCCAACGTTTACAAGTCCAATAGTGTAATCTCCTTGGTATCCAGTATCAAAAACACCACCGATAGTCTTAATGTGTCGTTGCATACCAATACCACCCTTGTCCCAAATCAACCCCGCATACCCATCCGGTAGTAACAGAGATATGCCCGTCAGCGCATTGTAGTGCGCACCTGGCTCAATAGTAAAGTCTTCAATTGTATATAAATCCATCCCGGCATCAGTGGCATGAGCGAAGGTCGGTGCTTTGGCCTCAGGATGTAATTTCTTAAACCGCATTTGCATGCTGGGTAGTATACCTCGACCCTAACTTTAAGTCAGTCATTATTGACTATTTGTAATAAAAACAAAAATATCACCTATAAAAATTTGAAACATAAAATAAAACTGACCACGACTTAAAAATAGACTTAAAGTAAGGGTGAGGTATAGCAAAAAAGATTTTAGCCGGCGCCCTGCGGGCGCCGGCTATTATTATGTACCCAGTCGTTTCATAACGACTGCTTTAACTCTTGAAAAAACTTCATCTTGTGGACCCAACCCATCAACAATAATGCATCGTTCGGGAAATTCTTTTCCCAAACTCAAGTAACCATCACGAAGATCTTGTTGAAATTTCATTCCCATTTCATCAAAGCGATCTTGCTCCCCAGAACGCAAACTCATACGTTCCATCGCAGTTTTTACATCGATGTCTATGACGAGTGTTAAATCAGCTTCGTAGTTTATAACCAAGGTATGAAGCTCATCTACCAAACCTCGCAAGTCAGCCCGGGCCACTCCCTGATATACTCGAGTGGAATCAACAAAACGATCAGAAATAACTATTTTACCAGACTTTTGAGCTGGCCAAACTAACCGTTCCAAATGATCACGACGCGCAGCGTTGAAAAGTAAAATTTCGGTTTCAGCTGACCACCTATTTCCATCTCCCTCAAGAATTAACCGGCGAATTTCTTCAGCACCGGGCGAACCACCAGGCTCACGAGTATGAAAAACTTCATGCCCAATCTTACGAAGATACTCAACAACTTTTTTACTTTGGGTGGATTTTCCGCACCCACCAATTCCTTCGAATGTGATGAACACAGTGTGTCCTCCTCTATTTCATGTCTACAGTAAGTAAATCACTTCTATCGGATAAATAGTACTTCCCTACTCATAAAAAGAATGGCTCAGCATGTACAAACAGATAACATATTAAAACAAAGGTCAATGTCTTTACAGATTGTAGATTGTTATACTCGCAGCAGGAATGATCCTAGAAATATAGACAGGAGACCACAATGGCTCAACCACAAAATCTAGCCGATCTGGTACATGCCGAACTCGGCCTGCATAGCGGCGGCAAAATCCTTCTCATGAACACCGGTACCCTCATCGGCCCGGAAGAAGAGGCCATGACCCAGGCTATGTTCTCGCGCAATCCTTCGGTCATCGATGAACTATTGGATATTCTTGTCAGTAAAGGACCGGGACCATTTATGCAGCAAACTTATGTTGGTTATGGCCACAAATCGGTGGCTGATAATGGTTCAATCACTGTTCTCTTCGAACGGGTCTCGATGCTAGCCGCTAAGGCCCTGCAGCAATTTGCCCTCTACAATGGGCAAGAATGCTCTACGCGCTATATCGACTTTACCAACCAGCCGTTCATTGACCCAGTGCAAACTGGTGCTTCACATGAAATTTTGGAACGTCAGCGAGCTTTCTATCTTGAAGCGCTCAAGGTGCTCAAAGAAGATATGAAGCGTCGGTTTCCGTACAAAAAATTTGCCAAAAAGGGCGAGTCGGAAGCTGTCTACGAAAAAACCGTTAATGCCAGAGCGTTTGATGTCGCTCGCGGGTTTTTGCCAGCTGGTTGTAGCACCAATGTCGCCTGGCATGGTGAGCTCCGAGTATTCGATGATCGGCTATTGCAACTTCGTAACCACCCGTTGGCCGAAGTACGTAACATCGGCGAGACTCTCGAGACTTTGCTGATGATTCGTCACGAACGGACCTTTAGTAAGAATCGGTCGCTGGGTGTAGCCGGTAATCACCCGCAACCAAAACGCTACTGGGCAACCGAAGCGTATTTGGCCGGAGTGGTACGGGAGTTTCACTACTTCCATGATGCTAGTGTGTCTGAGCTTGTCTGTACTGGTAACGAGATTGATATCGAAGAAGTTCAGAAATACTCGGAAGTTTTTGCAAAAAGACCTCAGTATACCGAGCTTCCGAAAGAGCTTGGGGTTCTAGGTACACTGCGATTTTTGTTCCCTATCGACTACGGGGGGTACCGAGACATCCAACGTCAGCGTAGTGTTACCCAACGGGTGCCACTATTGACCGAAGAAATCGGCTTCCATCCTTGGTATCTTTCCGAGTTACCAAAGCAGTTCGCCAACAAGGTCGGAAAATATTTGACTGAACTTTCTAGTGACCTAGATTCGTTGGAGATAAGCATTGCTAATCGGCAGTATTTTATACCGATGGGCTATCAGGTGAGCTGCGACTTCCGTGGTGACTTGCCGACCTGGGTTTATATTGCTGAATTGCGGGCTGGCACAACCGTGCACCCAACAGTCCGTATGGTCGCTCATGGAGTAGTAGAATATATCAAAGAGACTTTTGGAGAGCTGATACCACTCTACGCCGACATTGGCCCTGATCGCTTTGATCTTAAACGTGGCACACAAGATATTGTGGTTACGTAAAAATAATTTGGCCGGCGCCCCCTACGGGAGCGCCGGCCTTTTTCTTTTGAACTCATATCGGATAAGGCGCAAACTGCTTGGCCAACTGTGGACGAAACTGTTTGATGTAATGCGACAACTTAGCGGGGTCATCGTACTGCACATCAGGTTCTGCGAGCATCCGTTCAAACTTAATCATGGCCACTGGTTGGCCCCGACGTATAGTGACAGTCTCCGCATAGGAACGGAACTCAAGGGTAAACGGCCTCCCCTTTCCGGTACCGTCTGCACCCCAACCCCAACCAGGATCAAGGAAACCAGCGTAATGGGAACGAAACTCTCCGCTGCGTTCATCCATAGCCCGCATTTCCGCCGCAAACCCTGGTGGGATAACAATGGCTTCGGTACAAGAGAGAATGTAGAAGCGCCCTTTTACCGCTCTGGCTGCACCATCCCTTACCACTTCTGGAATGAAGTAGTTTCTAGGATCCACATCACGATCTGACAAATCAAGAATGTTGTCTGGTGATGCCACACACCGATACCCAAATACCTCACCATCTTTAGGTAACCAAAGTGACAACATCAAACCACCATCCTGATCAAAGCTACGTAATTTTTCATACGGTAACTTTTTACCTTGCAAAGTCCATGCAAACTGATGCTCAGCATAGGCTCCGATCATGTCGTGGCGAGACAAACGTGTGTCACCATTAAAAAGTCGCAACTGAGCCAGCGTATCGCCTTCCCGTACTTTAATACCGAAAGTCCGAGGAGTGACATAGAGCCACAGCGGCCCAGAGTAACCGGACGAAACTGAATCATACCGAGGCATAAAATCAGCCAATACACGCACATGCACGTCCAAGCGACCAGTTGATGATTTCGGGTTGCAAAACCCATAGTATTCGCGAGGTAACTTAAGCGATTCTTGAAGGCGTATCAAATAATGCTCACCTTTACGAAGCGGATGATTAATGTCGTGTCGTTCGGCCTCCATATAGCGAAGCAGATCAGCCACCCGTTCTTGGCTGTTGGGCAAAGCGACTGAATGTACTCGATACATTTCATTTGACAGACGTAAGTCGAGTGAAGCTGGTGAAGCACACTCTTCGGCTGCATCGAGGATGAAGCCAGACCTCATAAATTGCAACAAGCTCTGGCGCGGTAGCGCACCGATAGTATTTATGGTCATGATGACCTCCTTTTTGAACTAGCTATGCCTAGTTAACCGTAAATTATTTTAAAAAACAAGAACGCGATTGAAAAAATGCGTTGTGTAATATTAAAAATTAAGGGCCGGCTCTAACGAGCCGGCCCTTTGAAAGAGCTGTGTGCTGCTAAGCAGCGTTTTCTTTTGATTGTTTGACTGCACTTAGCTTGGGCAAATGCAGAAAAGCTTTGGTCAGAAGCTCTTTCAGCGGACCCTCTTTTTGGTGTCGATCCACTGAAAATGAACCCACCCACTCCACTGACTTTTTGTGGGCCAATAGTCGGCGGAAATCTTCTCGTGGAATATCCACCACCCAAAAAGTTCTTCTGACACCTTCGATAATCTGATCAGAGCCGTCAAATTCAACAGGTCTGAACTCAACATCTTTGTTCAAATTTTCGACAACTGGCACTTTGTCTGTCCCCATCAAAACAGATGTGGGGTTAACAAGGGCTACTCGACCGGTTACTTGTGACCTAACGAACACAATGGTGCGTTTTTTCATTGAATTATCTTTTTTTTTGCACCCTTCCGCCGTCCATGACGGATAATGAACACTTTTCTTACACTACAAATAACACAAAATAATAAAGGACCGACGTTGAAGTCGGCCCTTTAGTAATGAGCATCGGGTAATCACGCAGCCTCGGTAGCCGCTACCTGTCTGAGGTTTTTGAGCCGAGGCTCAAAGGTTTTTTTTATCATCAGCTGGAGCGTTTGCTCTATGCGATTGTTTGGTTTTCGGTCCAAGGGTTGAAGGTGTTTTTTGATTTCAAGTGGCATAGCTGCCATTGTTACCGACAACTCAATCGCTGCGGGCCAATGCAGCCGTTTGGGGGCGGCGCCTCTGAAATCTTTGCATTGACCTGGAACGATATGACCAGGGCCACACCCCCCAAAAAACATCGAAATAACTCTTCGAGCGGCAGTCACAGAATTTTCACCGTGTTCCAGTCGATCATGTCGAAAGGATCGTTGAAGCCGTGTCTGCTCCACAAAGAGTTGCTTCGAAACCAAAAACCATTTTTTCTCCACACACACCAGAAGTGTCAGAAAGTCACTCCGTGGTGCAACTTTGTTGGCGATGAGACGCAGATATTTTATAGGCATCGGGGGTTCCTCACTCTGGGATTGGGGCTACGTTATACAATCTACCCTTTTAGACGGAGCAAGTAGTAAATACTTACAGGCGAGCGATGCGAGCAAAATAAAAGCGCATCAGCATTTTTATTTTCGAACGAGCGAAACCTGTATAAGCAAACACGCACTGGTGTGTTTGCTTGTTTGTTTATACAAAACCATATAAAAATAGCCAGATTCTGACGAATCTGGCTATTTTTATATGGTTTAGACCACTTTAATCCTTTACAAGGTCTGTTAAGGTCGTCTAAATAACCTTCACCCCCATTGATTTACAGGTACCTTCGATGATTTTGTCAGCCGCTTCTGGTGAAGCAGCGTTGAGGTCTACCATTTTAGCGAGGGCAATTTCACGGATTTGCGCTTTGGTGATTTCACCAGCTTTTGAAACCAAGTTCTTACTTGAACCCTTTGGCTTACCAATCGCTTTAAGAATCATCCGTGAAGCGGGGGTCGTCTTACATTCAAAGGTAAAACTTCGATCGTCGTATACGTTGATGATAGTCGGTACGACTTCACCCATGCGGTCACGAGTTTGTTCATTGAATTGGTTTACAAACTCACCAATTTGAATACCAGCCTGTCCGAGTACCGGACCTAATGGTGGAGCGGGTGTTGCCTGACCACCTTTGGCCTGTACCTTAATCTTTTTTACTAATTTTTTAGCCATGTTGTTTTTTTTAGTCGTTAGTTATTAGCGATTAGCTTTTAGTAGCTAATTTGCTGGGTCGATTTGGTTGAAGCGACCGAACCCAGCGAGCGTAACAGTCTAGTGAACGAGTGAGGAAGTCTGGGAGACTTCCGCAAAACCTTTTGAGATACAGAGTATCCAAAAGGTGTACAGTGTCTGTAAGACATCGCGCCTCACTCGTTTCAGTGGGCAGATAGTACCTAAAATCTTGCCTTTTGGCAAGAGAAGAACCGGCTTCGCAGCCGGTTTAGTAATCTACTCAAAATTTTGGGAACTCAAACTTATGACCGCAATTATAGGCCCACCCTGAAATGAAATCAATCGTGAGGTTTGCCCTGCCTGATTCAGCGCGAGAAATCTGTTTTTGTGTCGTACTCATTTTTCCCGCAAGCTGAATTTGGGTAAGATTTGCTTTGCTACGCCAATCTTTTAACGATTGACCAGCCAACATTCTCGTTTTTACTTGAGCATCTTTCAAACTCATTTCTAATCCTCCTGACACTTATCTAATAGATTAATAATTGTTTTGTCAAATTCACCAATGAATAATAGCGATCACAAAACAAAACCTCTAGTTAACTGGAGGTTTTGTTTTATCTATCTTTTCTAGAAAGGCTTAAATTGGATGAAGAGCGCTGAGTCTAGGTAAAAGGCCGGCGACCGGGACAACTGTCCAGGGAGCCGGCCTTTTACCGTAACGACAAAGCTATTCGCCAATTTAAGCCTTTTTAACCTGGAGGAAGTCCAGTTCTACCGGGGTCTCCCGCCCAAACATACTCACCAGAACCTTCACCTTTCCACGCTCTTCATCAATCTCCCCGACTTTACCTTCCAGGTCTTTAAACGGACCGTCGTTGATAATAATCAAGTCGTCAATCGATAAATCGACTTTGTGCTTTGGTGAATCATCTTCCATACGCTTAAAGAGACTTTTGAGCTCGTCATCAGTCAATGGTACCGGCTGAGTACCTGAACCAACGAAACCAGTTACTCGCGGAGTGTTTCGTACAATAAACCACGACTCTTCATCTACAATCATATCCACGAGTACATACCCCGGATAGACTCGTTCTTCTTCAGTCACTCGCTTGCCACCTTTGACGCGAATTTTCTTTTCAGTCGGGACCACTACATCAAAAATCTTCCCGGCCATTTCCATCGAATCAATTCGCTGTTTGAGGTTACGCATCACAGCGTTCTCATACCCAGCATAGGTATGAATGGCGTACCAGTGTCGTTCGCCGCTACTTTCTTGTTTAGCCATAGGATTAGTAGTTAGAAATAAATAGATTGAGTAGTTCTGAGAATAAAAAATCGAAACCAGAAGTAAACAATGATGTCACCCCGGCAATAGCCACCACGAGAGCAGTATAAATAACCGCCTGCTTGCGAGTTGGCCATGATACGTGAGCCATCTCGGCTTGAGTATCTTTGATGTAGTTTATAAGTCGGTTCATATTGATGTAGTTAATTGTACTTTTTCCTCTAAAAAAACGCCCTTCTGGGCGGTTGTTTATGTTCTTGTATAATACTCTTCATTTGTTAAATGTCAAAGGCCGGCTGCGCATGCAGCCGGCCGAGGTTCATCCATACACCGGATATGAGCCAATAGTATCTATTGGCATAAGCGATTCTCCCAAACTATCGGAAAGTTTATGCCAGCGATACTCTCCCAGAAAATCTGTCTTCATCCCTTGCCTTGTTCCTCGTTGCATCAATAGGCCAGCACTGGCTTTTACAACAGGAGTTGGTGTCATTTGCCCTTTCACCGTTGCTAAATCGGCGAAGTTATTCAACGTGAGGGTTGGTCGATTTCCCATAGTCTCCTCCATATCTCTGAATGTTTTATACCAAGAATAATTTAAAAGTAAAGAGGGGCACCAGAGGTGCCCCTCTTTACTTTTTGTCAGTTTATTTACCGAATCTCGTAGGTAACATTTACCACTTTGCGAATAGTGTTTTCGCCGGTTGGTAATTCAGGAGAAACTGGTGCTGATTCCATAGCTACCGCCTTATCCATCATTGCTCCACCATAACCGTACGGCATAGGATACCCACCTTGTTCTTCGTAAAAACTAATCATTTTAACTAATCTAGAATCCAAGTCCTTAGCCAACTTTTTAGCTTTTTCCTTAGCATCAGCAATAGCCATTTCTCGGGCTTGGGCTTCTAAAGCGTCAGTGTCATCAATAGTGAATGACAACCCAGAAATATCAGAAGCTCCCTTCTCGCCCACACCAGTTATCAAATCACCAGATTTGTCCAAATCACGAACTTTTACCGTAACATTCTGACTAACTTCGTAACCATCAATGATCGGTTCACTTGGTGGACAGTAACTACCAAATGGGCAAACACGTTCTTCGTAGCGATATTTTGGATTAAGATTGTAGTACTGAGTCTTTATGTCTTTATCTTCCACCCCTTGCTCCTGTAAATACGCAATGATGGCATTGTTGGTCTCAGCTGACTTCTCTTGGGCCTCAGCTGCATCTTTTCCTTCAGCCCGAACACTAAAAGAAAAACTGCCAATGTCTGGTTTAGCTAAAACCTCACCTTCACCTTGTACATTGATTGTAATAGGACCAAATTGGTTTCTTGACATTCGGTAGGTGGCATTAGCGTATACCAAAAGCGCAATAGTGGCACTCGCTAGTAGTAGCATTACCAATAATCGAATATTTTTTGAATTTAAAAGGGTTGTATTTTCCATATATTTTTTATTAATGTATTAATTATATCACCAGAATTTAATCTTGGAGAGGGTCGTTCCGTCACCACAAACCATTCGAAAATCAGTCAAATCTTCAGTCGTCAAACCGGTACCAAGAGACTGTTCTCCCATTTGCATATACATAATTGACTGAGGATTATCAACATGATCCATACCTAACGCGTGACCAAGTTCGTGGGCCAACACCAGCACCAACTCATCATGACTTTTAAATTGATAAATATTTATCTTATCACCCTGATAGTCACCTTGGGTAAATTCGGTAGTTTCTGAAAACGCATCGTTATAGGTAGCCACTCCTTGATTGTATTTGGTAACTACTTCATTGGCGGTTTCAGTTAGTTTGTTAATCTGGTTTACCAAGTCTTGCAAATCACTTCTGAGATCATTTAATTTTTCTTGCTCACTATCAAGCGACTGTTTCTTCTGGTTTAGCTCATCGTACACATCTTGTGGTGCACCCCCTTTCTGATTCCAACTCTCAACTTCTTGATTGTAGCTACTGAGCGAACGTTCATAATTTGCTTTTCTGGTTTCATAATTTTGATTTAAATCACTATATTCACCAACCAGTTGTGCGTACTGCGTTTCTATTTCTTCATTTACCTCTCTAGCTACTTCTAGTTCGTGACTTAGAGCTTCCTCAGCGTTGGTAAATTGTTGCCGTTCATCAAAAACAAAATTAATAGCTAAACGAGCATCATCGGCCTGGGTAAAGAGGTTTAAGCCAGTAGCATCTTCCCACAAAGATTCCGCTTCGCTAATTACCGCTCGAGCCTCTTCTTCACTCAAACCAAAGTGCTCGTCCACTACTCCGAGCCTATAGTTAAGTGGTATCGGACACACGGCTCTGGCTTCATACCAAAAATAACTTCCGCCAAACAAAAGCGTGATGATAAATAGATTTATGAGTGATTTGCTCATCTATCAAGCATAACAAAATCCCAGAAAAAAGCATGGTCGCGAGCCTTCGGCTCGCGACCATGCTTTTATTGACACATTGTGACTTACGCCATAGTCTGGGCTTCAGGTAAGGCAATTACTGGAGAAGAAGATGGAACCTTGGCTAATAGATTACATTCGACTTCAGCTCCAAGTGCTTAAGGAAAAGGTGCCGAAGCTCGACCCTTCTAACGCTTGGCAGCTCCGCACACTCATAAAGATGTACGAACAAGTGCTATCTGGTAAGAGGGATTGTAAGTTTGTCGCCGTTCTTAAAAGGAAGAAGGGTTCTTCTATGCAGGAAAAGGTGCTGGCCGACTCGTTTTTTGATTTGGTGCACAAGCTCAATGAGCGTGACATTGGGTTAGATGACATCTCCGAAATAAACACCAACATTACAAATTACGGAGTTTTGAGTGGTGCCTACAAGTTTTTTATCCCGAAGGAACTTTACGCGCCGTTTTTCATCTAGTACGAAGCCGCCGCGGGCCTACAGCCCGCGGCTTTTTAATAAAAAAAAGAAAACCCCTGGCCGGGTTGCATCATCGCGAGATGCAACCACGCCAGGGGTTTTCTTTACCTATACTACTCCGCTTTACGAGCCACTGCTTCGGCTAGTTTCTTTCTGGTCATGGCTTGGGCGGCGTTCATGCTGTGCTGGTAGTAGAGGGCTTTTATGCCGTTTTGCCAGGCTTGCATGTACAGTTTGTTGATGTCTTTCGGCGACGTCGTTGGTGGTACCATTACGTTCAGTGATTGACCTTGGTCAATGTATTTCTGTCGTACAGCCGCTTGTTCAATAATAACTGATTGGTCAATTTCGGCGAACGTTCTATACACAGATTTTTCTTCATCAGTGAGGAAGCTCAGGTGCTGAACTGAACCATCATTGTCGCGAATACTATTCCAGGTGGCTTTATCATTTTTACCTTTTTCCTCGAGCAACATTTCCAAAAATGGATTTTTAATAGTCACCTTCAACTTGGCTACATCTTTTACATAACAGTTGCTCCAGACTGGTTCGATACCTTGTGATACCTGACCGAGGATAAACGCCGAAGAGGTATTCGGAGCCACAGCCATAGTAGTGGTGTGACGACGACCGTAGCCGGTAAGAATTTCTGGTTCGCCATACTCTGTAGCCATTTCTTCTGAGGCTGTATCAGCTCGTTCACGAATTAGTTTAAAAATCTCTTCGTTAAGTCTAGCCGCTTCCTCACTTTCAAACGGTATATTTTTTGATTGAAAGAGCGAATGATAACCGAGAGTGCCGAGACCAAGCGCACGGTTAGCTTTCGCAAAATTATACGGACGCTCCATAAATCTGAAAGCCAACTGCTTATCCGGATCATCTGAGTCACGCATCGCTTCCAGCTTCTCGAGGAAGTCAGTCATAACAGCATCAAGCAGATAAATCATGGTTTCTACCAAATCAGTATCCTTCCACTCATCGTAGTGCATCAAGTTAATTGATGAGAGACAACATACAAACGACCAATCAGGCTTGCTTGGAAGCATGATTTCACTACACACATTACTGGCGAAAATCGGCAATTTTTTGTCTTTATATACCTGGGGTCGCTGATCATTGGCATTATCGATAAACATGATGTACGGATACCCAATCTCACCCCGGCGTTGTAGTACCTTAGCCCAAATTGCCCGCTTCTCCTCATCACCATCAACCATCGCCTGCAACCATTCATTGGTAACCGTAATAGCGTGATTAATTTTTTGAATTGGATTACCTTCAGTACCAATATCGAGAAACTCAAGAGCATCTGGGTGCTCAATCGGTAAGTACGCAGCAAAAGTGCCGCGGCGGGTAGCGCCTTGAGAAACCACGTCAAGAATTTTTTCAAACAACTGCATGAAGTGCACTGGACCGCTTGAGGTACCGTTGTGAGTAATGTCTGATCCGCGTTCACGTAACGCCCCAAAATAAGCACTACAGCCACCACCATACTTACTCATCATCCCCACCTCTGCTTGCGTATGTAAAATACTGGCCATATCGTCAGCAAGGTATGAACCAAAACAACTAATGGGTAGACCGCGTTTGAGACCAAAGTTGGTCCATACTGGCGTAGCGAGCGAAATCCAACCCTTAGCCATGTACTCCTCAAACTTTTTGGCAAACCCTTCTTTCTTGAGCACCTTTTCAGCATACTCGGCAATATATTTCACCCGCTCTTCAGTGGTTTGACCATCAACCAAATAACCACGCGCCATAAATGCTCGAGTGTTGTCGTTGATCCAGTACCAGGGTTCAGTTCGGTTTTTCATACGTTGTACAGTAAGTGGTTAATTAAGATTTAGAAAAGGTCAGCGCTGGTTACGCTCTGTTGTCGTTTGTTGTAATTAATTGAACGTTTGTCAAAAAAGTCGACGTGCTTGGTAGCGATTACTTCGTCATCAAACCAGTCGGTCTTTTCGAGCAGTGCTTCATCTACGGTGAACACTTTTGACATACCAATACCCTCAAGTGAGCGGTTGAGTCGCTCTTTGATAAATTCTTTAATTTCGGCTTTCGGCATAAACTCAAGTTCGCCATCAGCAAAAATCCAATCGATAATTGAATCTTCAGCTTGGTACGCTTCAATGCACATAGTGCGAACAGTCTCACGATGAGAATCGTCAAACCATTCTGGATGCTCTTTTTTGACGATGTTAATGACATCAGTCCCGAACATACCGTGAATTTGTTCCTCTTTAGAGGTAGCTTCTACTGCGTTACTTATACCCTTGAAGAGATTTTTGTGCTTATTGAAACTCATCATAATAAGGAACTGTGAGAACAAAGACACGTGTTCGATGAAGAGTGAGAAAAGCAACACCGCTTGTGAGTATTCTCGGTTGTCGTTGGTTTTGCTTAAATTAATGGTCTTATCCAAATAGGCGATGCGTTTTTGAATCACTGGTTCGTGAGTGAGCGTTTTAAATTCATCATTAAGCCCAAGTACCTCAAGTAGGTGTGAGTAGGCGTCCATATGGCGTACCTCACTTTCAGCAAAAGTGGCTCCCACCGCACCGATCTCTGGCTTGGGCATTTTATTGTAAATATTGCCCCAAAAAGTTTTTACTGCAACTTCAATCTGAGCAATAGCCAGCATAGTCTTTTTGATAGCGTTTCGTTCTGCTTGGTTTACCTTCACCTTAAAATCATCAATGTCACCAGTGAAATTGAATTCGGTGTGTACCCAATACGAGTGACGAATAGCATCAACATATTCCACTAATTCGGGATACTCGTAAGGTTTGAGGGTTGTGCGTTTGGTAAAAATATCACGCTCCCGAAGTTTTTTGCGAGCACTACGATAAATAATGTACGCCTTGGCGGTTTCAAAGTAATCGAGCTCCATCAATGCTTGCTCCACCAGGTCTTGAATTTCTTCTACGGTCGGATTGCCATCGATGCATTTCAGCGATAGTGGGTCTTCAGTGTCAGCTGTGCCAGCTTGTACACACATGGCAATAGTTTTTTCATGAACCTTTTCAGCCACTTTTTTGGCTTCCGCCGCACTACCTTCGCCAGTTTCATTGAAGGCTTTCAGGACAGCACTGGTGATTTTGTCTACATCAAAAGGCTGAGTAGAGCCATCACGTTTTTTAATGTGTTCAATTTTCATATAAAGACTACGATTCTTTAAAGGTACTATTAAGTTGTACAAGAAGTTCAGCATCGAGAAAGAGACCCTGTTTTTACAACAGGATAGTGAGAATGATCGTTCGCAAAAACAATTGCTGGTGGGCCGCCGCTTTGGAGTAAGCGGTCAGTTGTTTTTAAGAAAGATCACCTTTGCTCGAGCTAATATGACTCGTGCTTATTCGGGCACAGGCTAATGAGCCACGAAGCGCGTGTCTTCCTCCGACACACACGAACTCGTGTGTTACTTATGATATTAGCACATCAAAAAAACTACTGTATGGTGGCTTACTATGGTAGCAGTGGCTTACTTGCTACCTAAATTACTGATGTGAGTGAAGGAGACCTGTGGATAACTCCTAGTGAAGATGCAGTACGAATCAAAATATCCGATGTGGCTATATATACAGCCATCATTTTTTATTTCAAAATCATAAACGGTTGCAGTATTTATAGACTGAGGCATAGTTAATAGAGAGTAGCTAAGAAAGGAACTCTCATGGGAAAGTTCTCAGTTAATGACCAGGTGGTGGTTCCGGAACTCGGTTTAGGAACAATTATTGAAGAAATTGAGATATATGGGAAAAAGTGTTTCAAAATTGTCTGTGGTGATGTGACGGTTATTAGACCTCAAGATGAAATGGCTGCCTCGGGTGTGCGGGTTCCTAGTTCGAAAGAAAGTGTTCTGGGAGTCATAAAAATATTACGTGGCAAACGAACACATATAAAAGCACCAAATAACAATCAACGATATAAAAGGTATCGAGAACAGCTCAATAGTGGTGACATTAAAGAACTCGCCACTCTCGTACGCAATCTCTACACTAAAGATGCCGGTGAGTTGGGGTCGCAGCGATATGAACTGTATGAGAAAGGGTTGCAACGGTTAACCAACGAACTCGTGTCGGTGCTCCAAGTACCAAGACTGGGTGCTCGTGGAATCATTGAGAGCCTTATTGAGCGAGAACCTCTTCCGCCTGAGTGGGCAGAAAAACTTAAAACGCCGTGACCTTTGGTCACGGCGTTCTTTCTTTATACCTATCGCTTCAGATTGTCACGAATTTCTCGAAGGAGTTTCACTTCTTCAGATGGTTCTTTTGGTTTTTCTGGAGCTTCTTCCTCTTTCTTACCCAGAGCAGTGGCTTTGTTGATAGCCTTGACTACCATAAAGATAACGAAGGCCACAATAACAAAATCAATCACTGATTGAATAAACACGCCGTAAGTTACTTCAGCATCACCAATGGTGTATGCCAATCCTGAAAAATCAACACCACCCATTAGAAGGCCAATAATTGGGGTAATGATGTTGGCCACCAATGATGAGACGATTTTCCCGAAAGCGGCGCCAATTACTACCGCTACAGCCAAATCAATCACGTTGCCTTTCATCGCAAAGGCTTTAAATTCTTCGATAAATCCTTTCATAATTAAAACGTTTAAATAATAAATTGTTTGGATTATACGCTATGGACACACAATATTATATTCCGACAATACACAGGTGTATTCGTCAAACTTCATGCAGTAAAGTTAGAAGATTAGTCTGGTCAAATAAAACCCAAAGCCAGCTCCTAGGAGAAAAATAAAAACAATAGCGATAGTGAGAGTTGTGTTGTTCATAGTCGGTATTGTAGCAAAATTATCCTCGACTTTTTTACCAAAAACCGGTATAACTATGGCCACCGATGGGGCGCAGCTACGCTGCCCCTCAGTTACATGGCGGCTATTGTATAACGGTTATTACGTCGGTTTGTGGTACCGAAAATTCGGGTTCGATTCCCGGTAGCCGCCCTACTGCCCTAGATTCTCTAGGGACTATATAAATAAAGGTATTTTGGTTCGACTGTATGTGTTTTTTGAGTGCCTAGTGAACTTAGTGAAACCAGAGCGACTACAAAATTTAAATACCTTTACAAACACCCATTTTCATTATATTGTTCGAAGCGAAATTTTGCGGCCTTGTGCCTAGAAGTTCTCACACATCCACACCAAACTAGGAAGGGACACGCGAATGGAACTCGCACTCTCACCCATGGAAACAGGGGCTGTCGCCATGTACGATGAATACATTCGTGCTGGTGATACGTCAGACACACCAATCTGGGTCGACCACTTCTCTCGCCATATCTTCAGGGACGTACCTGCCGACGGCGAAGTGGTTGATGTCGGGTGTCGTATCGGCAGAGTCATCAGCATTTTGCCTGAACTCGGCATCACGAACTACGTCGGCATCGACCCGTCTGCGGCCAGCATCGACTACTGCAAGAAGCAGTGGGAATTCACTGGCCATACGTTCGAAGTCGGTGAAGTGCGCGGTCTGGGCGCGACCTACCCTGGCATCGCTTCGGGCCTGCCTGAAGCCTGGCTAGCCTGGCATGTTTTCGACCCCGTTCGGGTTCGATGACGTGCTGGAAGCCGAGAATACCAGCGGTATGTGGCTGACCCTATATACCTTCGATGAACTGAAAGCCGCCTTCACCAGAAACGGCCGAGATCAAGCAACTCTTCACCCCCTGACGACAACATGGCTCTCGGCCACGTCGTCGCTATCTGAAAGGAAGTGTGATGCCAATTTTCAGAATCGTGGCTGACAGCCACCCTACCGAAACGCAGGTCGAGCAAGTCAAAGCGCTTGGCAGCAACGTCATGGGCTATGTCTACCCACATTTCATCTGGGTTGAAACCAGTGATGGGCTGACGCAACCTGACGTGATGGTCGTGCACGTTTTCATGGAAGAAAAGGACTTCACTCGTCCTGAATTCCTTGAATGCTGCACGGTTATCGCCAAATACCTGATGACCGTGACCAAGAAATCGGTCGAAGTCGTTCGGCCAATCAACGGCGGCATCGAATCGGTGTGCTGGTGCACGACCGAAGCTGGTGCAGAAACTTACGGGGGTGGCAACGTATGAGTATCATTCGCTTTATTCAAGCAGGTGGCACCATCGACAAGGACTATCTGGCCAACGATGACAACCATGGCTACAACTTCGTCATCGGCGAATCGGCCTGGCATCGTATCTGTCGTCGTGCTGGTATTCCCTACGCAGTGGGGTTTACCTGCGCCTGCCAGGAAGACAGCCTGGACATGGATGACGATGACCGTGATGCCATCAAACGCATCGCGGCGTCCGCGCACGAAGACAAGGTGGTCATTCTGCACGGCACCGACACCATTCACGTCACTGCCGAGCATCTGTCTGACATCACGGACAAGACTATCATTCTGACGGGCGCCATGACCCCCGAACGCTTCCGTGAGTCCGATGCCGACTTCAACGTCGGTATGGCTGTCGGGGCGGTGCAAACGCTACCGCCTGGTGTCTACATAGTTCTGTACGGTGAAGTGAAGCGTTGGGACGAATACGAACCACGCTGACCGCCACCCCTGGCAAAACTGAAAGCAACCCTTTCGTTTCGGCGAGAGGGTGGCTTTTCTTTTCCCTACCAACCCAGTGGAACCATTTTTAATATCACTATCTAAAACAAACCCTTGCATCGCTTAGCCATTCAAGACACAGCTTCTTACAGAAGCTGTTCAGGTTGTCGCTGCAGGCGCAGCTGGCAACCTCTTGCAAAAGTGCCCCACACTTTCTCACTTGCAATTGGTTCCACCCAAGGGTCGGTAGTCACCCAAATGCAAAAATCCCCCTTCTAGTCTGGGGATTTTTGCAAACAAACTTAACTTAACTAAGTGGCTTATCCTCGAATAAGCTTAAGTATTGCTAGCAATACTACGGCTCCAACAACTGCAACCAGGAAGCTATACAGATTGAATCCACTTACACCACCTTTACCAAAGTAATTCATTATATATCCGCCTAGAACAGCGCCTATAATACCAACGACAATATTAAGAACTAAACCCTGTTGTCCATCGGTACCCATAATCATTGATCCTACCCAACCAGCTAAAGCGCCAAAAATTACCCAAACTAAAATACTCATATATATTTATTATTTATAACAAGCTACTAACTTTATTCCCTCAGTTATTGACGGAGTGGCTCCATTGATAATTTCACTCATTCGACTCGCTCCCACACTTGTATCAGCACAAGCTGCCATCTCTGGCGTTACCACAATAGACTCAGCATCAATACCTACCGCTGATAACATCTTTTTTTGGCCATCCGTTAAGTTGTCAGTTGAAATGGTTGTATTTTCTTCGATACCTGTTGATTGATCACCTTCTGTAATACTGTCATTTTGGGAAGAACTTTCTACAGGTACATTGCGACTGCTAGTAACAATCATATTCCCTTCACCGCTAAACCTACCTACTGTGAAACCAGTTGCAAAAA
Source organism: Minisyncoccia bacterium (assembly GCA_041750655.1). Classification (GTDB taxonomy): domain Bacteria; phylum Patescibacteriota; class Minisyncoccia; order Phycocordibacterales; family UBA918; genus OLB19. Next base: position 19,957 of record JBGSYZ010000015.1, on the reverse strand, counting down.
CTGCAACCATAAAAATTCCTAATAGTATATTCCTAGTAGTCATATATTTTATTTTTCTACTGTGCACTATAGAGAACGCGCTCAGTTTTATAGTAAACGGTCAATCTCGCAACTAACCTCTCAATATTTTATGATAGCATTTTCTATGCATAACACCTATCGATTCTTGACTTATTTAACCAAAAGTAAAACTGGCTCCACCCAAGTGGTCAGAGGCTTCCCTACAGGAGCTGTTTAGGTTGTCATCCTGACGAGCTGGCAACCTCGTGCAAAAGTCTCTTGGACTTTTGCATCCAGCATTTTAAAGGAAATTTAATAAGGTTTTTCTGAGTATCTTAATGGGACGTTATAACTGCTATACTTTAGTCATGTATATTTATTATGTCTTATTTGGGTTCATTATATTGCTTGTCCTGTGGGCAGGAATCAGTTATATATTTGTACGCAATATTGAGAAGCCAACCTATACCGTTCTTGAGAGCAAAAACGGCTACGAGCTTCGTGAGTACCAACCGTATATCGTAGCGGAAACTACAGTAAGCGGTAATCGACAAGAAGCTCTGAGCACTGGTTTTCGAATTGTTGCCGATTATATTTTTGGTAACAACACTACAAAAACAAATATTTCTATGACTTCGCCGGTGTTAGAAAGTCAGACATCAGAAAAAATTGCTATGACTGCTCCGGTTCTCGAAACAGAAAATAATTCTAAAGGGAGAGTTATTGCTTTTGTTTTACCATCAGAATATACGCTGGAGAATTTGCCGGCTCCAAATAATCCTGCCGTGCATATACGTGAAGTGGCTACTCAGAAAGTCGCTGTTTTAAAATTCACGTGGTATCCCACCCCAAACAGAATAGATAAGAAAAAAGTCCTACTACAATCTTTATTGGAAAGAGATAGGGTAAAAATTGTTGGTGATATACAAGTGGCACAATATAATCCTCCACTTTCAATGCCCCTCATTCTTCGCAATGAAATTATTATCCCTGTAGAGTAAAGCTAACTGGCTCGTTATTCACTAAAAAATAAAAGATTAAAGTTTACCGTCTATTTACTACAAAAGATCAAACATCCTCTACCACATCATTAAAAAAGCGCATGTTATTATTGCGGTATTGAATAAATACTGGCATATCGCAATAGTGGCTGTAATTACCGCAGGTATAGCGACGGTTGGTTTATTTTTGGTAAACGTCTGGTTGCCCGCCGTCACTACACTTTCCTTCACCAATTTAAATACTTCGACCACTACTCCCCTGTTGGGTGAAGAAAAGGATGACACCTTGCCGCCACCACCGGAGTGGCCACTACCACTTAACAAAGAAGATTATAATCATCGTGTCTTAGCCTTGGCAGGGTTCGCAAGCTCAACCCTTGCAGAAGAAATAACGATTGTCACCGAAGCTGGTACCACGACCAAACCGAAATACGAACTCATCACCAGCAGCTCAACCAATACCACCGTCGCCAACCGTCGCTGGCCAGCTAAAAATCCCTACCCAAACGGTGGTGCGTTACTCCCTTTTAATCGCCTTGTCGCCTACTACGGCAATTTTTATTCACGCTACATGGGGATTCTCGGTGAACTTGATCACGATGCACTCATTACGCACCTTGATAACACAGTCACCGCTTGGGAAACTGCTGACCCAAACACACCGGTCATTCCGGCTATACACTACATTGCCATGGTAGCCCAAGGCAGTGCTGGCGCGGATGGCATGTGGCGCAATGTTATGCCAGCTGAACACATCGAGCGCGGATACGAACTAGCACACGAGGTCAACGGAGTATTATTTCTTGATTTACAAGTTGGCCTCAGTAACTTGCAACGTGAGTTACCAAAGTTCCGTGAGTACTTAAGTCGGCCAGACGTACATCTCGGCATTGATCCTGAGTTCTCCATGAAAGGCGGCCAACGACCGGGTACTGCTATTGGCACTTTTGACGCAGCTGATATCAACTATGCTATCGATTGGTTGGCAGACATCGTACACGAATATAAATTACCGCCGAAAGTATTGGTGATACATCGATTTACTCAAGACATGGTTACTAATTACCAAAACATACAACCGCGACCGGAGGTACAGGTAGTAATGGATATGGACGGCTGGGGTTCAAAAGATTTAAAAACTGGTACGTACCAGCACGTCATTATTCCCGAACCGGTTCAGTTTACTGGTATTAAGCTCTTCTATAAAAATGATTTAAAACCACCGAGCACAGGACTCTTTACACCACAGGAGGTACTTAACTTCACTCCTACACCAATCTATATCCAGTATCAGTAATGACGTATGGATAAACTAAAGGTATATAACTTTGTCACTATCGCTTCTGCTGTTACTATTGTTGTATAAATATGGCCCAACAAATAACCCTATTTCTTAAGAAATTACTAGACTTACGCGAAGGAGCGGAAGAAAAACACGAAATTATTGAACGCGTTAAAGACGATGCTGATTTTAGTAGTGCTCGTTTTTGGACATTGGTATTTGCTATTGGGGTTTGCTCAGTTGGTCTTAATATTAATTCGATTCCAGTGGTCATTGGCGCTATGCTGATTTCACCATTGATGGGTCCAATTGTGAGTATTGGTCTCGCCTTGTCTATTTACGATTGGGGCTTAATGCGTCGCTCATTTCGTAATCTCCTGACCCTAACAGCTATTAGTATTTTTATTTCTGCTTTGTATTTTGCTCTCTCACCAATAGATAACGCTCAGTCTGAATTATTGTCTCGTATTCAACCAACTATCTTCGACGTGTTAATAGCTATTTTTGGCGGTATCGCTGGTTTTATTGGTATTAGTCGAGCCCGTCAAAATAACGTTATCCCGGGAGTAGCGATTGCTACCGCTATCATGCCGCCACTGTGTACGGTTGGTTACGGTATCGGTACCTTACAACCAAAATTTATTATTGGAGCTTTTTATCTCTTTTTAATTAACTGTATTTTTATCTGTCTTTCGGCTTTGTTGGTAGCAAAATATCTAAAGTTGCCGAAACGAGAATACCCAGATGAAATAAAAAAGAATAAGGTTCGCCGAATCATAAGCGCCATTATTATTATCATAGTTACTCCAGCCCTCTATTTAGCGTATACGTTCGTTGAGCAAAATAATTTTCAACAAAACACCGATCAATATATTTTAGATAACTTCACTAATGCTGGTCATGTAGTTATTTATAAAAACATACACTACAACCCGAGCAAAACAATTGAGTTAGCTTTTTTGTCAGAGCATTTTTCTGATGAACAAATACAAAGTTATAAAAATCTTTTACCTCTCTATGGACTCGAAGGAGCAGATTTGATAGTCAGACAAAATGGTTTTTCATTAACGAAAGAAGAGTGGCAAAAAGTAGTAGACGAAGCTCAGAGTGACAATGAAAAATTACAAACCTTAGAGCTATTGTTGGAAAATGAGCAAAAACAAGACCCTGTACAACTACTGGCTGAAGCTAAGTTAATTAACGAAAAGATTATCGATATATCTATCGGAGAACTGATGAATAGTTCACAAGGTGGTGGCAGTGTCAGATCTTCAGTAGTAATTGTCCGGACAGATAAAAGTTTTGGGCCAATTTCTCACGCCGAATCTGAGGTGCTAAGAGTGTGGCTTAGCACTAGACTTAATGTGAGTAACTTAAACGTCTATTTTGAACTTGAAACAAAAGCAGCTACTCAAAACAACGCTGATACCGACCCAGTATCAGGCACTTCAAATGAAGTAGGACTTTAATCTAGTGCCTTAAAAAATAATTTTGGCCGCCCGCTATGCGGGCGGCCTTTATCGAATTGGGTGCCGTCGGTGCAAAACCTGAAGCCACTCCACTGCTGATGCATGTACCACTGAGGATACATCGGCTCGAGTTATTTCAGTTGTTACCTTTACCTCTCGTGGCTTCGGATTAAAACTACGCTCAACTGCCAGTTTTTCATACCAGCAGAAAAAAGCAATGAATAACCCGCTACTATGCTTGCGCAGTGTATACCGATACTGCTGCCCTCCAGAATACATTGGAGAACAACTGGTTACATACAGACCAGCTTCAGCCAGACGGCACGTAAGTATATCTGCCTCCATATTCATCGGCTATCCCTTCTTAATTTTGGTGGAGCACTTCTAAAAATTTATTGTAGCATGAACTTAATAATCACATAAATACTGTATATAATTATCTACATGCAATCAAAAAAGATAATCTGGCTTTTTATGGCTATTGGTGGAACAGCTGGCGGTTACATCCCTCTGTTGTGGGGTGCTTCATACTTTTCATTTTCATCTATTATTTTTAATGCAGTTGGGGCAGTAATTGGTATTTGGATTGGGTTTAAAATTTCTCAATAGATTTTCATTAGCGTGTACAGAAAAACCCGACGGAATAACCGTCGGGTTTTGAGTTGGGTGAGCCCGGAGTAAACCGGATTCACCGTGGTTAAAGATCAGTTGCCCACAAGAGTGGAATTATCACCCTTGGGTGCAACATTTAGAATCGGAAGCGTCGAACCCGGCACAAATTGTGTCGGCAAGGCGCCATCCCAATTCTGCGCCGCCAAAGAATAGGTGTAGGCGGTCAGTTCTGGGTTGTCGCGAAGTGCATTAGCCTTCTTTTGGATAGCATCAGCTTCAGCTTGCCCGATTTGAGAGATGCGGGTTGCTTCAGCTTCAGCTTGCGTCCGCTTAGCGTCCGCTTCACCTTTTGCCTGCTCACGCAGTGCATTAGCTTGGGCGGTAGCTTCAACGACGCGCGTCTCAGCCTGAATACGCTTCTGCTCGAGGATGTTACGTTCCTCTTCGACCTTGGCTTTCGCCAGCATAGCCGTTTCGATAGCATTCTCGAACTGGTCGGTGAAATCGATGTTGGTGATTTGCACCTCAGTCACGTTAATGCCATAGCTTTGCGCTTCCTCGCGGATAGCATCGCGTACGGCGGCACCGAAAACATCACGTTCCTGGATGGTGCGCTGAGCAGAATACTTGCCTGCCACCTCCTTAAGGATGGTCTCGACAAGTGGCTTCAGACGCCGGTCGGCATAGTAGACACCTTCCGACTTGAAGATCCGTTCGACTTCCGCAGGGTTGAGATCATAGTTGACCGACACTGCGGCTTCGTACTGCTGTGTGTCCGAACTGTAGACATGCACCGGCACTTCAATCCGCATGTTACGAATTTCCATGTCGGTCACACTGTCGATAATCGGAACCTTGAAGCCGAGACCGGGTTCTTTGACCGCAACAAACGCACCGTTGCGGGTAAGCACGCCACGTTCACCTTCAGAAACAACATAGATTGAACCGAAGACGATGATGGCAGCAGCCAGGGCTGCGGCTGCAGTAGTGGTGATTTTTTTGACAGGAAATTGAGTTTCCATCTTGATTGCCTCCTTTGGCATTTCAAAGTGCTTCATGTTATCTCCCACACCGATATAGTGGTGGAACATGAAAGAGTTTTTACACTCCTTAGAAAGCTGCTCGATTGTATCCGAGCAGCACTCAGAAGGAACGTTCAGATTTATTGGTTAGAAGAAATCAATAGCTGTGATGGTATGACCTGGCGAACTGCCGCCAGGTCATGTGTTTGAATGTTACCTACGAGCGATAAACACTACTTCGTCGAACGTTTATTGGCTGTCGTGACCGCCTGGTCATAGGCCACCTTTTGGCGATTCATCCACCAGAAGAGGCCGGCAGCGATGAGGCCGAGGATCACATCGTGCATGAGTGGTGTCGGAACGAGCATCACGAGCCCGGTCGGAAATGCGACATAGCGAAGCCACCGCACGTAGCCGCTGTAGGCACGTTTGCGCGCGAAGAGGTCGTCGCCCGGCATTAGGAAGTTCCGTTCGAGGCGCGCTTTCCAGGCGACATTGCGTCCAGCGTACCAGACTGCATAGCCAGCCGCGGCGAGCAGCGCCCCGATTACAAACTGCAAGAACATCAGCATTTTTTCTTCCTCCATGTAAGGAACACTGCGTTATCATCCGAGCCAACATGGCTACGGAACGCGTGGGAGCATTCGCTCCTTAGAAAGCTGCTCGATTGTATCCGAGCAGCACTCAGAAGGAACGTTCAGATTTACTTAAAAAAGAACGAGTTGTTAAGAGGGTGGGCGGCAAAGCCGCCCACCGACCAACTCACCGAAGCAGGAGTCGGTGCACAGCCATAATTCCGAGCAGAGTGAGACATTTGTAGATGAACAGTAAAGTGAGCATGTCAGTCCTCAAACTTTTCGATTGATCGCTCATCGGTGATATCACGGTACGGAACACCGTCTATCAGTACACCTGGTCTCTTTTTCTGTTGACCAGGCCGAGTGAACACAATTTTCACCTCTTCCGGTTCAGACTTGAGCCACCCAATGAACGAATGACTCAGTCGTCTGATCCGTGCACAGCGAAACCATAGGTACCCGCCAACTAAGAGCGACAAACTAGCCACTTGAATCCAATCCATTGGATACTCCTTATTACAAGATGCTTCGCGTCACCACCCGACCCTACCCTAGAGCCGGGACACGAACGAGCGCTTCCGTAAGGAAGCGCTCGTTGCAGGGCTTTTCTGTATGTGATGCTAAATCTGACTAAAACACCCCATAAGAAAAGCCTTGCAAGGAACCTTCCTTCGGTTGTCAGATTTAGTACGTTGTAAGGTGCTAGTAGTTGTCTTGGTTTTGTTTCCTTAACTACACCTACACTATAATTTATTCTATTTAAATTGTGTAAAAATATAATACAAAATGTACTGTGTATAATTTAAATACATGTTACAATCAATACAAATAAGCATATTATAACTTATAAAAAGTTGTAGTAATTTAATACATTTTATGCAAATAACTACTCTATTACAGGCTATTGGGCTTAATAAAACTGAAATTGGTATTTATATGGATCTCCTTACATATGGTACTCAGACTATCTCGAGTATTTCTCGTACCAGCAAATTACACCGACCAGCCATCTACCGCGCCCTTCCCCACCTTAAAGACAAAGGCCTCATTAGTGAGCGCCAAGTAGGAAAACTTACCCACTACGCAGCTGAACCTCCAGAACGTTTACGATCACTCTTGGATGTAGTGCATGAAGAATTAAATACTGTTATTCCTCAATTAAACCAGCTACAAAATAATACAAAACCAATTGTAAAAAGATTAGACGGTAAAGCTGGAGTATACGCAGTATTTGAAGATATTTTACAAACTCTAAAAAAAGGTGACGAATTTTATCGCTATAGCTCAGAAAGTTCTGAACATATTTTGACCGTAGGCTTACCCAAAGAGTACGAAAAAATGCGCGACGCAATGCAGTTGGAACGTTTAGTAATTACTAATCCAGACTATGTCGCCTCACGAGAACCATCTCTCGAGGAATCTCTTCGTGTTGTACCAGAAGAATTTCTACCCTTTAGCTATGGCATTTCTCAGATTATTTACGGCAACAAAATAGCTTTCATCGATTACACTCAACCAATTGCCACCGTTATTGAAAATCCAACAATAGCCAAGTTTCAAAAAGATTTATTTATGATGCTGTTTCGTAAACTGAAGCGTTGATTTTATTTTCTTTGAACACGCCAACCGTAAAAAGTCACAGCGGCGGCGTTGCTGGCGTTGAGGGATTCGCAACGTTCATCAATTGGAATAGAAATAAGCGTGTCGCAAACCTCACGAGTTTTCTCACGCAAGCCATCACCTTCATTGCCAACCACAAAGACACTCGGTCGGTCAAATTTTTCATCAGGCAAACTGACATCCCCTTCGCCTGCCAAACCGTATGACCAAAAACCACGTTCTTTTAAATCTCGTACGGTGGCATTTACATTTTTTATTTCAATCAACGGGATTCGAAACGCCATCCCGGCTGATACTTTAATGACCGTCGCGGTGACTGAAGCTTGGCGGTGCGGTGGAATAAATACTCCAGCGAGACCAAACCCAGCGGCACTGCGGATGATAGCTCCAACATTATGAGGATCTTGAATCTCGCCCAACACAGCGACGGCAGTGTTCGGGGTAATCTCCAAACTATTCATAAAGTCCTTGTACTGAACCATCAATTTTTTAGTATCAATTTCTGCCACCACACCTTGATGCACTGCTTCTGGGGAAATACCGCCCGGCATTTGGCGAAGATTGAGCACACCGGTCGGAACATCAGCTAGTGATTTTAGGTCGGCGTGTTTACCGGATTCTATAAGCAGCGTCCGCACCACATCAGGCCGATACTTGAGTGCCTCCGCCACCGCGTGCTTGCCGTAAATATAATCAGCGCTGGTGTTTCCTCGAGTGTTACGTTTCATTTCTAAGATAATTATTTAGGTATAACGTAGCGGCATCAAACATCTCTTTTGTGTTGAGATGAGACAAACGCTCACGAGCTTCACCGAGTTTGTACCAGCCAGCGTTTTTAATTTCGTTTTCCCGTAGCGCCAAACCAGGATTATCAACAAAGCCAATAAAATATGTAACGGTCTTGTCGACAATGGTATCTTCGTAGGTAAATGAATAGTTGAGCGTAAAATGCGCCCCTTCGAGTATGTTTGAAAAAGAAATACCTGCTTCTTCTTTAGCTTCTCGTGTAGCAGTTTCTAGAGGTTCTTCTCCAGGCTCTGTCTTACCCTTAGGAAAACCCCAATAGGTCCCTTCGGCACTATACTGCTCGACAAGTAACACCTCCGGTCCGTTGACTGTTTGGTGAACTGGAATCATTCCATATGAATAGACGCGGGCTCGTTTCATGACTGCTAGTATGGCATAAATACCGATAATATTACATTAGCGTTAGGTACATAGAAACCGCAGCTAAATCATTTGATGCATCGATGATACCTTTGTTTGAAATATAGATGTTGGCTGTACCGATAGAGAATTTTTGAAGTTTTATTCCCACTATATTAGCGACCGAAGATTGAGAAAAAGCCACACCGTCAATTGTCTCTCCATAAAAACCACCGTTTCCGTCGGTCTCAAACCAAGCCGGTTGAGTGTGAGGCAACAACCAAAAATTTTCAGCTGTATAGGGGTCAAGAGCCGGTGCGGCAAAAAGTGGCGCCGGTATAATTGCGCCTGAAACTAGAATGATAGCTATACAAAGCCCTGCCTTCATACCCGCAAAGTACGCTTATTTTTAGGTTTGTCAAGTGATAGCTTTTTAGTTTTGTACCATCAAGTTTGTAACTCGCTACGCTCTAACAACCTGCAAGCCCAGCTCGTTTATTTTTATATTATAAATAATAAAAATATAACTCCGCTTGGCACAACGGCACGAAAGCAAAGCAGTCTCTCTGGCGCAAGTTACTAAGTCGTTACATTCCTAAGTACTTGCTGCCCTGACTCGACCGTTTTTGCATTTGTAATAGCAAAAACATGTCTCCGTCTCACAAAACTAGAAAAAGATCCGCAGGGATCTTTTTCTTTCACGTTTTGTGCCCAGGACTGGAGTTGAACCAGCACAGGATTACTCCCACATCCCCCTCAAGGATGCGCGTCTACCAATTTCGCCACCTGGGCATACTTCTTTCAAAGTGTGTCTATTCTAAAGACTTTTTTTTCTTTTGCAAACAAAAAGCCGGCGCCTAGAGGTGCCGGCTTTTGTTTACTATTAGATATAGTATTAACCCTTATTCTCTTCTTCTTTTGTTTCTTGAGCAACTTCTGGAGTTTCTGTTTCCACCTTTTCGGCTTCAGGAGTTTCTTCAACTGGTGTAGCTGCTGCTTCGGCGGCTGCTTTTGCTTCAGCCTCCTGTGCTGCTGCTTCGGCGGCCTTCGCTTCAGCTTCAGCGGCTTCGGCCGCATCCTTTTCAGCTTGTTGAGCCACTTCAGTAGCAGACTCAGTTGAAAGGGTCATCATTTGCATACGACGCATTTGTCGTTTGATTTCACGAGCGACTTTCTCACGGATGTAGTACAGTTTTGCTCGCCGTACTTTAGAACGTCGAACGATTTCTATCTTGTCAATGTTTGGTGAGTACAGTGGAAATACCTTCTCCACTCCAACCCCACTAGCCACCTTTCGTACTGTAAAAGTAGCCCCTGGTTCCGTACCGTGCTTACGTGCTAATACGAGTCCTTCAAATACTTGAATACGGGTTTTACCCTTATCTTGAATTTTTTGGTGAACACGAACAGTATCACCGGCTTTGATGCCGAGAGTCTGTCGTTCCTCCATATTTACTGGAGAAATATTGATTCCTGCTGTTGCTGTTGTCATAAATAAAAAGGCGTTAAGAGTTTTCTACGCGTGCGGTACTCTACCACAGCAAATCAAACGAATCAACTACTTAATTTGATCCTCTAACAGTTTTTCAGCCGCTTCTTCAAAGATTTGCGGCATCGGAGCAATGAATCGCGTTTCTTCACCATTTGGTAACGTAATTTCTAAAACATGAGCATGGAGCGCTAAACGGTCAAACCCGAGGGTATCCATGGTAGTACGGTGGTGTTCAGTAGCGTAGAGCGGATCCATCACGATCGGTCGATCGATTGCCTTGAGGTGCACCCTGAGCTGGTGAGTTCGACCGGTTTTTGGACGAAGTTTTAGGTAGGCGTGTGAGTAGCTTTGACCAATCAGTTCCCAGCTCGTGACAGCCTCGCGGAGGGTACCTTTTGCTCCTCGCTGCGCACTACGGAGCTTCGGACTTTTGCTACTCCGACCAATCGGTCGGTCAATCGTTCCCCATTTATCTTTCATCAGGCCATACACAAAAGCTCGGTATTCTTTATGAGCTAAGCGATCGTGAAATTGTTTTTTCAGATGCAGAAAGGCTGGCTGATTTTTTGCCAGGATTAAAACGCCGGAAGTATCGCGGTCGAGACGATGCACGACACCTGAACGCTCCAACGGTGTTCCATCTGGTAGAGTTTGGGCTTCGCCGACGCCGCGAGCCTGCGGCTCGCGGCCTAAAAACCACTCCGCTACCGTCTTACCCTCACCATGGGCGTCATTGTGCACTCGCATACCGGATGGTTTATCAATGACTAAGACGTCATCATTCTCAAATAAAATTGTTGGTTCCATACCTCATTTATACCGTGTTTATACTTTCGGAAGCAAACTATCGACGAGCGAACAAAGAATGTCTTTGTGCTCTTGGTGCAAAGACAGAGCTTGAGCTGATTCTTTGGCTGCTTTGGCCTGTGTAGTAAATAATGATTCCATCTTGACCTTAGTATCAACGCTATCCAGTAATGCAATGACCGCTTCACAATCCGAATCAGTTACAGTTTCTTGGGTATACAAATTTTCCAAATCTTTACGTGGTTGTTCAGCTAGTTTTTCATACGCATACAACACTGGTAAGGTTTTTTTCTTTTCCTTAAGATCACCGTAGTTACGTTTACCGGTAGTGTCAGAATCGGCCCAAATCGATACCACGTCATCACAAATTTGGTAGGCCATCCCGAGATTGCGACCATAATTTTCAAGGTGCAGCAATTCGTTTTCATCTTGTGTAGCTAATATACCAGCCCCTTTAGTGGCCGCTACTATTAATTCGGCTGTTTTGCGACGAATCATATCTTCGTACACTACCTGAGTGACCATTGTATCTCCCAGCATGGCGGTCGTTAGTTCAAAATCTAAGTATTGGCCTTCTACTACTATTAAAAATTGCTGGAGCAAAAACCTTTGGGTTTTTGCTCCAGCCTCATATGAACCGGCAGCATTCGCCAACATCTGCGCCATCATAATCATTTGTGCATCACCACTATTGATGGCATGATCATGACCAAAAAGATGCCAGACGGTCGGTCGACCTCTACGGTGCGTGTCTCTATCGACTACATCATCATGAATAAGGGTAAAGTTATGATACAGCTCCAAAGCAGTAGCAAATGCTAATGCCTGCTCTTTCACACCATACCAATCCGCCAACATCAGCATCGCACTCGATCGAAATCGTTTACCGCCATATACTACTTCTTCCTCAAGTTGCTCGTTTTTAAAACCCATAAAATAGGCTAAGTGACTATACATAGCTAAGTCAGGCATACTTAAAAAGAGTTTTTGTAACTCAGTATCTATGGCCATTGTGTAGGGGGCAATGATTTTTTTTACATCTGCTGGAGGCTGCATGTTACGTACCGTTACGACGATGACGATTCTGGTAATCAGCTAGAATTGAATCAAACTCTTCAACTGAAAACGCCGGCCACAAAGTGTCGGTGAAGAAGAACTCACTGTAGACTGATTTCCATGTCATAAAGTTAGAAATACGTTGTTCGCCACTGGTGCGAATAATGATGTCTGGGTCAGGCATTTCTCCCGTCCACAACAAATCATTAAAAGTATCTTCGCTCACTTCTTCTCCAGCAGCCACTGCTTTATTTACTGCGTCGACAATCTCGGCCCGACCACCATAGGAAAGAGCTATCCAAATAGTGGTGTGTACTTCTTCAAAATTGTCACTCTTCATTTCTAGCGCTGTCATCCGCTCTTGGAGATCAGGAGCAAAATCTTCCCGTCGTCCCACTATGCGTAATCGTACTTTCTTTTCTTTGTCATCATTGAGTTTTTGTTCGGCATCATCTAGAGCTTCATGAAATAGCTCCATTAAATACGTAACCTCTTCTTCACTACGATTCCAGTTTTCGGTGGAAAAAGCAAAAAATACCGCATGCGGAATATCTCGGTCACGAACAGCTTTAGCTATTTCATTAAAGGTTTCCGCTCCCTTTTTGTGCCCTTCGAGAGTCGGTTTATCTTGATTTTTTGCCCACCGGCGGTTGCCATCCATGATAAAACCGACGCAGGAGATATTATTCTGTGTATGAGACATGTCTAGTATTTAACCACAAAGTCAGTAAAAAGTTGCTGGGGAGAACGCCATTCTACAGCTACCTCGGTAACTTCCGCTAATACCGAACCTTCATGAAGTACCTCGATAAAATATTTAACCGCATCGGGGGTTCCCTGCACCAATACTTCAACCGTACCGTCTTTTTTGTTTTTAATCCAGCCCATCACTTCACACTCTTTCGCTTCTGATTGAGCATAATCACGATACCCAACTTTTTGGACATTACCTGTAACGATGCAGATGGCTTCAGTAAACATATGGCAGCAGTATACCTTGTCGAAATTAATATTTCGAGATATAAAACTATGTGGACAAAGGAGGAACTGATGCAAGACACCCCCACTTCCACTTCAGAAGAAGATTTGACTGCTTTGGTCCCGCTTAAGAGCGATAGCCCAGCGCTCCGGTTAGCAATTTTGGACTATCAGCGGCGGCGGGGAGACATCGACTGGGATGGTCCACCGCTATCAAAACCAGCACCAACCTACGACCCTCCCCGCACGTAACTTACTTGGCGCCTTCCCCGAAGGCGCCAAAATTTTTGTCCTATTGAAAATATCTTAAAACACGCTACTATGTGGCGTACACATTTATAACCGCGCGCTTAGCTCAGTTGGTAGAGCAGTTCGTTTACACCGAAAAGGTCGGGAGTTCAAATCTCTCAGCGCGCACAATCCAAAAGAGTCCTAGCAATAGGGCTTTTTTGTTTTATAAAGAACTAAAAACTTGCTACTTTCGAACTTTTAGGTATTTTAGGTATTAGTTGAAACTCGAGGAGAAGAAGTATGACAAAAGACAGACACGGGATGCTTATCTGGACCGGCGGAGATCGACCAGTTGATCCTGATACTATCGTCGCTGTACGGGTTCAGAGTGATATCCCAAGAGTTCCCGTCAGGGCTGGAGATTGGCCACAGATTTGTTGGCGCCATCGCAGCATGGATGACCCCAAAAGCATCTGGAACATCATTGCTTACAAAGTCGTGAGCTAAAAACCAAAAATAATGCGCCTACGAAATTGCCTACATTTCGTAGGCTTTTTCAATATAAAAAGTTCTAACATCGTCCCACATGGTGCACGAGTACAAAAATATGCTCACACTTTGTGTGGGCTATTTTTGTTCGTGCGCGCTGAGAAAGCAAACTGCTTTGCTTTCGTAGAGATTTGAAAGCCGGAACGGTGTCGAAGACGAGTGAGGCGGGGTCGCGAGCAAAATCTCCGATTTTGACTTGTGACCAAATCTCTCAGCGCGCACTAGCATAAGATAAGCCGGCTTCCTGCCGGTTTTTCTTGTGCTTGCTGAGTTTTGTGAGATTTGAAGAAAGCGAATATATCGCACGCAGCGCAGCGAGTACGATTTGAGCGCCGGGGTCGCGTAACACAATATTTTTAAGGCTTTAGTCGTAAAAAATATTGATGTGAGGGTGACCAAATCTCTCTCAAATGTATAAACAGTCGAACCCAGAGAGGAAGTTCTTGTGAACGTAGTGAATTAGAAACTTGACCCCACAACGATTTAGAACTGGCGCCAATTCTCTCACCGTGTATAACTTGACTTGACAGATTTTCATTGTAGGAGTATTTTGCAAATATGACCTAGGAGAGGGTCAAGAAAGGAGTACCTGATGACGAGACAACAAGCTGAGACCCAAGCAGCCCGCGACGGCGGCAAGGGTTTCCTTCACCTCGTAGGATTGCATCGCGAAAGCGATGAGCGACCCAGAGGAGATACTCTGGACGATCGCCGTACATTCCCAGAGCCTGAAGGTGATTTTGGTGGATATCCGTTCACCGACTATGCATCAATTTGATCTGATGTTTTCCAACGTATGAGCACCTGGCCGACTTACCTCATGTCGGCCGGCCAGGACGCTCTTTTTTTGACTCATAAATAAACCAGCAGTCTATGTTTCTGCTGGTTTATTTATTTGGATGACTTAAAGCACTTTTTACGTTAGTATGGCACTCAACAAAAACAGTCTCTCGAGCTTCGGACTAACTTAGGTTAGTAGATAGCTTGAGTGATTGTTGGCGTTGGGTCTTGCACTCAACAAAATTAGCCTTCTTACAGAAGCGGTATGCTTTATCAGTATTTTCTACAAAAATACTGGGTGAAGTCTTGCGAAAGTTTCCCAAACTTTCTCACCCAGGCTAATTTTGCCTCTATAGTTCAATGGATAGAACAGGAGACTTCTAAGCTCTTGATGTAGGTTCGATTCCTACTGGAGGCACTAAAATAAAAAGCGGCGGCCTCGGGCCGCCGCTTTTTATTTATTTCTACTCCAAGACAACCGGTTCATTAATAGAAGTTTCTGGTTGTGAACTGTCTAGCTCTTCTATTTGCAGATCGGCTTCAGATTCAACTACTTCTATTGGTGCAGATTCTGGTACTGGCTCAGAACTAACAGTATCAACATTGGGCTTATTAGTATGCAATGATTCAAAAGTATCTCTTTTTTGTTTATACAAATCTATAGCTTCCAAAGCATCTGCTCTCTTGTAATGAAGCTGATTAACTTCCACAGTTTGATCATCAACACTTATTCCTGAGTAACTATGAAAAGCAAACAGCGCATATAGTCCTCCAGCTAAAATAAGAACAAGGAACATACACAAACCAACCAACCATTCTCTTTTTGGATGCATTAAGCGGCGATCAGGAAGACCATGGTCTCGCTTAATCACGTTCTTAAATATTTTAGTTACGTTTTTTTTATGTATCATGTTGAATTATTGTTACCACCAAAACCATTTCAACAGTCCAAATATTTTCAGCTTCACTTTGTCGAATACTAAGTTCTCGTATGTAGCTGTGATACGGCACAGTTTCAAAAACAGACATCATATACTCTACCGAAGATCTTGATCCAGAAAAATTAAATTTTATACTCAATTCATCAAAATTTTTATCTTTTGTTGCTTCTGGAGTAATTGTCTGAGTCTTAAAATTAAGACCAGAAGAACCAGCAATATTCTCAATACTGGTTATAAAATCAATTACGGACTCCTCAGTTAATACAATAGATGAAAGCTCCGCTCTTTCATCTTTTGTCTCTTCTAACAATCGCTCAGTTTCGTACCGTTCTTTTTCTTGAGCTTTTTCATAGGCTATAGCACTAACTCTGTCGCGTAATGTGACAGCATTATCTTCAATCACATAAATTAAGCCGGTTAGCGATAACGCCCCCAAGGACATAAAGCCAAAAGCTATAAGAAATGAAACGTAGGTTTTGTTTACAACTTTTTTCATATACCTTTTTTAAGTACATCAGACGGTTCCAAGGTTAGAGAAAACGGAATGTCTTGATCCTTAGCTAAATTTGATAACGGCAAATTAACCTTATCAAAAAATTCATGCTGTTCGGCACTATCTCTAAATGAAACTAAAGAACTACGATTAAGTGCTCTGCCGCTAACGGTAACTTCAGTTACTTTTCGATCTTTTTTTTGTATCTTTATGGTACCAATAGAAACTAACCCGTCTGAGAAAGATGTTATTTCATTTATAATTTTTGTATCATTAACTACATGTGGAGTATGCAAGAGTAATTCACTAATATTATTGGCGTCAGTGATACTGGTTTCAATTTTCTTTAATGACTCAGCATCTTCATTCGATATAGAAGTACCCAGAGCGTCTATCTGATACGAAACGTAAAAATACGTTGGTAATAGCAACGCTAAGGTAACGAAAAACGCCGACCCGAGTAAAGTAAAATAAACTGAAAAAACCCGTAACCAGTAGTTCTTAATAACCCGTTTTTTTCCTTCTGGAGGTAGTAAATTTATCATACGATGTCTTTGAAACCGGCTAAGGCTAGGCCAATGGCAGTAGCGTACCCATATGAATATCGCCGACCAATGGGTGGAATTTTTTTATTGATTGAGAAGGCATTTCCCCAGACATCAGCTCGAACCACTTTTGTCTGCAAAGATTCACTTAAATACTCTGGCAGACCCTTGAGATTAACGCTGCCCCCACACAGGATGATTGAATCAAAATTCTTATCATCTCGTTTTTGCTCCTTGTTGCTCCAATATTCCATTCTAGCCATAATCTCATCTTTAGTAACAGAAATAAGATTAATTAATGACTCAGCTACTTCTGGATTATCAGTTCCTCTAATTAAGCCTTGAGTGTTTTTTATTTTTGTTAATTCTGACTCGCTTAAATCTCCAACCACTTTACGCAAAGCTGTTGAGAGTTCACTACCACCAATATCAATTGTGGAAGTATTCATGAGTGTTCCGTTTTGAACAATTCCTACTCCCGAACGAGTTTTACCAAAATCGACTATCATATGTACTCCGGGCTCACTCGCGGGAATAGTCGCTCGAGCAATAGCCTGGGCTTCCACCTCAAAAGACAAGGGCACCATTGAGGCAGTAAGACACGCTTCATAGTAACTATTTATTAGATCTTTATCGTAAACAGTAACAATAACCCGAAGTGAATTTGCTGAGGATTTGTCTTCAATAATATCGTAATCAAAATAAGCATCACGGGGTGAAATAGGCACATTCTCCTCAAGTCTGAATTCCAATAATCCTTCTATCTCTTTGTAGTGAGTACCTTTTTCGATCTCGGTTTCAAATATATATGCTCGCTCTTCAGGTAATGAAACTCGAACGTACGGTGTGCCACACGCCATAGAAATTTCTTTCATAGCCTGAGCAAATTTAACTTGATCTTTTACTACCCCGCGCTCGAAGACACCATCAGGTAAATCAATATCTCCCCAATTCTTTAAATCTAGATCCTGGCTATAGTGGTTTTTCTTTTCAAATTGAATATATTTTATAGATGTATCAGAAATATCTACACCGGCACTTGGTAGTGCTATGTATTGTGGTGGTGGAATTATTTTTGAGACAGATGAAAGAACCGACATATTTAGTATAAACATTATACGATGAAACAAACGCTGAACTAAGAGCAGCAACTCACACTAAGCAAACAATCGTATGGCAATATACGCACATAGTATAACTCCAATAACGGCAGCAATAGTGTACAAATTTCGTCGCACAATTGGTAAGGCCTTCGGGCCAACCTTGCTAGCCGCAATACCAACTAATCCTAGTCGTAAGATTCTTCCAATTAGTGAAGCTACTACGAACGTCAAGAAATTGATTTTAAGGAGACCACTAGCTAGCGCAACTATTTTATACGGAATTGGTGTTAGTGCTCCTATTAACACAAACACAAAGCCATTATCATTCAAATTATTTGATATGGTTGTAAAGGTATTTTCAAGTGAATAGAAAGCGATGATCTTGGCTCCTAGTGTTTCAAAAAACAGCGCACCGAGTATATACGCAACAATACCACCAAATACTGATGCCCCGATAGATACCAAGACGTACTTCTTCCACTTCTTGGGGGAAGCTAAAATCATCGCCACCAGAAATGGATCTATAACAATCGGTGCAAAAACCGACTCAGCAAAAGAAATAGCGGCGAGGATTGAAGCTGAATGCTTAGAAGTCAACCACTTAGTGCCGTACCGGACCACAACCTCATCTACTTTTTTATCTTTTTCAGAAACTAAATTATTCATATTATTTTACTTGCGTGCCGACCGGCAAAGGTACACTAGGGTTCAGCAAAGCAAAGACAGTATCGCCTTCTGTACTAGCGGCCATTATCATTCCCTGACTTTCAAAACCTCGAATTGTCCGTGACTCAAGATTGGCTATAAACGGACATTGCTTACCAACTAAAAATTGCGGATCTTCAAAAAATTCTCTAATGCCAGAAATTATCTGTCTTTTGATCTCGTTTCCCTCTTCGTCTTTTTCTCCCAAGTTCACGGTCAATCGCAGTAATTTGTCGGCGTCTTCTACCACACCCACTGATTCAATAGTACCAATGCGAATATCAAGCTTGGCAAAATCCTTATAGGAAATAAGAGGCGGAAGCGAAGCTTCCGCCTCTTTTACAACCACTTCTTCATTTTTCTTTTCTAAATCATCACTCATACTAATTTTTATTTCTCATTAAAAAACTATTAAGTATTATAGAAGCAGCCGCAGCGTCAGTCTTGTCGGATTTACCTTGAAAACGAATGGCCTCTTGGGTGGTGTATTGTTCAGGCTCCAAATGTATCGGTAAACCGGTTGCCAAGGTGAGATCAGTAATAAAAGATTCTACTGCTTGATGGATAATGTTGGGTTGTCCATCACGCCCAAGTGAGTGCCCAATTACAATTTCACTTACATCTTTTTCATTTATTAATTTTTCTATTTTTGCCACCAATTGAGCATCATTAGGAAAAACCACATGCGGAAAAGCCATCATGCCTTTATCGTCAGTTAGTGCCGTGCCAACCCGTTTGCTACCATAATCTATTCCTAATATACGCATAACCAATAGCTTACCACGACATTGATGGTTGCCAGAGTGGTGTATTTTCTGGTACTATCCTCACACGTTTTAGACGTAATTGATTATAAATAAATACACGGAGAGTGAGAAAGTCTGGGAGACTTTTGCAAGAGGTTGCCAGCGGCACAGCAGCGACAACCTAAACAGCTTCTGTAAGAAGGGCTGAGTGAATAGGGCATAAAATTTGTTTCTTATTCATTCCGTTATTCTTACACGGAAAAAACAAAATACACGGAGGGATGGCTGAGTGGAGAAAATATAAACTACTTTATATTTTCTCTGGTCCGCTGTCTCGCCAGAGCAGCGGATTGGTCGTTGTGAGCTTTAGCGAACAGACCAAAAGAGGAAACAAAGTCCAATGGTTACTTTGGATTAAGCGTTTTTACAAAAGAATAAACTTGGAGGGATGGCTGAGTGGATAAAAAGTGAACTGCTTCACTTTTTATCCGGTCCGCGATCTTTGATCGAGGAATCGCCGATGTTTACGAGGCGATAGGTGGGTGAAATCTTCAACCACTTCTACACAATTACATACTGGAGGGATGGCTGAGTGGTTGAAGGCGGCGGTCTTGAAAACCGTTAAGGGTTTACGCTCTTCGAGGGTTCGAATCCCTCTCCCTCCGCCAAGTCGTGCTAGCACGAGACGCTATCATTTTGCAAAGAACCCAAGAAGTATCTCTTGGGTTCTTTGCAAAATCTCACAATTTATTTAACTATCTAGATGTATAATTCTGGTATATCTTATATAATATAATTATG
>JBGSYZ010000014.1:0-29045 GCA_041750655.1 Minisyncoccia bacterium | reverse complement strand
TTTAGACAGTAACCAAGCCATAATTATCGCTTCCGAAGAAAATCTCGAAGCCAAAAGAGATTTTCTTAAAAAGATTGGCTCGAACCCCCGCCTCGCGTCCCGCTCGCTTCTTTTGGATTTCAAAAACCCTTGGCGAATTCTGGCGGAAACCCCCGTCGCGTCGCTTTGCGACGCTCCGCATTTTGGCGAAAACGGCGATTCTATTTTGTGGCTGCCGGACTAGGACTCGAACCTAGATAACAGGTACCAGAAACCTGCGTCCTACCATTAGACGATCCGGCAAGATCGTTATACGAACATGGCAAAAAGAGTAACATAATTAAACACGCACAGAAAGTGCTAAGATAGATTTAATGGAAATAATAGCCACGATTTGTAGCAAAGAGAAGATTGGTGGGGAAACACCTCTTCCTGCTCACAAAAGATATAACAGTCCTCGTATTTTATTGGTGAGCGTACGAGCCAAGCAAGCAAAGCAACCCCTGTATTTCTTGTCAGGGAAATATGGCCTCATAGAATCAACTGTAAAAATTAGTTATTATGACCACCTTTTGAAACCTGAAGAGATAGAATTGTTAATACCAAAAGTGCATGCACAAATACGACAATACAACGTTACAAAAATAGTTTTTTATACAGACAAAAAACCCACGTCCAGTCCGTATATAGCACTGATAAAAAAAGCTGCAAAAGCAGCAAAGATAGACCTAGAAGTTAACACTATCTAAAACCTATCTTTATCTCGCAACACAACCTTCTCATGACTTTCCATCAATGCTTCGTCCATGTCTATATTATGACTACTGCAAAAGCAAGCTAGTGAATAAAGGATATCGCCTATTTCATCTTTAAAATTTTGACTATCCTCCTCGCTCTTCTTTTTCTTGGGACCATATACATGATTAATAAGACGAGCTAGTTCACCAGTTTCTTCCACAGTTCTAGTTAGAATTTCATGAGGTGACCAATACGGCCATTCTTTTTCCTTGAACCACTCATCTATAGCTTTTTGACCTTCATTCATTTTAGTATCTCAAACTAACACTAGACGTAGAGGTACTTCCGGACCGCCAAGAAACTGGAGATAGCGCTGATGAGAATTCCACCACCGACAATCACCACAAAGATGGTAGCAAACTCTGATATGAAGTAATCAAAAAGGAAAGCTTGGATAGTAGTGTCATTAAAAAATGGGAATGGATAAAACAAAGTTTCGTCCCAGATCAGAGCTGGATAGAGCAACAGTAGTACCAATACTCCAGCAATTAAGCCTTGCATCACTCCCACTATTACAAACGGCATAGTGATGTAGTAGTTGCTAGCACCCACCAAACGCATAACTGCAATCTCCTCCCGAGAATTGTAGATAGCGAGCTTTACGGTATTGAACATAACGAAGGCCGCCACGATGATAAGCACTAGTGAGATAATTTCGTTTTGCCGACGTTCACTATTAATAAGGTCGGTGAGGCGGTCGATAGCGTCTTTGTTCTTTTGATAGTTAACGCGATCAATCAGTGGTGTGCCCACGGTTTCTTTAGATTGACGTTCATTAAGAAAATTAGAGATACCTTCGTACTGTTGAGTTTCACGAGCCCGGATAGCGAGTGAAGCGCCGAGAGGGTTTTCACCAAGCTGCTCTAGACCTTGCAAAATTAGCTCATCGTCCTTATGTCGTTCTCGGAATTCTTGGAGAGCTTGCTCACGAGTAGTGAGAGTTACTGAAGCTACTTCTGGTAGCGTCTCAATTTCACTTTTAAGTGCATCAATCGCTTCTGGTTTAGCGTCAACTACAAAATATAGATTGATATCTACACGATCTTGGAAATCAGCGAGAGCGCTTTCCAGTGAGTATGAATTAAACAAAGTAGAAGCAATAACAAACAACGCTACCACCATCACAATAATAGAAGTGAACGAAACGAATGCGTTACGCCAAAACCCAACAAATCCAGCCCGTAATATTCGTTTCAGTGCAATAAACATACAGACTATTATAGTACGTACTTACCCTCGGCGTCATCCCGAACTATCCGACCTTCATCCATAGTAATCACCCGGCGCCCAAGCTCGTCGATAACTCCTTTATTGTGAGTCGTCATAATTACCGTCGTACCAAGGTCATTAATCTTACGAAGAATTTGCACTACCTCATAGGTTGCAATTGGGTCAAGATTTCCAGTCGGTTCATCGGCAATAATAATATCTGGTTGATTTACAATTGCGCGTGCAATCGCGACTCGCTGTTTCTCTCCCCCAGACAGCTCGTGTGGAAAATTCCAAGCCTTATCTTCAAGATCTACGAGCTCGAGCGCTTGGGGTACATTTTCTTCTATCTCGCTATCGTGCCGACCGTTGGCTTCCATAGCAAAAGCAATATTTTCGTAAGCAGTTTTGTGAGGCAAAAGTTTAAAGTCTTGAAACACGGTTCCAATCTTGCGACGAAAGTGTGGCAGACGTGAACGAGGAATACGGTGAATATCTAAAGACTCATAAAAAACCTGACCATGACTCGGCTGGTCTTCAGCAATGAGCATTTTCAAAAGCGTAGTTTTCCCGGCGCCAGAATGACCAACTATAGAAACAAACTCCTTCGGAGCAATCTCGAATGAAACATCTTCCAACGCTATTGATTTACCACTGTTGTAAATCTTGGATACCTTATCAAAGTAAATCATGTTGTACGTTCCCTATTTTATACCAGGTCACGCTCGGCGTCGAGAAACTTCTGTATATCACCGGAAAATACCTTGTCTATACTACGTTCTTCAACATCTGTACGATGGTCTTTAACGAGCTGATAGGGATGCAAAACGTAAGAACGAATCTGACTCCCCCATTCTATCTTCACTGTTTTTTCGACTGATAGTCCACGAAGTTCGCGTGCTCGTTGTGCTTCCATAAACGTAAAAACTTTTCCTGCCAACAAAGCGAGACCTTTTTCTCTATTTTGTTGTTGGGATCGTTCGGAAGAAACGTTCACAGAAATATTGGTCGGTAGGTGCACAATACGCACAGCGGTCTCGCGCTTGTTTACATTTTGTCCACCAGCTCCACCGGAGCGTGTAAAAGAAATTTCTAAGTCTTCTTCGTTGAGTTCAACTGCCTTTATATCTTCTACTTTGGGAGAAACTTCCACCAGCACAAATGAGGTCTGACGCTTGCCGTTGGCGTTGAACGGTGAAATACGCACCAAACGATGAACACCCGACTCACCTTTGAGAGTGCCATAAGCCATCTTGCCACCGATTTCAAAAGTAATGTTGCGGTACCCATTTTCGTTATTGGTGTTGGAGTCAATCACAGTCGTACTCCACGATACCCGATTCGCATAACCTTGATACATCTCGACCAGCATTCGGGCGAAGTCTTCGGCATCATCCCCACCAGCGCCAGCCACTATAGTGATAACCGCGTTGGCTTTATCAAACTTTCCCAACCCCTCAGCTTCATCTTTAAGCTCCTGCAGTTCTTTTATCATGGCTTGAGCTTTCTGCGAGTCGTTCCAAAAATCAGCTCGAAGCATCGCTGCCTCTATTTCTTGAATTCTAGCTTGATTGTCTGACATATGTGCAGTATAGCAAACTAGATTGGCCGGCGCCGGGGGGCCCCCGCCACTCTAGTTTGAGTCACCTGACAGAATCGAACCGTACAGGTTCAGTATACCTTTTGGTTATTTTGCTCGTTTCACTTATAAAATTCCACAAAAGCTTTTCGATTCTGTTTCTCCATACTCACTAGTTCGTACTGAGCCACCTGACAGAATCGAACTGTCGACCTATGCGTTACGAGTGCATTGCTCTACCAACTGAGCTAAGGTGGCAATATATACCGTGAGACCTGAGGATTTTATTACACAATAACTTTGTATTCAAACTATTTTTTGGTAGGATACTCTGGCTTGTATACATAAGCCAATGTAGCTCAGTTGGTAGAGCGCGTCCATGGTAAGGACGAGGTCCCCAGTTCAATCCTGGGCATTGGCTCCACAACAAAAATTCCTGACAAAAGTCAGGAATTTTTGTTGCTAGACAATACAAGAAGCAATTTCTTGGCTTCCGTTCATGATTGAAAACCGCTGCGATGTTTACGAGCATGGTGGGGTCGAGAGTACTTATAAGTTTATGAGTAAACGAAATAAAATAATTAGTAACTCGTGACCAATCCTGGGCATTGGCTCAATACATATGATCCTGTAAACGTACTTTAATGTACCAGCCAACTGCTACACAAAGAGCCAACAAACAAATTGCTTTTCCAATAAACAACCATTCATTTTGATATAAAGAACCATCAAGGTAATTTTCTAAAAAATCAGACAAGCCAAAAATCAAAAGTGTTATAGCAGTAAAAAAACCTAAAAAGCGATACTCCTTTGGAACGCCTCTTAGGACGAAGAAAGCCACTACGAAACCGAGCGCAATCCAGAATACACCTTCCAAAGCATTAAATGTGTAAAAGTCGAGACTAAACATTGTTCTTATGGATAAACAAATAAGTTACTACGGCTACCGCTGCCCCGCTGAGATTGAATATCATATCTAGGACAGTATTTTCATAACCACCAACTCCATTACCGGGTACATTGACCGCCGCCCAAAATTCTACAATTTCGTTTATGATACTGAGCCCAGCCGCGGCAAAAATAGCCACAGCCGCAATAAATGCTTGGTGAGTTTTGACACCAACCACATTTCGTAACAGGTGAAAAAACATAAGTCCAACCACTCCATACAGATACGCATGAATAGCTTGGTCCATTTTTAAAACATAGAAATCGCCGCCGCCATCAAAGAACGGATAAATTTTGTAAGCGTATAGAACTCCGTCGGCGGTCTGCACACTGCCACCCATCATGTGGAGAACCCCCCAAATAGTCACTCCAGCCAACAGATACGTCGGAAACTTGGTAACTTGGAGCGTACTGTAAAGTACCCCAATAACTACCACAATGGACACAGCGTAGGCAATAAACTCGTAATTTAATTCTCGTAAATAATAAGAACCAAAACTAAGCACTGAGATAACATTTATCGCCAGAATTGCTAGCTGGTATTTTGTAAAGTGTTTGAGCATACAAAAATTATACCATTGCCAAATCGAGTCAAAATAGCTATACTCGTGCCACTTACGCTATATTTGTAGGTAATATTTCGCAGGCATTCGAGTGCCTTCGGTGGTAAACGAAGTTTGCTTTGACTACGTTCGGACAATATGAAAATAAACTTTCATTTGCCCCTCACTTGTCAAAGTAAGCAGAAGCTTTCCCCCGCTGCGCTCGGAAATAATGTATAAGCCAGATTCTACATTTTTCCTCGCTTGCGGTGGTAGCTCAACTGGTTAGAGCACCCGCCTGTCACGCGGGAGGTTGCGGGTTCGAGTCCCGTCCGCCGCGCAGTTAACAAAATCGCCCGATGAGGGCGATTTTGTGTTACTGCGCAAGCGGTTAAAAGTGCTGGGAGCACTTTTAAAGGGACTCGAAGACCTTTTGAGATAAATTGAATGAAATAAAAATTTATCCAAAAGGTGTACGTAAACTGTAAGTTTCGAGTCCTTCGAAAAGGTTAGTCAGATATTTTTACTTCGTAAAAATATCGACAACCTCTACCGCTCGTGTAACGAGAAAGTCCAATTGAGCTCGTATGATACGACACCAGTACAGTTCATGTAATGACCGTGTCTCTAATCCGTCTTCATACAATATTTAGCATAAAATGTTACCATTGTAGTCATACATTTAAAATGAACCTAAACATGAAAAAAACTTTAGTCATACTTATCCCGGGAATTTTACTGATATTAATAATCGGCTTCTTTCTTTTAAACAAAAAAGACAACGATTCAGAAAATATGGAAGTTCGAGGAGTACCTGGTGAACCAACTGATGTGGCGATAGACTTTATGAATAGTTGGTTAAACGCTAGAGCATCATCTACCACTGATCCATATGCTTCAGGATTAGCTACCTCGACCGCCTTAAGTCTTGATTTGAGCACAAAAATTTTAGACGCAGAAACTGTTTTTAAAGAAACTGGTGAAGACCCTGTCTTGTGTCAATCAACTATCCCAGGGAAGTTGCGTTCTAAATCTGTGTTTGAAACTGAAGACAAAGCCCAGATAATGATTCTCCCGAAAGATAACCAAACTACTGTCATACCGGTAGTGAGTCTAGTTGGTCATGATGGGTTGTGGGAAATTACTGATATCAAATGCAGCAATGGCGAAGAAGCTCCTGATCAAGGAGAATTCAACTTTGACCGAGAAGGACAACTACTAAAAGCTAGTCTGAAGCCCCCACTTGATAACAACTACTGGCACTTAGTTTTTAAAGAGAACGGAACATTTGGGTATACTGCCCCTCTTCTCTTAGGTGAAAACAGTGTGTGTAAACTAGCCGATGGAAATGAAGAAACGTGTCGAGATGATATGTTTATTGAAACCCAAACAGTCCACGTACAAGGCAACATGTCTGAAGCTGGAGTTGATGTAAAAAGAATTGAAATAAAATAAGCATGATTATTCAGTATATCTATTTGTATCTACTTACCATCCCAGTCTTCTTTGCTATTGATATGGTATGGCTGGGTTTGGTCGCTAACAAATTCTATCAATCACAACTTTCTCATCTCCTGGGTCCAGTTAATTGGACAGCAGCGATTGTGTTTTATCTTCTCTACATTGTGGGTATTCTTATTTTTGCAGTACATCCAGCACTACAGTCAGACTCATTAATAAAGGCTGCGGTATTCGGAGCACTCTTTGGTTTCTTTGCATATGCCACCTATGACTTTACAAATCTAGCTACACTCAAAGACTGGCCACTTATAGTGGTAATCGTGGACGTCATCTGGGGAGCGGTGCTTACAAGTTCAGTAGCAGCAGCTAGTTATTGGCTGGGAAAAACTTTTTTGTTTTAAGAACTACCGAGACTTTCCTCCCACGGCATCAATAAACCGATATATAATGTGCGGTAACCATATCAACGCACTGGCTAACCCTAAAATAAAGGTGGTCGGTACAATGAGAAAGAATCTGTTAGACTCAGGATTCTCTCCCATCCAAAACATAGCAATGGTTGAAAAAGCACACGTGAGCATACATAGCCAAAATAGACGTAATGAAATTTTTTCTGTCATTGTCTTATAAAACACAATATATAGACTTTAGGTTACAGGTCCCCCCCTCACGCAAGCAATCCCGTTGCTTCTCCATCGACAGTCAAAAACCGCCTCCGGGCGGTTTTCTTTGTGCCGATGGCAGGAATTGAACCTGCGACCTCTTCTTTATGAGTGAAACGCTCTAACCAACTGAGCTACATCGGCATAATATCCACTGATAGTGGATAAGTGCAGAACAGAATACCACAAGAGACTTAGACTTCAACCTCTTTTTTTGTATGGATAGTGAGATATTTTTCAGCCTTGGCTACATCTTCGGGGTAACCAATCGGAATCCATAGATTCTCTTCCACTACTGCCATGGGATATTGCTCTTTATACCGCATGATTATTTCTGGCATGAAGTACTCGCCGTTAATTGGAGCTTCTGGATCATAATCAAAAATATGTTCATCAAGTACCATTGGTCCGGTGGTCACTAGATTTGAAGATGGAGCCGCTGGTTTTTCCTCGATATCACTTATTGTTCCATCGGGATTTCGGACAATCACTCCAAATCGTTCTGGGTTATCACTTGTGGTCGCTAGAATTGATCGACTAAAAGAAACGGCACGAGCCAAATCCTTAGCCCCATGAATATCATCAGCAAACATAAACAAGAACCGGCCTTTAATTAAATCCTTACATAACCACAAAGCCTTAGCGGGGCCATTGATTTCAGTTTGTTCCACATATTTAACTGGACGACCATGAAATTCATCTCCACAGTATTCACGTATCATTTCACCTTTGTAGCCTGTAACGATGATAAGTTCTTTTATCGCACTCGGAAAAGCTTCCACGATGTGGTCAAGAAGTGGTTTACCCGCCACCTCAACTAGAGGTTTTGGTTTATTTTCGGTAAGTGGGAGTAGCCTTTTCCCCTTCCCGGCTGCTAGAATCACGCATTGCATTTGCATCTTATAACACAAAAACCACTACTTTCATAGTGGGTTTTGTGTTTATTTTTGTGTTTATGTTGCGGGAACCGGACTCGAACCGGTGTCTGGAGGTTATGAGCCTCCCGAGGTACCACTCCTCCATCCCGCGATATGGTAATTTATATTTTTTGTTGTGATGGATAATATAACTCAAATCCCAAGAAGTTACGAAACTAATTATGCTTCCGCTCGGTACTATTTTTCCATCCTACAATAAAATGACCTCACGGTCATTAAAGTGCTGAAACAATAACGTATTTTTTACTTTGTCGCAACTATATCTTTCCCAACTCCACAAACACTCGCTGGTACTGATTGATTGTTTCTTGAGCGATACGTTGAGTAAGCACAAAATCTGCGCCGGCATGAGCGATCTCATTGCGCACCCGGTGCGCCTTCCAAGCATCATCTAAGCTTCGCAGCTGTGTGGTCGAAGCGCCTTTTAATTTTTCCCCGATCGTGTTTCCAGCCAAACCTATTTCACTCAAGGCTTCCTCTAGGAGGATGTCAGCTTCTATGATGGCTAAACGCCAGTCGTTTGGATTGGCGGATTGAATATGTGTGGTTACATCCTTCCAGCGAGAATTTTCACTGCCACCAGTATTCATTTGGGCAAAAAGTTTCTCGGCCGCCCTAATTGAAGCCTCCTCTTCAGCTACCAATTGACTCATACGTTGCATGGCATAGATAGTGCCAAAGATAAAAAAACCAGCTACTACAAAAGCAATGAGAGAGAAGGTGTTCCAAAATGAGTTCAGTGATGATACGACCGCCATACCATCTGGGGCTTGAAACAAAAAACCACGTAGTGGCTGAAACACATCATTAGCTCCGCCCAATACCTGCGGGGCGGTGGAAGCGTTTTGAATAGTTGGTGGCATAGTTAGAGACCTGGAGCGTCATAGACAGCTTTACCAAAAGCAAAGAGTCTTTGATCACCACCGTGTGGTCCCATATATTGTACCGCAACTGGAAGCTGATTCCCTTCTCGTTCAACAGTTCCCATAGGTACTGAGATGGCCGGGATACCGGTCAAATTCACTGGGACGGTAAAAATATCTTGGGCGTAGACCGAAAGAGGGTCTGACAACTCACCAATCTTGAACGCAGGAGCGGGAGTGGTCGGAGTCATCACTATATCTACTTTTTTAAATACCTCAGATAATTCAGCTCGCATCATGTTTCGTACTTGTTCAGCTTTTCCATAGTAGGCATCAAAGTAACCGGCCGAAAGTACGTAGGTACCAAGCAGGATTCGACGCTTTACTTCTGCACCAAAACCAGCTGCCCGGGTTTTCATGTAATCTTCCAACAAATCCTTCCCTTCTACATGAAGACCGTACCGGATTCCGTCATAACGTGCCAAGTTTGAAGAGACCTCAGCTGGCATAGAAATATAGTAGGCAGCGAGTCCTTGCTCAAATAATGGTAATTCAACATCAACGACGGTGTGACCAGCTGCTTTTAGATTTTTGATAGTCTCCTCAAACTTCTCCATCACATCCGACTCAACACCAGACTTAAGGAAATCACGCGGGACACCAATAGTGTATGTATCTTTTAACGGAACTTCAGGATACGTATCTGATGAAATGGTAGTCATATCCATTGTGTCTGTCCCGGCCATCACAGTATGTACAAGCTCTGCATCAGCCACAGAGTTAGTAAGCGGACCGGCCTGATCCAAACTTGAACCCATGGCCATGAGGCCATACCGTGATATTGCACCATAGGTTGGTTTATATCCCACTAAGCCACAAAAACTAGCAGGCTGACGAATAGAGCCGCCAGTGTCAGTACCAATAGCTACTGGTACAGCTCCCATAGCCACCGCTGCTGCTGAACCACCTGAAGAACCACCAGGTACTCTTGAAGTATCGTGTGGATTTTTGGTGGGACCAAACGCGGAGTTTTCGGTTGACGAGCCCATTGCAAATTCATCCATATTGGTGCTGCCGATAAATATTGCCCCTGCGGAACGTAACTTATTGATAATAGTGGCGTCGTAGACAGCAATATAATTCTCTAAAATTTTTGAACCTCCAGTAGCTTTTTTACCTTTGATAAGAATATTATTTTTGATGGCCATCGGTATACCGAGAAGGGCAGGAGCTTTGTCTCCTTCTTTTTTATATCGTTCAGTGGCTTCCTGAGCTGCCTCAATGGCATCTTCGTATACATCTAAAAAAGCATGTACTTCAGCGTCTTTTTCTTTGATAAGTTTAAGGGCATCGCTAACTGCTTCTGTTGGCGTATAGCTTCCATCAACAAACTTTTTTCGTAAATCCGTAATTGTCATACTATTCATCCGTGCTTAATATTTTTTTCACTGCTATGTAATTTTTATGTCGTTTTGGAGCCGCTGCCAAAATAGCTTCCGTATGCTGGCCGGGCTTATCAGTAGGTATATCTTCCCGAAAAATATTATGAACAGCTCCTACTTCTTTTGGTGGTACTTCATCGGCTATGTCTTGCACCTTGCCGACATAGGAAATAATGCTAGTTATTTCGTCCTTAAGTGCTTCCGCTTCAGTATCGGTAAGTTTAATCCGAGCCAGTAAACTGAGATGTAAGATTTCTTCTTTAGTCATGGAGGCTATACTAGCATTTTAGACTTTGGGAATCTAGAACTACTTAAGTAACTTGAGAAATTCGTCTTCGGTTAATGTTTTTACACCGAGCTCTTGCGCCTTAGTCGCTTTACTGCCAGCATCTTCTCCTAATACCACATAATCGGTGTTTTTAGATACACTCGAGGCAATACGAGCGCCCGCTAAGCGGGCGCTCGCCTTGGCTTCATCTCGACTTACATGTGGCAAAGTTCCGGTAAACACTAGTGTTTTACCACTGAGAGCGGTACTCTTTTTGACCGGTTTTTCCTCCAAAATAGTGATATGTTCCATCAACCCCTCCAAAACTTTCAGGTTCCGCTTCTCATGTAACCACTCATAAAAGTCGTGTGCAATCACTTCACCAATACCATGTACGGCCGCCAGTTCTGCCTTGGAAGCCTTACGTAAGGCTTCGAGTGTCCCAAAGTTATCAGACAATAGTCTAGCCGTCTCTTCTCCTACGCCATCTATAGAAAGCCCAATTAAAAAACGATAGAGTGGAATAGCTCGAGCAGCGTGGATAGCTGTTACAGCATTCTGAGCCGATTTTTCCTTAAAACCTTCGAGGGTTAAAAAATCTCCCACCTCAAGCGTAAATAAATCAGCCGGTTCAGATACCAAACCTTCATCGAGCAGTTGATCGATTACTTTGGGTCCGATACCATCCATATTTAAGGCTTGTTTGGAGACAAAATAATATAATCGACGTCGATTGAGTGTATCACTTGATCGATCAACACAACGATAGGCTACTTCACCAGGAATTCTTTCAATTGAACCATCACCACCACAACCGGCGACTTTTTTGGGAAACAGGTACGGCTTAGAATTTTTTGGTCGTAATTCTTTGACTACTGCAAGTACTTTAGGGATTACATCACCAGCCTTCTTAAGGATAACGGTATCTCCGATTCTGATATCGAGACGTTTGATTTCATCTTCATTATGCAGTGTCGCCCGGGCAACAGTTGAGCCTGCGATTAACACCGGTCGTAAATGAGCAACTGGGGTGATTACTCCCGTGCGACCAACCTGCAGTTGAATATCTTCCACCACCGTGGTGGCTTCCTCAGATGGAAACTTGTACGCAATGCCGTAACGTGGTGACTTGGCGGTGTGACCAGCAGCTTTTTGAAGTTCAATGTCATTAACTTTTACTACCACTCCGTCGACACCATAATCTAACGTGTCTCGCTTCGGTACCCACTGTTGGTAATAATCAATAACTTCTTCAATAGTTTTACAGGTTTTGTTATGTGGATTGACGGTGCAGCCCAGTTTTTTTAGTAGAGTAAGTTCCTCTGCTTGGGAAGCCGGATCGGCAAGCTTCGTGTGCAGACCCTCAAAGTAATCTATGTCATACGCAAAAAACGACAGTTTGCGATCTTTGGTGATTGACGAGTCGAGCTGACGCAAGGAACCGGCGGCGGTGTTACGAGGATTAGCATACAGTGGCTCATCTGATTTTGCTCGCTCTTTATTTATTCTTTCAAATTCTTTAAATGATAACCAGACTTCACCAACAATAATGACATTAACGGGCTGTTTTAATGTATTGGGGATATCAGATATTTCTTTAGCAGTATGAGTTACATCTTCACCAATCGTACCATCGCCGCGGGTGGCGGCGCGCACGAGCACTCCGTCTTCGTATTCCAAAACTAATTTTAAACCATCAATCTTATGTTCCGCCACGTACGTAAGATTTTTAAACTGTATGTCATTACCTTTCAGGTATCTTTCAACTTTTTGCTCCCAGTCTCGTAACTCACGTTCATTAAAAACGTTATCATACGACCACTGCTGAACTTTATGTGTGACCTTAGTGAAAGCCTCTTTTGGAGGCGAACCCACCGGATTAATAATAGGATCTATAGTCTCATCAGTAGATCCTTCTAGTTTTTTCAGTTCATTATGCAGAGAATCATACGCGGCGTCAGAAATTTCCGCCGTGTCTTCTCCGTAATAGAGTTCTTGATGATACGCAATAAGCTTCCGCAGCTGCCGTATCCGAGCCTGTTTTTCGGACTTTGGTGTTGTCATAATATCTTTAAAACCGTACTGTAACCTCTCGCTCAACAGTTCTAATATCAGTTAGACTACCACATGGGCGGTTATATCCGCGAGACTCTACAACCGTACATTCTACTCCAATAGCACAGGTGCGATTAGTAAACCCCGCTGGTAATACAGACATAATGGTTGGTGCAGAAGCATCGAAATACTTATAAACGGTGATGTCAGTACACATATTATAGGTGTACGCATCAGGTGCTCCAGAACCAGGATAACTGGCGGAATTAGTCCAATCAAACTGCATGGTCCATACTTCGTCAGCATTGTAGGCTAGTGGTGCAGAATTATTTGTAGTAACATTTTGCTCCATACACCGTATAGATTGTGTAGAAGTACCTACATCCCATACGTCACCAATATTCCAAAATTGAGCACATTCAACTCCGGCGTAAGCAGCATGAAACGAACGCTCTGATTCAAGAGCTACTTCAGAAAGAAATACTTGTTTTAAGGCTGAATTTAATATTGTCAAACCAATAGTTAAAACAATAACACTGATTAAAACTGACAATAGCAGCGCAAAACCTCTATTATTCTGTATTTCTTTTTTATTACTCTTCATCATATGGTGGTTGTAGCAACGTCAAATAAGTTAGTCCGAACAATAACTGATTCGTTAGTATTTGATGGAAAAACGACCGATGACCACATCACTTCAGACTCAACGACTACTTGCGAAAAATTACCGTTACCAGCATCAGACACCCGAATCACTCTCGAGTACGGAGAAGCTGAGCCAGAACCACCATAGTGATACCGAGCCCTGCCACTATTAGTATCAATATTTAATAGACAGGAAGATCCTCCTGAACCACAATTGCTAACTGCTACTGAAACAGGATTGCTCGCATTACCAGAAAAATCCAGACCACACCCATTGGCTCCACGACAATTACTAGGCAGTGACATGAACCATGCCCACGCGTTACCTCCATTATGAAGCGCATCCACCATCGCAGTTCTTTGTAAGTACACTACTGACTCAAGACCTTCTTGAGCGAGCATAATAGCCGTATATTGCTCACGAGCATAAAAAATATTTTGCAATGATTTAGAAGCAATCGTCATAGGAGCAACCAGACTAATTAAAAGTATTGTCAAAGCCACCAGTGTTTCTACCAGTGAAAATCCTTTTTGGTTTTTACGATTATTAACCATGTTATATATCTAGTTTACGTTGTACTACACTGGTTTGAATTTCAAATTGTGAACCAAGCCCCGTTACGTCACCGACAGTAGCTTCAACAAATATGGTTACTGAAGGTTGCACATCATCGCTCGGGCCTGAGCCAGTAACGACAAAATCCAAGTTAGTAATATTTATATTACTGCCTGTCATATCAAGCCACGCATTACCGCCAACACCATCAATTCGTCGCTGAATAGTAGTGCCATTTGGATGTGCCAAAGCAAAACTAACCCTTTGGCCAGTTCTGGTATCTGTAAAAGCAATCGCTGAACCACCGTTGGCACAATCACTCACACCCGATTTAAGTGACGAACCAGAGGTGATTGCTGGTTGATTATTAGCACAATAGAAATCAGTACCAGTCCTAATTTGTCTTGTCATAACATCAATTGCAAATGAGAGATTATTGATAGCAATTTGGATTGATTGACTCTTGGCATTAGCATCAACCAACACCAGCAAAGTCCCCACACTCGTTGTCACTACAATGGCAAACAACGCAATAGAAACCATCATTTCAATTAATGAAAAACCTCGGTTATTTTTATTGTTTCTAAATGACATCATGGCGTAGTTACGGTTACCTGACCAGTTAACCCGACAATAACACTAAAGGTTGTTGACGGATCGTCTGTCATGCCTACCTGAATGGTGGCAGATGTTTTGTTCGCAGGAGCACCTACAGCTTGAATATTAGGGTCAAATTCAGGGCGTTGAAAGACTAAACTTAATTTGGACAGGCCACAAGAAGCATTAACACACAAATCGACAAAATTATACTTTGAATTCATAGTGTATGTCTCAATGATAGTGTCACTATTATCAAAATTAAGGTTACCATTGCTGTCTTCAAAAAAAATATATGACTGTTGGTTAATGTCGCTGATATACACACCATACGGGGTATCAAATGTACCCGCCGAATCCCCAGCAGCACTCACTGCAAAGACTTGAGCTTCACGTACAGTTAAGGCGATTTCATAGGCAATTGACTTCAATACGACGACACTATCAAACGAATCAAATCGAAACAAAACCGCCGACACAATAATAATAGATATAGCTAGAGTCACTAAAAGTTCAATCAATGAAAAGCCTCTATTTGTATTATTTTTTTTACATAACATATGACAGTAACGATATAGCTTCAATATGAAACAAAAATACTGCTAGAAAAGCCAGGATGAGAAATGGGGCAAACGGAATCTCGCTTTTCATTGTAAGGGCTCGGCCGGTTATTCGTAAGTCGATTTGTCCCCTTTTTAAAAGCTTTTGAACACCGATTAATATCAGACTAATGGCAGCCCCCAGCCAAAAAGCCAACATAACCAGGGAGACCACACCAGATAAACCGGTCATAATTCCCAGAGGAAACGCGAGTTTAGCGTCTCCTAAACCTATCCATCTCCCTTGAGAAATAACCCACAAAAAGACGAACGGGCCGGCGGCGGCCAAGCCCGCTAAAAATGCCCAGGCAAATTCCCCGTAAGATCCACCATTAAACACGTTGTAACTGGTAAATAAAAAAGCGAGAGCTAGTAAAGTCACAACAAACTCATCGGGAATGATAGTGTGTGCTAGGTCATACACTAGAATTAAAATTAAAACAGATAGGAATAAGGCAATGATAATTTGTAAAAAAAATGAATACGGTGAGACGGCGGCTGTAAAAAAAGCTACACCGGTTAAAAACTCGACTATGAAATACCGTGGTGGAATGTACGAGCTACAGGTGCGACAACGACCACGTAAAACTACATATGACACTAGTGGCACCAACTCATACCAATAGAGGCGAACATGGCACGACAAACAATGTGATGAGCCGTTGAGTGATTTTCCAGTGTGGAATCGGTAGAGAAACACATTAAGAAAGCTACCAATAATCAAACCGAGAATAGCTGCGTACACCGGATAGAGTAAAGATTCAAAAAATAGTTCCATGTGGTTACTATTTTACCTTATAAAAAGCTGGGATTGCGAAGCAATCCCAGCTTTTTATATCTACTTATATGTCAACAAAAAAGCCCCGAAGGGCTTTTTTGAACACTTACAAAACTAGATTATGGACACACTGTAGCTGAACCACCTTTTGATGCTCCAGTAGTAGTGGCTGCACCAGTTGAATCTGAACAGAACCACTGTGCAGCACCACCAGCAGTATTATTAAGAGAAGCTTCAGCAGCCCATGCAGAGGCGCTCGCATCACAATCATACCCGGAAAGACCATTGGCCAATGGAGCTATATCAGTACACACGTTGACATACGAACGACCATTGTCGTCGTAGCTAATTTCGGCTTCAGCTCGCATAGAAGAAACTTGTTGTTTGGTAGCGGCGTCTTCACCTTTGTCTCGAGCGTTATTAAGAGAAGCAAGTACTACCGAGGCAAGAATACCAATGATAGCAATTACAACGAGGAGCTCGATGAGGGTAAAACCTTGTTCTTTGATTCGTAACATCATAATGTTTAGATTTTTAATTAGTTTAGTTAATACGTTAAGACATCAGCTGCGTGTCTCAACGGTGCCCCACGTTCTGGGTTATTAGTATTATACGAGTAAACGACAAGTCTTTTCTGACAAAAACGTACTGAGTGTGGAAAACCTTACATTTACCGACAATCACAATCACCAGCAGCAGTACAGTTAGCGCCCGCGGCGGCTATAGCTGTATTGGTGTTAGTTCGTTCTCTACCAAAGAAATCAACGCAGTAATATTCTCCAGTAGACAACACCGCCTCAAACGCGTACCCACTGGTACCATCCACACATTTAAAAGTAGTATTAGAAGGTAGGTTGGACACATATTGGGCAGTGTCGTTACAGACATTCCTAGAAGCATGTTGTAGTTTATAGCTTTTTTCTGCCTCTAAACGCATAAGACCAAGTTCTTGTTTTATTTTTCCATCATCAGCTTTGCTTCTAGTGATGTTAAATGAAGCAAGCGCAATAGTAATAAGCAGCGCAATGATGCTGATAACAACCAAAATTTCAATGAGAGTAAACCCGTGGCTGTTAGCGTATCTTAGATTTGATTGATTCTGTTTAAATAGCATTTGAAATATTGTAAATCGGCATCAACACTGATGCCAGCAAAGTTCCGACACCAAGACCTAGTAGCACAATCATGATTGGCTCAATCAACCCAATAACAGTATCTACTGCATTATTCACTTCTCGGTTATAGAAAACTGAAAGTGTTTGTAAAATTGAACTTAAATTACCGGTTTCCTCACCTACTTTAGCCATTTGGGAAAGCACTCCGGGAATCTCTGGATATTCAGAAATAGCATCCGCAAATGAACGTCCCCCACGAACTTCGACTAACGTATTTTCAATAATTTCTTTGAACACCAGATTGTCTACCACCTCTGCGGTTACCTCAAGGGCCTGTACCATAGAAATACCACTAGCCAACATTGTTGCTAAGTTGTCACAGATACGAGTAAGATATAGTTTTTTGTATAAATTACCTAAAACCGGCACACTTAATTTAACTTCATCAATAGTCCGAGCTCCCACTTCAGTTTGTCGAAACCGCCAGTATCCAACACCAGCCGCGGCCAACGCCACTAGTAAAAAACCGATGTAATTGGTCATAAATGACGAGAGCCCGATCACAATTCTGGTATAAATAGGCAATTCTTGGCCAGCATCAGTTAGAATCTGGGCAATACGCGGAATCACCAAAGTAAGCATCAATACCATTACGGTGATAAATGTACCGATAACAAAGGCAGGATAAATAAGAGCGTTGCGAGCTTTACTTACCACTTGGTACATTCGGTCTAGATAATCAGCTAGGTAATTAAATGATTTCTCAAGTGATCCTGACTCTTCACCAGAACGAACCAAACTTACATAAAACTGTGAGAATACTTCAGGGTAATTCTGCATAGCTCTAGAAATAGAACTACCAGCTTGTAATTCTTCAGCGATTCCGTTGAGAATTTTTTGTAGTTGCGGGTTTTCAGCTTCAGCTGATAGTAACCGGAACACTCGTAAAGCGGAAACCTGCGCTTGAAACAGTGTTGCGATTTGACGAGACAAAATAACTACCTCTTTATTGGAAACTTTTTGAAACCAATCGATTTCAAAATTCATCAAATCAAAACCTTTTTGGACTTCTTCGATTGAAACGACACTATATCCACGCTGTTGGACGGTAACAATAGCGGCGTCTACATTAGCAGCCTCCACCGTTCCTTGGCGGGAAATACCATTATTATCCACTGCGTTGTAATCAAACAACATAAGCTACATGAGGCGTTCAAGGCCTTTGGGATTTAATGAATAAGAAAAGGCATTTTCGACAGTTATTTTGCCCTTCTGCACCAACTCGACCAAAGAACGATTCATATCGATCATCCCCTGTTCCAGACCAGTCTCGATCACAGTCTGGATTTCATGTGTACGCCGCTCTCGGATAAGATTACCAATGGCTGGATTGTTAATCAGAAGCTCATACGCAGGAATAAGTCCTCCTTGAATACGCGGAATTAACCGTTGTGAAAAAATTCCTAATAACGAACCTGAGAGCTGTAGACGAATTTGATCCTGCTGACCTGCCGGGAAGGTATCAATGATGCGGTCAATGGTCTGGGCAGCGTTGTTGGTGTGAAGTGTTGAAAAAACCAAGTGTCCAGTTTCGGCAGCGGTCACAGCCGTGCTGATAGTTTCACGTCCACGCATCTCACCTACCAGTATCACATCTACATCTTGTCGAAACGCAGAATGAAGTGCAACTCCAAAATCTGCGGTATCAATCCTAACCTCACGTTGATCGATCAAAGATTTTTTTGGTGTGTACACAAACTCAATCGGATCTTCGATGGTGACAATGTGTTCTGAGCGCGTTTCATTTATTAGCTCAATCATAGCAGCGAGGGTGGTCGACTTACCTTGCCCGACTGGACCCACACACAAGAAAAATCCTTGCTGTCGTTTGGAGAAGGACTCTAGAATTGGTGGTAATTTTAGATCAGTAATACTTCGTATATCATTAGGAATGTATCGAAGCGCGATAGAAATAGAACCACTTTGGAAAAAACAATTACCACGAAATCGTTTCCCTTCTTTATATGAATAAGAAAAGTCAATTTCGTGTTCGCTTGTAAAACGCTCAAACTGAGCTTCATTAAGCATAGATTGAGTAAATCCTTCAGTATCCTCTTCGTTCAAAACTGGTTTTTTAGTTAGCGGCACTAGCGAACCTGAGACTCTAATCACTGGATGACTACCTACAGACAAGTGTAAGTCCGATCCATTTTCTTCAATGAGAATCTCGACTAGTTCTTCGAGTTCTTTTTTATAATTTACTGATGACATTTCTATTTAATCAAATTTTTAACTTCTCTCACAACGTCACTGGGAATCATTTCTGCTTTTACAATATAACCAACTGCTCCGGCTTTCATAGCATCATCCATATCACTGTTTTCGCTCTGATTTGAAAGGACAATACAATTTGGTTTTTTTGGCAAATCAAGCTCATTGATAGCTTTCAACATCTCAATGCCAGTCATACCCGGCATAATCATATCGAGCATAACTATATCAACATCACCCTCATCTTTAAGCGTGGTCAGAGCTTGGGCTCCGCTTTTTGCAACAACCACTACGTAACCTTCTTCCCCAAACTTAGTGGCGTACATGTCGCGCAAAAATGCATCATCATCAACTAGCAATATCTTCATTAGAATTGATTATAACGGTTTTTTTAACTTCTTGTGGCTGGTTATCGACAGGGACTGAATCTCCATCAACTATTTCGTTTTTAGTATAGCTTTCTCCATCTGAGTGAATTCCAAATTTGTTTACCTCTTCATACGGAATAACATGCTCAAGCGCCTTAATGATGGCATCCTCCTTCATCGCCATAAAGCCTTTTTTCCGAGCCACTTGATACATTTGTTCTTCAGAACCATTATTCAAAATAAGCTGTTCAATTTCTGCATCAACCTCAAACACTTCAGTGATAGCTACCCGGCCTTTAGTTCCGGTTGAACATCCTGGTGACGGTTCAGGATGAAACACTGTTTTAGACGTAGGTATACGATCATGATATTGTTCCGGCAACGACTTAAACTCTCGCTCCATCATTCTTTCAATACTCCCCTCAATAGAAGATTCCTTACCGGTACCAGGACACAGCTTTCGAGCCAATCGCTGAGCAGCCGCTACTTTAAGTGTCGGAGCAATCAGATACGGGTCAACGCCCATATCAATCAAGCGAGGAATTACCCCAATCGCATTATTGGTGTGAATGGTAGAAAAAACCAAGTGCCCCGTAAGTGCAGCCTGAATGGCGAGTTGCGCAGTTTCTTTATCTCGAATCTCACCTACCATAATTACATCTGGGTCTTGACGAAGTGCACTGCGCAATCCTTCAGCAAAAGTATACCCAATTTCAGGACGCACCTGAGACTGACTAACCCCCTCAATATTGTACTCAACCGGATCCTCCAAAGACAAAACGTTAAGCCCCACCCGGTCTACTTCAGCCAACATGGAATACAAAGTGGTTGACTTACCAGAACCAGTCGGACCAGAGAGAAGAATAATTCCGTACGGCTCTTTTAAAGCCCGACGTAGCACTTCTAGGTTGTAGTCAGAGATACCAGTGTCTTCAAGAGTTTTTACACCTTTATCACCATCGAGAATACGCATTACCACCTTTTCACCATGGTTGGTTGGCAAAATTGAAACACGAAACGAAATTCTTCGGCCATCAATATTGGCCCCGAAACGACCATCTTGAGGTTTACGTCGTTCATCAAGTCGCATCGATGAAAGAATCTTTATACGAGCTACTACTGCTGAATGAACATTGTTTGGCAATTCTAGACTAGTTTGTAAAACACCATCAACACGAAAACGAACTAAAATTTTAAACCCGGTTGGTTCAATATGAATATCAGAAGCATTACCATCAACTGCATACCGTAAAACGGTAGCTACAATTTTAGTAACTGGCGCATCTTCTTTTATATGCGTATCATCAGATTTTTTACTATCTTCATCACCCTCTCCTGTCTTGGCAATTTCAGCATCAAGATCAGACTCAAGTGAGCTCAAAGCTTGATCCACCTCTCCAGAAAGACTGTCGTACAACGTTAAAGCTTTCTCGATATCTTCGTGCAAAAGCACGACCATTTTGTACGGAATATTGTTCTTGCCACTAATGAAGTTGAGTACATCACGTATTGCTAGATTGTCAGGGTCGCTCACTCCAACAATCAAAACTCCATCTTCAAGTCCTAGTGGCACCATCTTGTAGTGCTGAGCGGAATCTTGTGGAATATACGCTAATATATTCTCCGATACTTTAATATCTTCAGTCAGTTCGTAGGCTGGCACCCCATAATATGACGACAATATTTCTCTACGTGCCTCTTTAGAAACACCTTCAGCCGACATGGCTTCATCGTACGCTGTGCCATTCTCAGAAATATCCATCAACACTCGTTCGAGAGCTTCGGCGTCAAGCACCTTCTTTTCTTTTAAGATTGATTGAAAATCCATGTCTTAAAATGACTATCGGTTAATCAGGAACGGATTGCTGCGACCATATGGGCGTTCAGGCACAGGTTGAGTATGGTCATTTAGTTGTAAAAAATTACTGTCTTGTAATAATTGTGAATCTAAATCAATTGTGTTGAGGTCGTTTAAGATACTCTTAAACTCTCTAGTTTGAAAAGCTGCTTGCGAGCCAATATTTGCAGTTCCACTAGTGGAAACAATACTACTATCGCTTGAGTTAAAAAACATAAAATACCCTACCGCGCCAAGTGCAATGAGGACAAGGAGTATTATTAGGTTTTTAAGCATTGATGTCATAATTGAAATTAATTTTTAGACGCATTTGGCGCTAAACCGAAGGTTCTAATTACAGTATTGAACTGAATAATATCGCTGTCAGTTGATTGAAAATTGATTGATTGAACTTCAAATAACTGAGCGCTAGACTCTATATCAGCCAAAAAAGACTTAAACTGATCGTAGGTACCGGCTACAACCAGCTCAAAATCGTTGTACCCAATACTACCGATCGTCTGGTTATCAGATCCAGATCCAAAATCTTCACCAATAGCATTACTCGTTGCAACCGGGTCTTCCATCTCTTCTTCGTCAATAACAGAAATTGTTATAAGAAACAGTTTGTGTTTTTCAGTTAAGGTCTCTAAATCGTTCGCTGTTCGAATTGGATCAACAGTTGGTGGAATAAATCGATTAATTCGGTACTTTTCTTGTTGTGATAAGCTTTCAGTCTCACGAACTAAGGCATTAAGTCTTTCATTGGTAGCGAAAGCACTATCAATTGCCTGAGAATATTCGTCAGTTTCTTTTTGGGTCTCTCCAATAGTTTTAAACGTAGG
Organism: Minisyncoccia bacterium; assembly: GCA_041750655.1. Lineage (GTDB taxonomy): Bacteria > Patescibacteriota > Minisyncoccia > Phycocordibacterales > UBA918 > OLB19. The sequence goes on along the minus strand of JBGSYZ010000014.1, from coordinate 6,690 downwards.
CACAATCATGGTAAACACCGCAATGCCGGAAATTATAAGTAACAGAATTTGTGTGATTGTTTGTGCCATATTATTGTTCAAATTCGTTATTTGATACCACATTCGCGTCTAGTGAGTCATTCACATCACTACTGTCAGTAAAGTTGGTAACTTCGGCCGTACTAGACCCAGCATTAAAATCTGGGGTTGAAGCGATGATAGAGCTCGTGTATATGCTTGGATTATACGGAAGATCATCAAAACCTAAAACTTTGTTGATAGTAAACGTAACGGGAAGAGCTGGAGTGTTGTCAGTGTCTGTGTTTTTGTTGGATGAGTTGTTTTTGGTACGGGTAGTATTTGAAACAACTGAAAATTCGCCTTGTTTGCTAATACCTGAAAATTCAGCTGATTTTAATATAGGAGAATCTGCTAACAAACCACTTTGAAAAGCCACTCCGTCAAATCTATCAGTGCCACCAGAAATGGTTAATTCAATTGTATCTGAATCCACTCTGTTGTAGTCAAAAGTATTAAATGTAATCTTATCTACTGCGATTCTCTCTAACTCATGTAAAGCGGCATATGGTGAGGAGTGTCTTTTAAAAAAGTAATCAGCCATCTTTAACTGGCGTTCTACTTCTTTCACCTTTTGAATATTGCTTTGATTAAAAGCTACTCTTTGTGTTTCAAGCTCTCCTATCTTAGTAGCCAATTCCTTTTCTAACAATTGAGAGTAAAAAAATACTGCCCCAGCTACTACTATGGTTCCAAAAAAAACTGCGTACGCTACGTAAGAAAGAATGTAGACTCGCTTACCACTACGAACACGCTCAACTCGCTTGATTGATTTTTTTGGTATAAAAGAACTCCGATTGTTCGGTTGCATCGTTATTATTATACACGTCTAAGTGCAACTTATTAGTATGGACACTGTGGAATGTGTTTATTCCAAATATGGTCGCAAGGCGGCTCCGGTCGCTATAGCAAAAGATGAGCCGAGTTCACCGAGCACATCTTCCATAAAAGCTGGGTACGCAACTTTTGAAAATGGATTATGAATTTTGGCGGTAAGAGAAAACACTTCACTGATATATTCTGAAATTTGGTCGAGTTGAGCGCCACCACCGATAACTGCTATGGAGCTAAAGGTGATTTCGTTTTGATTTTGATACTGTCGTATAACTCTTTGAAACTCTTGAAACGGTCTTTCAAGTGTTGAGGTCATCGCTGTTTTAACATCACGAGCATGCTCTTCACTGCTGGCCATTTCACGTTTAATTAATTCTGCTTCTTCAAAAGAAATTCCTTTTAACTCTGCAAGTTGTTTAGTTATTTGTTCTCCACCTACTTTTACACGATGAAGCTTTTGGAGTGTAGTCCCTCTGACTATGTACAGTTTGCTCATACTGGCACCTAGGTCGATGATTAGTGACGGAGCCTCCAGGTTTTCAACCACTGCCCTTATAGCACTAAAAGCTTCTATTTCAGTTGGCTGACCATGCATACCAACAGCTGACATAAGTCTCTGGTAGTGGGTCAGGGATTCGTTTTGTATAGCAGCCAATAAAACGTCACGTTTTTCGGATTTGGCGTCTTCAGTATTTTGTTCGAGCTCATACCAATCCAGAGCCACTTCATTAAGTGGAATCGGGATATACTTTCTTGCTTCGACAGGAATCATTTTAGCGACTTCGGTTGAATCTTTGGCGTTGACCGAAATGGTGGTCAAAAAACTAGAAGCAAGGGGCACCGCTAATACACCATTTTTCCCTACAACACCGGCTTCTCGAATGACATCAACTAGGGCTTTAATTGACTGATCGTGATCAAGCTTAACGGTTGCACCGGTAGGCTGATCAGAGTATGGACCAAGCTGCAACTCGCCATACGTGGAAAGAGTAAGAGCGGTATTGGTTTTCCGGAGTTCCACCACTTTAATAGTAGAGGCCCCAATATCAATACCAACCGAGCGGTCACTGCCGCCCATTTTGCTTTCCCTTTTGAGAAAACTTAGTGTGTTTTTAAGGTTAAACGCCATAGTAAATACAGCATAATAGTACCATGGTACACTGTCATTCAGGAACACTACATGCGCACATTTTTAAATAAAATAGTAAACATCATACTGCCTGAACGAGACAGTCACCGGATTGTTCGTGAATTAGACCGCTTAATTGCTGCACCAAAAACAATTAGTCTCAACGGGTGTACAGTGCACTACCTTTTGGAATTTAAACATAGGAGCGTACGAGCATGTATACATGAAGCAAAATTTCACAACAATATTAAGGCCCAGAATTTATTGGGGCAAACAGTATCAGATTTTTTAAAATTACACTCAATTTCTTATGATGTAGTCATCCCCCTAACATTGTCTACAGAGAGACTAAAACAGCGCGGCTATAATCAGGTTGAAGAAATACTTAAAAGCGCACGTATCCAACACAGTTCAAAGATAATAATGAGAGCAGACAGGCCTACCCAAACTTCGCTTACGAGAGAAGAACGACTTAAAAATGTAACCGGGTCTTTTTCCATACATACGGAAAAAGCCCTAGTTATTGCTGGCAAACACATTTTATTAGTTGATGATGTTGTCACGACTGGTGCGACCTTACGTGCGGCAAAAGCTGCGCTTTTGCCGCACCAACCCACCAGCGTTACCTGCCTAGCTCTCGCCCACTAGCTCTACAAGCTCTACATCCGCTCTACAGTTTGTATCCCTAAGATGGCCAAACCATTTTTTAGCACCTGACTGGTGGCTTGCACAACTGCAAGTTTATAAATTTCTCTATCACTGCCGTCAAGAATCGATTCACTCCCATACCAACTATTAAAAGCTGAGCTAATTTCGAGCAAATATGTAGCCACATGATGAGCTGACAAATCAACCAACGACCTTTCAATGACATTAGGGAAGAATGCCAAACTCCTCAGTAACTCTTTTTCGCCCCCAACTTTTACTCCGACTACATTCTGAGCTAAAACTTCTCTCCCGTATTTCTCTAAAATTGACTTGGCCCGTACATAGGAATACATCACATAGACACCAGAATCACCGTGCACATTAACCGACTGGTTAATATCAAACGTTAAATCTTGGGTACGGTCTGGCTTGAGAATGGCAAACTTAACAGCTGCGATGGCTAGTTTTTCTGACAAATCAGGCACTAACTCATGATTACGTTCTAATGCCGATTCATTAGCTTCGATTTTGGCCTTAACCGCATCAATCACATCGTCAATAAGCACAACGGTTCCCTCACGAGATGACATCTTCTGAAATCCGCCGTCACCCGCCTTAAGCCCCACGTACCCGTACGACACATGCGTAAAATCTTCGAGTTCACCAATTCCTAACTGCTCACACACAGCAAATACTTGCTTCATAGCCAGCGACTGATCCGGACCAACCACCCACACTAATTTATCGGCGTTGTATTCTTTTTTCTTACGCGCGGTGAGGGCGATATCTTGGGTGATGTAAAGGGCTGTGCCATCACGTTTGAGCAAAATAGTATCGGGTAAACCATAACTTGATTCCAGATTCGTCAAAACCGCGCCGTCTTCAAGTTTCTGAAAAATCCCTTTTTCTAAACCAGCCTCTACGTATTGCTTTCCTTCTTGATAATGCTCGTGCTCATGCCACACTCTATCAAAATGACTATCGAGTCGATTGAGTGTTTTTTCAATTCCGGCGTACGCATACGACAGTACGTGCTCCCACAACTCTCGTACTGCTGTATCACCATGTTCCCAATCCACCACAAGTTGTCGAGTGAACTTCTCGGCCGCTTCATTCTCTTTAGTGGTTTTTTCGCCAAGCACATAGCACTCGGTTACAAACACATCCGGACCAACTCCTTTTTCCTCAGGTGTGAACCATTGGTTTTTGTGTGCTAGCCAAGCAGACACCTCGGTTGGCAAATCAGAGTCTTTTTTCATGTGTGCCAAAAACCCGTACATAACTTTTGCAATCGCTATACCTCGATTGTTATCGATTTCATCAGTCGTTACGGTAGCTCCATTCCACTGCAATACACGGTACAGACTCATTCCCACCAGATTGTTTCGTAAGTGGCCTAAGTGCATGGCTTTGTTGGGATTAGGTGAAGTGTGCTCAACTACCCACCGTTGGCCTTTGAGTTTCTCTCCTCGACCGAAATTAGCACCCTGTTCAACCACATCCGCCACGTTCGTGCTCAAAAATTCATCGCTGAAATAAAAATTAATAAACCCGGGTTTACGTACCTCAATTTTGGCAATACCAGATAAAGAAACACCTCCAAGATGAGCGGCGATTTCCTCAGCCAATTCAATCGGATTAACACCGAGGGTTTTGGAATACTGGAGTGCAATGTTGGTGGTCAAGTCACCAAAATTCGGGTGACTCGAACGCTCGATATGCACAAATAAATCTTCCATTCCAACTAACTGTGGGCAGACTTTTACATGAGTTTGTAGTTCTTTGATGAGACACTCTAATCCGTTCATGATTGCTACTGTATCACAAAGGACAATGTAAGTAACGATACGGCTGTCTTCTAAATATAGACGTGTAAAATTCTGCTATGATGTGCTCATGAAAATTACTCATCGCTTAAAAAAGCATTGGGCTGATATAGTTTTGGGTGATTTTACTCCTCACAACATCGCTCTCGGTTTGGCCCTTGGGACTTTTATTGCACTTCTCCCTACTTTTGGTTTTGGCGTATTTATTGCTATGGGGATTGTCTTTATGTTTCCACACATTAATAAACCAGCTACTGTTATGGCTTTCATCTTGTGGAACCCTCTAACCCAAATCCCAGTCTACATATTAAGTATTCATCTAGGAGGCTTTCTTTTTGATGGTATGCCAGTAGTAAAGTACGATATTGAAATTCTTAATCAAATCTACACTCTCACCCGTCGATTTTTAATTGCCCATATCATTGTTTCCTTTGCCTGTTCACTTATAATGTATGCATCAATCAGAGGCTTGTTAAAAATTAAACTTTAATTAATGTATGAAAATGATCCTTACTACGACTGAAACTGTCCCCCATCGTGAAGTTGTTGAAATTATTGGTATTGCTCGTGGTTCTACTGTACGAGCGCGAAACATTGGTCGTGATATTACGGCCGTGTTCAAATCAATTGTTGGTGGCGAAGTGTCTGAATACACTAAACTGCAGGCCGATTCTCGAGAGCAGGCTCTACAAAGAATGGTGGATGACGCTACGCAACACGGAGCCGACGCCATCATCGGTATCCGTATTACCACTTCGATGGTGATGAACGGAGCCGCTGAAATATCTGCCTACGGTACCGCCGTTAAACTAAAATAGTATGGCTATTGATTTTATAATCTGGACAATCATTATTACTGCTGTGGTCTATTACGCAATTAAACGATTCGTTGATAGACAAAAAGAAGATTTTGAGGATAGGGATAACTAAGCTTCCAGTGGAGAGCTCGTGCGGAGAGTAAGGGATTCGATTCTTACATAATCTGTACAGCGTTTGGATAGTTTACTTCGCTTCGCTCATAAACTATCTCAAACCGCTTTTCGAATCCCACGTAACAGTCTCCCAGACTGTTACTTTACTCTCCACAAACACAAAAGCTGCCTTACGGCAGCTGTGTTTGCGGGCAGTGTGGGATGAAGTTAGAACTATTTTAGTTAGCAACAATAGGTAAAACCCTGTCCTCAATAACCTTATCCAGATTGCCGTCTAGTTCGATGTACTGAAAATTATACTTCTCGGCTTCAGATTTGAAATACAAACTGAGATGTTTTACATAATTAGCAAAGGCACGAATCTTGTCTTCACTGTACCCTAAATATGCCATCCAACATTGCTCTGGATATTTTCTGCCATATTCCAACATAGTTTCAACATGGTCATTATTTGTGTTGCCGACAAAAATTACGTGACTGGGTTTATTTTTCATAGAATCTACTAGCTCCGGCATGATTGCTACCCCTTCAACAATATGATTAGCATTATCTTCACAAAACATATTGCAAAACGATACTACAGAGCGCCAGATGGCCTTTGACTCGTTGGCTTGGTCTTCAATTACTTTCTCTGGACTATTAGTGAATCTATCTACCCACTTTTCCTCTGTAAATTCGTTGTAGCGATTAATCATAAAAAGCGGTCCGTTTTTATCTTCACAAACTTTTTTGGCTGAATTTCGTATTGCATCAGTCATCACTACATGACCCTTAATCTTTTCAGCTAATTTGTATGACAGCGTTGTTTTCCCAACACGTGGTGGGCCACCAATAAAATAGGTTCTCTCAAGAGCTTTGTTGTCCGGTGTCATATCCGACTAACTATATCAAAAGTTCGAAAATGCGTAACTGGTATAAATAAAAGCCCTGTAAAACAAGGCTTAAATTCGGTGCGGAGAGTAAGGGATTCGGTCAGGAATAAATTTCTACGAAATTTTTCACGGCCCTGACTCGCCGACAAGCCCTCGCTTCGCTCGTCTTGTGTACCGGCTCCGTCTTTCGAATCCCTTACTCTCTCGCAACGTGCAGCGGCCCGAAAGCTTTCGCTTTCGGGCCGGCAGTTGCGGGCTTCCTCGAGTTAGAACAGTGGTCGGTCAAGCCCTGCTTGACCGATTTAGTAATATTCAGAATACGATTTGATAGTTCCTCGTGCGCAAGAAAAAGTGACAAAAGTTACACATATCTGCTTGTGTTACAAAGTTAC
>JBGSYZ010000013.1:0-74648 GCA_041750655.1 Minisyncoccia bacterium | reverse complement strand
CTTAACCTCGATAACGACTTCGGTGCTACGATCGACGAAAGTGAACTCAACATCACTGGCTCACCAACCGACGGCTACCTACTACAAGCCTCCTCTACTTCAGCGGGCGGGTTTGCGTGGGTGGCGACGAGTACGCTTGGTCTTGGCAATATCTCACTCTTTACCGATGGGGGAGCGACTACCTATCTCACCTCTTCTGATAATCTGGGTATTGGTACCAGTACTGCTTCGTCGAAACTAACTGTTTGGGGAGGCTTAGAGGTTGGAACTTCTTCCGTCCCAGCTTTGGCTGTGGATACAAATAACGGCCGTGTAGCCATTGGGACTTCCACAACAGATACCAGTGCTCGTCTTTCTGTCTATGATGGTTCTGTGAGTGTTCTTGAAGCTACGCCTGAATTAGTTGCCAGTACTAGTGTTGGTTCGGCTACCGATGGAACTAGTCTTCAGGGTGACTATCTTTATATACCTGATTGGACTAACAACGGTTTTAGGATATATAACATCGCAAACCCAACTGCTCCAGTTCAGGTGGGAAATATTAGTAACGTGGCTATGACTGGGGTGGTAAATGTTGCTGCTCACGGAAATTATGCCTATGTATCTTCTTATACCCGTAACAGTATCTCGGTCGTAGATATTACCGATCCTACCAATCCAACTTTTATCTTTGAGTTACGTGATACCACTGTACTGAATGGAGTCAGCAGCGTATCTTTTAATGATGGATACATTTATGCCAGTGCTGGTCTTTATGATGCCATAGTGATTGTGGACATTCATAATCCTCATAACCCGAAGATTGTTAGCAGTGTTCGAGATGTCACCACTCTTGATGCTTTAGGTGCAAAAATTATTAAAGGCAATTATATGTTTGTATTAGCGTACGGCTATGATGCAATCCATACTTATGATATCTCCAACCCAACCAATCCAGTACTAGTTGGTAGTTTGATTGACAGTACTAATCTAAACGGTGTCGCGCGAGCTATTCTTCGGGGAAATACCCTCTATGTAGCCTCACAATTAAACAATAGTGTAAGTGCTGTCGATGTTTCAGATCCGCTAGTGCTCAGCCTTAAAGATACTTTGGTCGATGCTACTAATATTGGTTCAACTCAGTGGTTTAAATTAGCTGGTGACTACCTCTACATTAATAATTATGCTGGTAATAAACTAACAACTGTCTCGGTCGCAAGCACCACAAACTTGACTGTGGCTGGTGTTACAAATGTAACTGGTCCTCTAGGTATGGAAATACAGGGAGATTATCTATTTGTTGCAACTGATGGTCCTTCATTAAAAACATACAAGTTAGCCAGTGTATCCGCACCGACTTCTCGCCTAGGGTATCTCTTCTCAGATATCGCTAATATTCAGTCTTTAAATGTTAATGCGGCAACTGTGTATTCAAACTTTGATGTGTTTGGTAACTCATATATGTCTGGGACACTTAGTATTTTAGGAAGTGCTTCATCAACCGTCTCAAACTCACCACAACTTTCAGTGGGAGGGTTATCTTCTCGTGATTCCTATCTATCTTTTTTATCTGACACCAACAAATGGTCAGTCGGACTTGATCAAACCGACAATGCTTTTAAGATTGCTTCTAGCTCTGCTCTTGGAACTAATGATTACTTTATCATTTCCGCATCAGGCAACGTCGGTATTGGCTCAACTAGTCCGGGCACTCGATTAACCGTCGGTGGTAACACATATATCGGAGGTAATCTTACGGCAACTGGCACATTAAATGTATCAGGGCTTTCTTCTCTCTCCAATGCTTCCTCCACTGCGCTCACTATCTCTGGTCGTCTTTACGACAACACCAACAGCGCAGGCACCAACGGTATGGTTCTCCAAACGACCGGCACTGGCTTTAATTGGGTCGCAACTAGTACTTTGGGTTTTGCTTCCTTATCTACACTTGCTAACTATCTACCCCTTACCGGTGGCAGCCTGTCTGGTAATCTATCGTTCTCTGGTACGACTGCTAATATCGCGCTTGGCAGCAACTGGCTTTCAGGTGATGGTGGAGACGAGGGAATAACTATAGATAGTACTGGTCGAGCCTTCATAAACAATACTACTTCGTACTCTAGTGATGATCTTCTCACTTTAACTAATCAAGGAGGCTATACCTCAATGTCAATCAACTCCCACGGTTCTGTAAGTTATGAAGCATCAACTTTAAACTTCAGACGAGGTCGTGGTACTGTCTCATCACCTGCAGCTGTGCAGGATGACGATCTCATCATGCAACTTCATATGTCCGCTCGAGGAAGCTCGTCATGGACTAATGTTGGTGATTTCACACTTTCGGTTGATGGTGTCCCAAGTGGAAACAATGTCCCAAGTCGCTTCTCATTTTTTACAACTAATTCCTCAGGTGTTCAGAGTGAAGTCATGCGCTTAGACTCACAAGGACGAGTCGGTATTGGTACTACTTCACCAGCAAGTAACCTTGATGTCTGGGGTAGTTTTAGAGCAGGTACCAGCAGTACTCCAACTTTATTTGCTAATACGACTAATCAGAGAGTTGGTATTTTAAATAGTAATCCAGCTTTAGCGCTACATGTTGGCTCGTCTTCAGTTACTGATAGTACCAACTTACTACGTCTTGAAGATGCCAACAGCACGTGTAACTTCAATGCCGACACTGGCTCACCATCCTGTGGTTCAGATATTACTCTCAAGAAAGATATCAATATTATAGAAAACGAACTAGAAAGAATTGTAGCTCTAGAACCTTCAACCTGGCGCTGGAAAACTGATAGTTCTGGGGCTCCACTGAAGAGTGGATTTATAGCCCAGGAAGTAGAAAAACAATTCCCCGATTTGGTCACTGAAAGTTTGTGGGTGGATGGCACAACCCGTAAATTCCTCAATGTTGGGGGATTGATGCCGTACGTTGTCGGGGCTGTGAAAGAACAACAAGAAACTCTGGAAGAATTATTGGTTACTGGTACTTCAACCCAAGGCACTTCCTCACCGTTCTATAAACTTTTTGATGGTGAAGAAGATACTGTTTGGGAAAAGTTGGTTAAGCTTGCGCAAGGATTTGGTGATGGAATTCTGAAGTTGGCTGGTATTGAAACTGAAATTTTGTATGCCCGTGATATAACCGCCGAGACAGTCACGACTGATAAACTTTGTATCGGTACTACTTGTGTAACTGAATCCGAACTCCAAGCACTACTTGGGGGCAGTAGCACCAGTAACTCAAACCACAACTCCGGTGGAGGAAATAGTGGAAACCAAAACCCATCAACCCCACCAGACAACTCATCAACCACCGATACTGGTACTGGCACAACAACTGATAGCACAAACACCGGTAGTACAACGCCAACTGGCACTGGCAGCGATGACGATAGTGGCGACACTGAACAAGATGAAGAACCAGACGTAATAAGCTCTGATCCTAATGACACAGGTACTGAAGATTCTTCTATCACTCCAACAAGTGATAACGAAGCAGAGCCCCCAACTAGTGGAGGCTCTGCATCAAGTACACCGTAACGGTAGTTTAGTTACTCAGTTCTCCAGGGTGTCGGTTGTAGATAATTGGAATGAGAACCAAAGTAATTACCACTGAAAAGATTAAACCGAACATAACTGCATACGCTAATGGTGCCCATAAATCCCCAGCGTACGTAAGAGGAATCATACCAATAACTGTGGTGGCTGTAGTAAGTAGAATAGGACGAAGTCTGTTACTGGCAGCATCCAGCACAATTTCACGAACTGGCTTTAATGGATCTTTGCGTCGCATGTGATTCATCATATCAATGAGCAGGATGGAGTTATTAACCACAATTCCGGACAGGGCAATGAATCCCATAATGGAAGGGAAGGAGAGTGAGTTTTGAGTAATAGCTAAACCAACCATAATACCAATAAGCGAATACGGAACAATGGTAAGGACATAGCGCATGTGAAGGAATGAGTTAAATTGAAGCGTTAAAATTCCTACCATTAAGGCAATACCTACAATCAGAGCGAGCCCCATTTCTCCAAAAGCTTTGTTCGATTCATCAGTTTCTCCACCACCGGTACTAATTTCAACATTATCAGGTATCTGAAGTTCTGAATTTATTCTATGTAAGGCTTCTGTTTGAATTTCACGTGAATTACCAGCCGCAGTAACATCCGCTGTTACGGTCACTACTCGTTTTTTAGCTTCGTGTTCAATAACCGAACTAGATTCACGTAAAGATACAGTCACCAAACTAGACAGCGGCACACTACCATCTCGGGTAGGAATACTTATACGGTTTAAAGCGTCAATACTAACCACATTAGTGGCATCACTGGCCACGACATCTTGATTTCCGACATCAAGCTTCACAACCACATCAATATCTTCATCGAGAGTAGTAAGAGACGTGGCATCAGTACCAAATACAGCTGTTCGTGCAATTTGTGACACATCAAAAGCTGACAACCCTAAAGCTGCCGCCTTGGTTCGGTTTAATTCTAGAACAAACTCAGTGTTGTTATTGTTAGTACTGGTTTCGACGTTGGTTGCATTTGGGAGAGACTTAAATATTTCTGCCGATTCGTTCGCAAGTTTTGTAATTTCAGCTAAATCATCACCTAGGAATTTAACGATGATAGCGGCACCGGTTGGTGGGCCGTCACTCGGCTCAGTTACGGTAACTTTAATGTCATTAATAGGCTCCATTTTCTGGCGAAGTGTATCTACTAATTCAGTACTAGTTACTTCTCGATCATCACGAAGTGAGATAAAAAGATTTGCTAACTTTTCACCAGTACCAGCCGACGCAAATTGACTACCGCTACCAACCGTAACTGTATACGACTCAATAGCTGGTTCGTCATACAGAAGTTCTTCTACACGTCGGACTCCAATGTCAGTAACCTCTTTAGTTGTTCCTTCCTTGTTTTCAATTTCAATAATAATGTAATCTACATCAGACTGCTCAAAAAAGACCACTTTCACAACGCCAGCCACTGGTAGCAGTAGTGCTAACACCAAAGAAATTCGAATACCCCAATGGAATATTCTTTCCTTTTTCTTGTTTCCAACTATTCCATCGAGTTTATTTCTGTACCAAGACTCAAAGCGATGTGCATATTCAGTTTGCTTTTGTTCAATTTTAGTAACGCTGCGGCGACGGAGGAAGATTGAAGCGAGTAGGGGAACGATGGCTAACGACACAAACATCGAAGCAAAAAGAAGAAAGATTAAGGTAAACGGAATACTGGCAATAAACTGACCAATGACTCCAGACACAATAAACAGACCAACGAACATGGCCACGGTAGTCAGTGTTCCTGAAATTAGTGGAGCTGAAAATTCACGAATGGTTTCAATTGCGGCTTCACGCTTATCAATAGTTGGATGGTCTTTCATCTTACGATTAATACCTTCAACCATCACGATAGATGAGTCTACCAGAATACCAATACCCAGAATCAAGGAGAATAGACTCAAAAAGTTGATCGTGTTTCCAGACATATAAAGCCCAATGAAGCCAAACAAGAAAGAAAGGGGGATAGCTACACCGGCCAGTAAACCCTCACGCCAACCAATGGCGACGATCAGTAGCAATACCACTAAAATTACTGTTTGCAACCCAGACGACGATAGTCGTACCAAGTCTTTTTTAATTTCATCTCCAGCATCAAGTACTGTGACACTAGTAAGTCCAGCCAACATTTCATCTGGTTGTTTCAGTTCTTCCACTCGTTTGTTTACAGCCGCAGCAATTTTAGTAATGTCGCCACCACTTTGCTTGTAGACATCAAACGAAACTGAAACTTCTGAGGGTTTACCGTCTACGCTTAATCGAGAAATACTATTTGCTGGAGCTAGCCCATCTACAACTGTGGCTATATCACGAATAAAAACAGGTTGACCACCTAGTGTTTTAACACTGATGTTAGCAATCTCGGATGTATCAGTAATGTCACCTTCAAAAGCAACATTGTACGCAATTCCATCATTTTTGATTTGACCAATCGGGAAAGACAAATTGGCACTGCGAATGGCATTAGTGATTTCATTTAGACTCAAATCAAATCTTACTAAAGCAGTTTGATCTACAATCACTGTCACTTCTCGATCACGCACGCCGCTTTTTTCCACTCGAGAAACACCACTGACTGACTCAAGTTCATCTTCGACAGATTTGGCTAACGAAGTAAACGCTTGGTCACTTAAGTCACCAGAAATCGCAATGGTTAGGATAGGTTGATCAACAAAATTTACTTCAGACACAAATGGATCTTCAGCATCAGCCGGCAAATCTTTCTTAATGTTATCAACTTCATCTTTCAAATCCTGTATAGATTTATCTAAATCAGCACTTGCTTCAAACTCTACCACTACACTGGAGACACTCTCACGTGAAGTAGAGGTTATTTTTTTAACATTTTCTAGCGATGACAAGCCACGTTCAATTTCATTTGTGACTAACGACTCAACATCTGCTGCTGGAGCGCCCGGCAACACAGTACTTACAACCCCAACCGGAATTACTACTTCTGGAGCAGACTCTTTGGGAATAGCGATAATACTATACGAACCTAGTCCAATTAGTCCCGCCAAGAAGAGATAGGCGAATTTATTGTTTTTTATGAAGAATTCCCACATATTATTCAGTTGTTACATGTTGACCTTCTGATAGACCGCGTGCATCTTTTACTATGAGAGTATCAGCAGAGATCCCACTAACTACTTCTACTAGGTTACCTCGTATGGCACCAACTTCAATCGGTACAGTTTTTAATTGCCCATCTTCTATCGTGAAAACAGATCCTTCTGAAGCTGTGAATTTAATGGCTGTTATTGGAATGAGTAACGCAGAGTCAATATTCTTATTCTCAATTTTAAGTTGTACAACTACTGTGTCACCGTTAGTTAATGATGAATCTTCAGCGGCAATTTTTACTTCAGTTTTTTGGGTCGTCGAATCAATCCCTGGAGCTACCGATACAATTGTTCCTTCAGTACCAGCTCCTATAGTTACCTTTTCGCCAACTTTAACAAGCTCTAAATCGGATTCGCCGACATACACTGAAATTTCTAGTGCTTTGTTATTAGCTACTTCAGCCACTTGTGTAGACGGAGCAAGATAATCACCAGTATTTACTTTAAGTGTGTTAACTGTCCCCGCAATCGGTGTTCGAAGTATTGTTTTTTCGTAGTTTGCTTGCGCAGCACGAAGTGATCCCAGCGCTTGTTTTACTTGAGCATTGGCAGAAGAAACTGTACTTGAAGTACCGCCAATTTCTGCCCGAGCTAATGCTTCCTGGGCATTTTCGACAGAAGTTTTTGCATTTGTTAATGCAGAAATTAATGTGTTTAAAGTTGCCCTGTTAGCGTTTAAACCAGTGCTGTAGTTTGATACTAATGTACCATTTAAAGTTTCATTGTTATTTGCATCGTTAATTTCAGAAAGCAGTGAATCAACAATAGTTCTGGTGCGTTCTGCGTTGGCTATTGCTTCAGAAAGTAAGGTACTGTAATTAGCAGTTGTAAATTGAGTATCAGCTTTACTTTGCCATGAACTTAACAATGATCTATACGCTACCCGTTCCGAATTTAGGAACCCAATACTACTACCCCCATCAATTCTAAGACCAATAATTCCATTAGTAGGGTTAGAATAAAAAGTATCAAGGGAGTTATAGACCATATCACTTATTGTAGTATAGGCACTTTGATAGGTATTTTCTGCATTTTTTAATGTTTGATTAAGATTGTTTTCTGTTTCATTAACTCCAACATTACTTTGTGCAGCACCAGCTTGAGCCGCCTCATACGCACCTTCAGCTTGTAGTAAGCTGGCATATTCTGAGGCATTTTCTAAAGTGGCAATTATGGTACCGGCTGCTACAGTGTCGCCTGCTTTGACACGTACCGAAGTAACCCGGCCACCTCGTTCCGCTTGAATTTGAGCTTCGCTTACAGCTCGGACTGTTCCGACGAGAGAAACAGAATTCGCTGAAGCATAACTAGCAGCTGGAGCTAGTTCGACTAAAGTAGGCTTATTTTCTGATTCAGCTACCACCTCATCACCAGTAAATATAAAAATTTTAGCTCCAATTCCCAATAAAACAATACTAACTACTAATATAACCCAACCTTTTTTAGTTGTTGGTTTTAGTCTTTTAATTTGATTTAAAATGTCTGTAGCGACTGCGATAAGTATTTTCATAATGTGTAATATTTGACCGCTTGACATTACACTATTTTCATTGTTTGTCAAGCAAAAACGCTTAATAACTTGGTTTTGAGACTAGCAGCTTGTTTGCTAGAATAGGGCACTATGTTTGGAAAAATAAAACAATTTGCGATGAAAAAGGCACTGCAATCGCAGATGAAAGACGTGCCGCAGGATCAACAAGACATGATAATGGGATTAGTTGAAAAAAACCCTGGTCTTATGGAAAAGATTGCTAAAGAAATTCAAGCTGAAATGAAGAATAACGGCAACAATCAAATGGCTGCTGCAACTAAAGTACTTCCTAAGTACCAGAAAGAATTACAAGAAGCTATGGGCCCAGAAATGATGCAAAAGATGGCACAAATGGCTGGAGGTTCAGCTGGAAAATTCAACGCAGACGGTTCAATACGATAATTTAAAAATAAAGATTTCAACAGGTGCGCGAGGCAAAGCCTCGCGCACTTTGTATACTTAGTAAATATGGCAACTACATCAAAAAATATCCTCGTTCTTTTAGGTCATCCAGATACAGATACATTTTCAGGTTATGTTGCCGACCACTATCAAGTTGGTGCCGAAGATGCTGGTCACACAGTAGTGCGAGTTAATATCGGAGATTTAAATTTTGACCCTATTCTTCATAAAGGCTACAAAGAAATCCAAGCTTTAGAACCAGATTTAATTGCTCTACAAGAAAAATTCCGTTGGGCTGATCATATTGTAATCATTTACCCAAACTGGTGGGTGACCATGCCGGCAATCCTTAAAGGTCTTTTTGATAGATTTTGGCTGCCTGGATTTGCCTTTAATTTTAATAAAGAAACAAAGCGTATCGACCAACACTTGAAGGGGAAGACGGGTAGAGTAATTGTGATTTCTGGTACTCATAGTGCGTTTCAAACTTGGTGGCAGTTCGGTGATTTCACTAATGAAATTCAGCACGGGATTCTCGGTTTTGCCGGCATTAAAACCAAAGTTAAAACGTTAGGTCCGTGCGAGAAAGTTGATGGCATATGCCGTGAAAAGTGGCTTAAAGATATTGAGACGCTTGGTAAAAACGCTTGCTAAGTTCACCCCATAAAGCATATTTGTGTTGTACTAGATTTAGATAAATTTTGATCTCTTTAGTATGTCTGCTTTTTCTTTTTCAATATTCTGTTAAGCTGTTCAAATTATGTCACTTTCAGTAGGAATTGTTGGTCTGCCAAACGTGGGTAAATCCACGCTTTTTAATGCATTGACCCGTAGTGCTGTACCGGCCGAAAACTATCCGTTTTGTACCATCGACCCAGCAGTGGGTGTAGTGGGTGTGCCGGATGGACGACTTAAATCTCTCTCAGAAATATCTGGTTCAGAAAAAGTGATCCCAGCAGCCATCGAATTTGTAGATATCGCTGGTCTCGTGAAAGGTGCCGCTGATGGCGAAGGTTTAGGGAATAAGTTCCTCGCCAATATCCGTGAGGTAGATATGATTGCAGAAGTGGTAAGAATTTTTGATGACGAAGACATCCACCACGTTGCCGGAGCCGTTGATCCTTTATCAGACATTGAGGTCATAAATCTCGAATTAATAATGGCCGACACTGAAACGATAGTTAAACGATTGGGAAATCTGGAAAAAGATATAAAAAGAGGTGATAAATCGGCGTTAGAAGAAAAAGAAGTACTGGAAAAGGTTCGCCATCACCTAAGTGCTGGATTGATGGCACATTCGTTAGAGTTGTCTAAAGAAGAATCTAAAATACTCACAAGTATGCACTTACTTACCATGAAGCCAGTTCTTTATGTCTGTAACAAAAAAAATACGTCATATAATCTCGACGACCAAAGTGATGAACGCTGGCATGAACTTTTGGAATTTTTTGAAAAAAACAACGCTCAATACGTGGTGGTTGATGCCGGCGTTGAGCATGAACTGAAAGATTTAGAAGAAGATGAAAAAATTGAATTTCGGCGCGAGTATGGAACCTTAGATTCTGGTGTAAATTCTCTGATACGCGCTTGTTATGATCGACTGGGTCTTATTTCTTTTTTTACTACCGGTGAGAAGGAAACCCGAGCATGGACTATCAAAGAAGGTTCTACTGGACCAGAAGCAGGAGCAGCTATTCATACTGATTTCAAAGATAAATATATTCGAGCTCAAGTAATTAGTTTCGAAGACTTTGTACAGTATGGTGGCACTGCCAAAACTCGTGATGCTGGTCGTTTGCGCACTGAAGGAAAAGAATACATTGTTAAAGATGGAGAGGTGATTGAATTTATGCACTCGTAGTCTCTATTTGAGTTGTTATAATAATTACACCATGCTTAAAACAGCACTACTCGTTTTAGGAATAGTAATTGCACTAGTGCTGTTAATTTTTGGTGTCCTGGCTGCCCTTGGTATTTCTGTTAATCTAGATTTCACTAGTCCTGGTCCGATTATCTTACCTGACAGACCAGAACTCCAGCCCAGCCAACAACCAGCCGAAGAATCAACATTTAAATTTAGTGAATAAAAGAAGGGCGCCGTAGGCGCTCTTCTTTTTTATCTCTAACTACCTTCTCCAGGCGGGTTAGCACGCTGTACCGGACTGACTACATTTGGATTCCGGCTTCCTACTTATTTTCTGGGAAAAATAACTAACGGAAGGGCATAAAAACATAGTCGCTTACGCTCGTTGTTTTTAAGCCTCGGCTAACGCCTCATTCACCTTACATAGGGATTTTAACTGCCCTCTGACGGTGGGTTAGCACGCTGTACCGGACTGACTACATTTGGATTCCATTCGGCGGTGATTTCACCGTGTTTGGCTTCAAATTCTTTTAGCTCATGCTCTAGATACTGATGTAATCGTTTAGCGTGACCAGGGGAAAGCGAAAATATCTGTGCTTGGCTACCAGAACTGATACCCAGTACAAAGTACTCAGGACTAAAACCTATTTTAATATTTTCAGCGAATAATTTGGGGGCTTTTTGCAAGTCTTCTGGTTTCATACTTATATTGTCTCACATAATAACTTTTAAAGAAAATCGGGTGTATAATTACAATATGAGTAATTTACCAAAAAATTTTGTGCTTCAACTTGGCTCGTTGATTACACTATATGTGTCGATAGCCGCTCTCTTAACCCTAATTTTTAATACAATTAATGTCGCTATTCCTGATGCCGCCGCCGGTTCGTGGGAATGGAGTAGCAGTCAGACTGCCATGCGTAGTAGTTTGGCAATTTTGATTGTGTTCTTTCCGGTATATTTAGCCCTCACTCGAATCGTGAATCAAACGAGACGTAATTCTGAAGCTATCTACAGCGCCCTGACTAAGTGGGCTATTTATATTTCACTACTTATAGCTGGTATTGCCATGCTCATAGATTTGGTAGTAGTGATTATGTTTTTCCTTGAAGGGGAAATTACAACTCGATTTCTGATGAAAGCGTTGGCCGTAGTTCTCGTGCTCGGAGCCGTTTTCTATTACTACCTGCGAGACGCACAGGGCTACTGGCAAATGCGTATGGGTATGTCAGTTATGTATGGAGCAGTTGCTACCGCTATCGTGCTTGGTGCCATTGTAGCCAGTTTATACCACTTAGAAATGCCTAACGAAGCTCGTGAAGCACGTATCGACAACGAACAGCTTGGTGTCCTTCAGGATATGCAGTGGCGAACTGAAGAATACTATCGTTCAAATGAAAAACTTCCGACTGATTTAGCTGAACTGTACGGTGAATTCCCAGTACCGACCGCACCCGATGGACGTAGCGCGTACGAGTATAAGGTAACTGGTGAAAAAACGTACGAACTTTGTGCCACTTTTGTACGTGATTCTAGCGTAACTGGTAATGACTACTCAGTCGCTCGACCTGTAACTGGTCCTGGTCTGTCTAAAAATTACAATTGGGATTACAAGCCTGGCAATTGGTGTTTTGAGCGAGAAATTGATGATGTATATAAACAATAGTGAAATTTTGACTTAGTTGTATTTAAAGGCATAATAAACCCTACGTTATAAACTAAACGTAGGGTTTATTGTTATATGCATAAGAGATTTGAACATAAAGAAATAGAAACGAAGTGGCAGAAAAAATGGGCAGAATCTGGTATCTATAAAACTACTGAAAGTAGCAAGCCAAAAACCTTTGTGCTCGATATGTTCCCATATCCGTCAGGGGAAGGTCTCCACGTTGGCCACCCAAAAGGCTATATTGCCACTGATATTTACTCTCGCTTCAAGCGCATGACTGGTCATGAGGTTCTTCACCCTATGGGTTGGGATGCGTTTGGCTTACCGGCTGAAAACTTTGCTATCAAACACAAAGTGCATCCCCGAGTAGCGGTAGACAAAAATATTGCTAATTTTAAATCACAGTTAGAAAAACTCGGTTTTGATTACGATTGGGATAGAGAAATCAACACTACTGACCCAAGTTACTATAAATGGACGCAGTGGATTTTCATTCAACTATTCAAAAAAGGTTTAGCTTTCGAAAGTCATGAGCCTATCAACTGGTGTCCTGGCTGTCAGACTGGTCTCGCTAACGAAGACCTCGAAGCTGACGGCACCTGTGAACGTTGTGACTCTGTAGTAGAGAAACGACCAATGCGACAGTGGGTTTTGAAAATTCGTGAGTACGCTGACCGGATGTTAGAGGACTTAGACACGCTTGAGTGGCCAGAGCATATTAAGGAAGCACAACGAAACTGGATTGGCCGTTCAGAAGGAGCGGAAATAGATTTTGTGCTCTCTACCGGCGACACTGTGACAGTATTTACTACCCGACCTGATACACTCTTTGGGGCAACCTATATGGTACTAGCGCCAGAGCATGAACTCATATTTAAAAACCGAACCGCTATTTCTAATATTTCTGAAGTAGAAAACTACATCAAAGAAGCGGCAAATAAAAAGGAGATGGACCGCCTCGACGACACCAAAGAAAAGACTGGGGTAAAGATTGAAGGTATCACTGCGACTAATCCTGCCAATGGCGAAGAAATTCCGGTCTACATTGCCGACTACGTGCTCGCGAGCTACGGCACTGGTGCCATTATGGCTGTGCCAGCCCATGATGAGCGAGACTGGGAGTTTGCTAAAAAGTACGAAATTGAAATACGCCAAGTAATTCAAGTTCCTGAAGAATATCGATTAGAGAAAGAAATTGTTGAGCGGGGAACAATAATTTATGTGAGTCCAGGAAGATTGATCAACTCAGGTGAATTTAATGAAATGGACTCTGAAGAAGCCAAGAAAGCCATCACGAAAAAAGTCGGGGGGCGGATGACCAATACCTATAAAATCCGCGACTGGGTATTTTCTCGTCAACGCTATTGGGGAGAACCAATTCCGATTGTCCACTGCGGGAAATGCGGACCAGTGGCAGTGCCAGAAGATCAACTTCCGGTGACACTGCCTGAAGTCGAACACTATGAACCAGCTGGAGATGGACAGTCTCCACTCGCGAATATCGACGAGTGGGTTAACACTACCTGTCCGACTTGTGGAGGAGCAGGAAAGCGCGAAACCAATACTATGCCGCAATGGGCTGGTTCTTCGTGGTATTACTTGCGATTCATGGACAATAAAAACGACAAGGCACTAGTAAGTAAAGAAAATGAAAAATACTGGGCGCCGGTCGATGTATACGTTGGTGGTGATCACGCGGTACGTCACCTTATCTACGCGCGTTTTTGGCATAAATTCCTCTATGATATTGGAGTCGTAAGTACCAATGAGCCTTTTCAACGTTTGGAATTTCTTGGCTTTATCTTGGCCGAAGACGGCCGCAAAATGAGTAAGCGCTGGGGAAATGTAATTAATCCAGATGACATTGTCGAACTGGTGGGCGCAGATACACTTCGTGTGTATGAAATGTTTATGGGTCCGTTTGAGAACACTATTGCGTGGAGTAAAGATGGTCTCGCTGGAGCTAGACGTTTTTTAGAAAGAGTCAACGGGCTTTCTGCACACATTAACAAAAACGAAACTAAAGAAGTTACGACGTTACTACATAAAACTATAAAAAAAGTACGTGAAGATATTGAAGCTTTCAAATTTAATACAGCCGTGAGTGCCATGATGATTTTTGTGAACTTAGCTGAAAAAGAAGGCTTAACCAATCATAGTTACGAGACCTTTTTGAGACTTTTAGCACCGTTTGCTCCACATATTACCGAAGAATTACACCATGAAGCTGGCCATGATGAATCAATACATGTAGCTGAATTTCCATCACCAGACCATACTTTAACGGTAGACACAGAAGTAACCATCGGCGTACAAATAAATGGAAAAGTGAGAGGTGATATAACTATTTCACCTGGAGCTGTTGAGGAAGAAGCGTTAAGCGAAGCGAAAAATATCCCTAATATTAAGACTAAATTAGAAGAAGGGAAAATTATAAAAGTGATTTATAAACCTGGGAAAATCCTTAACATTATTATTGACTAACATATGACAGTACCGAATCATCCCAGAAGGTTGACGTTTTGTCATATTCGTGATAAAAAGCTACGTACATTCAAATCAAGCAATGTTATTAAATGAAAGTCTAAATACAGCTGAGAGTTATTATGATTACTTTTAAACCAAAACAAGTTAGTAAAAAAATGTTGTCTGCGTTGCCAGACCGAGCCCGCGATGTTCTAGAACGTCGTTTTGGACTTGGTGCTGATGGTCAGATTCACACTTTAGAGTCTATTGGTCAAAGCTACGGCGTGACTCGAGAGCGAGTGCGTCAGATTGAAAACTACGGAATTCAATCCATCCAAAAATCTGATGTGTACCAAGAGTTTACAGCCGTGTTTGATGAACTACACCAAGCGATAGATGCTTTAGGTGGTGGTGTCATTGCTGAACATGTATTGCTTGAAGAAATCACTAAAGATCCAATTGTTCGGAATCACATTTTCTTTTTATTGGTTCTTGGAGATCCTTTCTATCGCAGTAAAGAAAACCCAGCGTACACTCATCGTTGGTACACAGAACGAAAGATCGCTGACTCAGTTGAACAAGCACTCAAAAGTGTGTACAAAACATTAAGCGAAGATGAACTAGTATCTGAGGAAGAAATTCTACACCGTTTCCGTGAGAACCTCATTGATATTGCCAATAAGTATGATGACGAAGTTCTAAAGCGGTGGTTATTGATTTCAAAAGAAATAAGTCGTAATCCACTTGGTGAGTGGGGACCGTCTTCAAGTCCTAACGTGCGAGTAAAGGGAATCCGTGATTATGCATACCTCGCAGTAAAGCGACATGGTTCGCCAATGCACTTCAAGGAAGTTGCCGAAACTATTGCTGAATTATTTAACAAGAAAGCTCACACTGCCACCACTCACAATGAACTTATTAAAGACGAACGCTTTGTATTGGTAGGCCGTGGTCTCTATGCATTGTCGGAATGGGGCTACTCCGCTGGTGTTGTAAAGGAAGTTTTACGAGACATCCTAGAAAAGCACGGTCCACTATCTCGAGAAGAAATCATCGACAAGGTTCGTAAAGAGCGGTATGTAAAAGACAACACCATAGTTGTAAACTTACAAGATGCTGCACTATTCAAACGATTACCAAACGGTTCGTACATAGTGGCTGAATAATATTGACCACATACTCACAAAAAAGCCGCAGAGATTGCGGCTTTTTTGTTGTACAATATAGTCACAAATGAGCATCGGTAGAAATCTTGGAGTCTTCATATTATTGATAGGGCTATTTTTTGGGTTCTATCTTTTTCTAGAGTATTTCGGTATAAAAACCAGCTTAATTTTTTCTATAGCCTTAGCTACGATGCCAATTTGGCTTCCAGTCACCACCTTTTACATGTTTTTTGAAAAGTGGGTGGAATTTGTACAATTTCAAGCAGACCTAAAGGTCCCCCGGGTAACCTTAGAAATTATTTTACCGCAAGAAATCTTTAAATCACCGCTAGCAATGGAGTTGGTCTTAAATCAACTGTACCAAAAAGCTGGAGCTGATAACCATATCCAAACCTACTGGGAAGGAAAACATCCACCCACTTTTTCTTTAGAACTTGTTTCTACTCACGGTCATGTTCGTTTTTTAATTAACACCCAAATAAAGTTTAAAAACATGATTGAGTCTCAACTCTACGCTCAATACCCTGGCGTAGAAGTTCGTCAGTTGCCAGTTGACTATACTGCTGAGATTCCAAAAGATGGTGCTGGTTATTGGTCACACTCATTCCACTACAAACTCACTAAAGCTGATGCGTACCCTATTAAAACCTATATTGATTATGGTCTTGATAAAAACCCTAAAGAAGAAGAAAAAATAGATCCAATCAGTGTCACTCTGGAAAGCTTGGCAGCTCTTGGACCAAACGAGCATATGTGGGTGCAAATTTTAATAAAAGCCAATCGATCGTATGATTTTAAATCTGGTAGTCTTAAGGCAAAATCTGATTGGAAAGGTGGGGTTAAGGCAGAAATCAAAAAAATCATTTCTGAAGCTAAAGAACGAAATGGTGAAAATGGCGGCCCTCCACAACTCACTGATGGTGAACGAGATATGATTGCCAGCTTAGAACGAAGTGTTTCAAAGTATGCGTTTGATGCGAAAATCCAAGGTACGTATCTAGCTACAGAAGAAGCCTTCAACGGTGGACGAATTGGAACCTTGGCTTCTATTTTGCGTTCCTCTGATGATTTATCAAGAAATATGATTGGTATCACCTGGGATACCAACACTCCGTGGCCATGGTGGCAAGATAGAAAAGGACAAACTACCAAAAGATGGAAAAAGGAAGAAATCGAAAATATGAAAAGACGATCGTACACAGAACGCCATAAAAAAGATACTGGTATGGTGCTTACCACAGAAGAACTAGCAACAATATTTCACTTACCGGGTGCAGTTGTTACCAGTGGTAACGTTCGTCGTGTTGGTTCACTACGCAGTGAAGCCCCTGGCAACTTACCAATTTAAGATATGGAAATTCATCACTCACCCAATACTACGGCCTTGAGTTACCAAGTACCCGTGAGTAAAAAACTTTTCAAGTTTTTTCTTCTAGCAAGTTTAATTCTGGTTATTTTTTCAGTAATTTTTGCTGCTTTCATTTGGCAACAAACCAAAGCTCCTGAAAATTTTCCGGCTGGTGAACTGGTTGAAATTCAAGAGGGAACTTCAGTTCGTGATATTGCTAAGCAGCTTCATGAAGAAGGTATTGTACGCTCCGAGTTTGCTCTCTACACCATCTTAGTCACCCTACACGATCCAACAAATATTAAAGCGAGTATATACAAATTTAAAGAGCCACAGAATGCTTTCGAGATTGCTAATAGATTATCGGCCGGAGAATTTGGCTTTTCATTAATTCGTTTTGTACATTACGAAGGTGAAACCAATAGAGCATTAGCAGAAAGAGCAAGTGAAGTACTAGAAGCGTTTAATGCTGAAGAATTTATTGAGCTGACGAAAGACAAAGAGGGGAGAATGTTTCCTGACACGTACCTTATTCCAGAGTCATATACAGCTAAGGAATTAATGATACTACTAGAGGCAACTTACGAATCTAGAATAGAACCACTACGTCCAGCTATAGAGCAGAGCAACTACACTGAAGACGAAGTCATTATAATTGCTTCTTTAATTGAACGTGAAGGTAGTACCCGGGATTCAAAACGTTTGATTGCAGGGGTGATCGAAAACCGGATTGCAGCCGGAATGCCTCTGCAACTCGATGCCTCGGTAGAGTACGTACTGAATAAACCTCTTTCCGAACTTGTACCTGAAGATTTACGGATGGATTCACCATACAACACCTACACTAATGTTGGTTTACCGCCAACACCAATTGGAAATCCAGGCCTGACTTCTATTGAAGCAGTACTTCGGCCGACTGAATCTGATTATCTATTTTATTTAACTGGACGTGATGGCAATTTCTACTTCGCCCGTACCTTGGCGGAACATAACCGAAATATCGCAGCATATTTACGTTAGTAGATACCCGTGGTAATTTTCTTGTGTGAAGGATAAAAAAACAGTATTTGTTGGACTATCTGGAGGAGTGGATTCCTCAGTGGCGGCCGCGCGCCTGACGGCGCGCGGCTTCAACGTAGTCGGGGTATTCATCAAAGTCTGGCATCCAGAGTGGTTGGTGTGTAACTGGGAGCAAGAACGCCTCGATGCCATGCGAGTGGCAGCCAAACTTGATATTCCATTTCTCACCTGTGACGCTGAAGCAGCTTATCGTGACGAAGTAGCCAACTATTTTATTGAAGAATACAAAGCCGGACGAACACCTAACCCAGACGTCTTATGCAACAAGGAAGTAAAATTCGGCGCTTTTTTAAAGTTTGCATTAGAAAAGGGTGCCGACTACATAGCAACCGGCCATTATGCGCAGAATATTGCAACTGACGCTGGTTTTGAGCTTACGAGAGGGATTGATATTAACAAAGACCAAAGTTATTTCTTATGGACTCTGACTCAGGAGCAACTTAAGCATGTTTTGTTGCCGGTAGGAGATACGACTAAAGAGATGATTCGAAAGGAGGCCGGCGCAGCCGGCCTCCTGACCAGCGAAAAGAAAGACAGTCAAGGAATATGTTTCCTGGGGCAGATTGATATAAAAGAGTTTCTTAGTCATTATATAGACTTAATTCCGGGCGATGTATTAGATAAAAAAGGTAATGTTATTGGTACGCATGAAGGTAGTATTATTTATACGGTAGGCCAAAGACATGGATTTACTATCAAAACTATCAACCCCACTAATACCCCACACTATATAATTGATAAAAATATTAGTGAAAACACCATAACTGTGTCGGTACACAAACCAATGGTGACAGCCAACAACACAATTAATCTGCACTACACAAACTGGATACGCAACCGACCAAAAGTGGGGGATACAGTCGAAATACAAACTCGCTATCGACAGCAACCGTTTTCAATGGAAGTAGCTTCAATAACTGAAACAAACATCTCGTTAGTTGCTATAGATACTATTGAGGCCTACGCTGTCGGTCAGTCGTGTGTGTGCTACCAGGGAGATATATGTCTCGGTGGTGGTATTATAGTGCAATAACAAATATACATGTCTATTTACGTAACGAAAGCAGATGGTAGTGGTGAAAAGTTTGAAGTAAGTAAACTGAAACGCTCTCTACGTAGAGCCGGAGCATCTAACCAAGAAATAAATTCTATTGTACTTGAAGTACAGTCATCGTTGTTTAATGGAATAACCACCCAAGCAATTTACCGAAAAGCCTTTGAATTACTACGTTCTAGTGAAAGTCCTTTGGCTGCTCGTTATTCTCTTCGCCGTGCCTTATTTGGTCTAGGGCCAACTGGTTTCCCGTTTGAAGATTTTTTAGCAAAACTTTTTCAGGCCGAAGGGTATACAACTCACACTCGAGTAGAACTAAAAGGGAAATGTGCTACCCATGAGTTAGATGTAGCTGCGTACAATGATACAGACAGTTTTGTGGTTGAAGCTAAGTTTCATTCCACACCAGGTGTTAAATCAGATTTACAAGTAGCACTGTATACCTATGCTCGATTGTTAGATTTACGTGACCAAAAGATCTGCCGGCAAGATGTGTGTGGTATTAAAAATTTGCTTTTAGTAACCAACACAAAATTTACCTCTGCTGCAGAGAAATACGCCGAGTGTGCTGGTTTATCACTCTTAAGTTGGAGTTATCCTAAAAATAACAATCTCCAAGATCGCATAGAACGGGCGCGCATTTTCCCAATTACTGCCCTGGCTTCACTTTCTCAAAAAGACAAGGTTGAGTTATTACGAAATGGGGTTGTTTTGTGTCGAGAAATCCTTAAAAAACCACATATTTTGAATACTGTTGGAATTTCTCCAAAAAAAATAGACACCGTACTATCTGAGGCTCGTCAACTCTGCAACCAATAGATATGGTGTTATAATGCCAGCATATTAGCGGTTTATCCAAATTTTTGTAGATATGTCAGAACAAGAAAAGCAAGAGGGACAAAAAACAGTAGTCGCCTTTATTGCCGGTTTACTTATTGGTGGTCTTTTAGTGTGGGTTTTCTCTTCTCCAACACCGGCTGATGAGATGGACGATACCCCAAGCGATACAAACACCGAACAACCAGCTACGGCTGATAGAACCAACAATACAAATGTTAATACTACCGATACTAGTGCTAATGAAGTTGTTTCTGTACCAGTACTACCAACTGGTGATGGTGCAATTAGCGTAAATGGGCAACCAGCTGGAACTGTAGTTGCGTTAGCTAGTGCTGAATTTCCCACAGCTGAAGGTTGGGTAGCAGTTCGTGATTACGACGGAGAGAATGTTGGTGGTATTCTTGGTGCCGCTCGTTACAGTCAAAGCCAAGGTCTTATTCCTAAAGAAGTTGAACTTCTAAGAGGAACAGAAGCTGGTAAAGAGTACGCAGTCGTTTTCTTCACCGAAGATGGTGCTGTAAACACTAATGGCGGACTTTTCTTTGATCCAGCTGGAGATAAGCAAATCGATGGTGTATTGACCACCTTTAAAGCTGAATAATAGCCTATTGTAAGCACAAAGCGGCTCCCATCGGGAGCCGCTTTTGCTATACTATTACTATATGGCTGAATATATAAAAAGATACAACCCTAACCGAAGTGCTGAGTGGAATTATGGTGGAGCCAAATGGCGCCTTTCTCGTTCAAAATTGGATTTTTTTATCGAGTGTCCTCGCTGCTTTTATATAGACAACAAACTAGGCACCAAACGACCGGGTTTCCCCTCGTTTAATTTAAATATAGCTGTAGATGAACTTTTTAAAAAGGAATTTGATGTCCATCGAGCTGCTGGTACACCTCATCCAGTAATGGTTAAGTACAAAATTAATGCCATACCGTTTCAACATAAAAACATGGATACGTGGCGAGAAAACTTTGAAGGTATCGAGTACAAAGATACAGAAACGGGTCTCATAGTATCTGGAGCAGTTGATGATATTTGGATTACCCCGGAAGGCAAATTAATTATTGTAGATTACAAATCTACTTCAAAAGAGGGTTCTATTACGCAACTGACTGATAGTCCATGGGATCAACAATATAAACGACAACTGGGTGTGTATAAATGGTTATTAGAAAAAAACGGCTTTAAGGTTGAAGATACGGGTTATTTGGTATATGCCAACGCCAGTAAAGACGAGGTGGGTTTTGACGATACATTAGTCTTTGAAACCACACTAGTGCCAGTTGAAGTTGAAACAGATTGGATAGAACCGACTCTAGATAAAATAGTGGACTGTTTGGAAAAGGAAGAAATACCTGAATCAGGATCAAACTGCGAATATTGTCCCTATCGCGAAGCGGCTGGTAAAAAATTACTTAATCTGCATAAGCTAAATATTCACAAGAAGAATGAAAAAAGTGAAGATACTACAGAAGATGCCATTGCTAATTTAAAAACTAAATATGCCAAAAAATAATTTTTCAGACAAAGTGAAAGCGGTGGTCAGAAAAATTCCCAAAGGAAAAACCATGACGTATAAGGAAGTAGCCGCTAAAGCCGGCAACAAAAAAGCGGCCCGAGCAGTCGCTAATATAATGGCGGCAAATTTTGACTTAGAAGTACCCTGCCATAGAGTAATTCGTAGCGATGGAGGATTGGGTGGCTACAACAGGGGAGGAGTCAAAAAAAAGCGTGCTATATTACTGAACGAAGGAGTTAATTTATTATAATTATGGATATTCAAAGAGACATTGAAAGAGCTAAAAGTGAACTTACACGACTACAACGAAGCCGTGAGAACATTGAACATAACCAGAAAAGATTTGCACAAGATGTTGAGCGAGCTCAACACGAGGTTGAAAATATTCAAAAACAGCTTCAACGTGAACAGGATCGGTTTAACACAGCCCAGCAAGATTTAGCAAAAGAGCAAGAAAAACTAGCTGTGGCCAACCAAGATTTACAACGTGCTATGGAAGAGGAACAGTCAAAAAATTCAGAAATTGCAGAGCTAATGAATCAAATGTTGAAATAAATTAATTCCAGCAAGTATTCCAAAAACAGAAATAAAAAATACATGTCCTACACACATAAAATAGAGCAAGCTATCAGAGCAGCCGCTGTACTCCACAAAGACCAGGTCCGGAAAGGCGACATGCCGTTCCCGGTGATTAGTCATTTAGTTTCAGTAGCCATGATCGTTTCAGACTACACCAACGACGAAGACACAATCTGTGCTGCTCTTTTACACGACACCATAGAAGATACAGACTATACGGCCGAGGAGCTGCAGGAAGATTTTGGTGGCCCAGTGCGCGATATTGTGGAAGCCTTATCCGAACCGCAAACCGAATCTGATGGAGGCAAAACCATCTGGAAAAAGAAAAAAAATGTCTACGTAGAACAACTCAAAACTGCTCCCCATGAAGCTCTTATTGTGTGTGCGGCCGACAAAATCCACAACATGCGCACTATGGTGGAAGATTACTACGACGATCACTCAAAGTTTGTGGCCAATTTTGGTGGCAAGTTAGAAGAACGTATATTTGCCTATCAAGAAGTATCAAATGTCTTGAATAAACGCCTCAAGAGTGAGATACTGGCCGAATTCAACAACGTATTTACTGAATATAAGAACTTTATTGCTGATGTCAAAAAAACAAAAGAAGACTACTAAATTTGTCTATACACCAACGCAGAAATTGCCAAAATTAGATACGATTCAGACCGAGTGGAACCTAGAAAAACACTATTATAAATCAGAAAAAGACCCCCAGATAGAAAAAGATGCAGCAAAAATTGAGAAGGCATATTTGGCCTTTGCTAAAAAGTATCGCCATAAAGATTTTACCGCCTCAGCCAAGAAATTATTTTTAGCGTACCAGGAGTACGAAAAGTTATGTCACCTCACCGAAGCTAGTAAAATTTCCCGTTATTTTGGTTTTCGTTCAACACTAGACACAAAAGATACAGTTGCAAACAAAAAAAATAATATTTTTTCTGAACGCTTTACGAAACTTTCAAATGAACTGACTTTTTTTAGTTTAAAGATTGGTACCATACCAAAAAATCAACAAAAGAAGTTTTTAAATGACCCACTTTTACGAAAATATCGGTATTCACTTGAATTTATTTTTAAGAAAGCTAAACATCATCTGACTGAACCTGAAGAGAAAATACTTTCATTGCGGAGTACCACTTCTTGTGGAATGTGGGAAGAAGCGACTGAAAGAATTATTGGTAACCGTCATATCACTTTTAAGAAAAAGAAATATTCAATTAATGAAGCTCTGGTTAATCTCGACCACCAAAACTGGTCAGATAAACAAGTGTTGTGGGATTTAATTCTTAATGAGATGGTACAGATTTCTGAGTTTGCCGAACATGAACTAACGGCCATTGTTACGCACTCAAAGGTTAGTGATGAACTGAGGGGATACGCTAAACCATATTCTGCCACTGTACTGGGGTATGAAAACGATGAGGCTTCAGTGGAGGCTCTCGTGACGGCTATATCTAGAAAAGGCTTCAGCCTTAGTAAAAAGTTTTACCAGATAAAAGCTACACTGCATGGCAAAAAAACTATTCCCTATGTAAACAAATACGATCCTATTGGAGAGCTGTCACCACTATCATTTACAGAAGCGGTTAAAATTTGCCGAGATGCCTTTTATGGTATTAAGAAAGAATATGGTGAAATTTTTGACCGTCTTATCACCGAAGGTCAAACCGATGTATACCCTAAAAAAGGCAAGCGTGGTGGGGCTTTTATGGCCAGTACCCACGGCCTCCCAACCTACGTGATGCTTAATCACACAAACAATTTCAAGTCATTGGAAACTTTGGCACACGAAATGGGTCATGCTGTTCATGCCGAGCGGAGTAAAAAACAGTCTGTCTTGTATGAAGATTTTTCTACAACAACTGCTGAGACTGCTAGCACTTTGTTTGAACAATTCGTCTCAGAAAAAATCTTTGACCAGTTATCAGACAAAGATAAAATATTGTTTCTTCACGATAAAATTTCTGGTGATATTGCCACAGTCCAGCGCCAAATAGCCTTCTTTAATTTTGAACTAGAGATGCATAATCATATCCGTACAGAAGGAGCGGCCACCAAAGAAGAATTGGCCAAAATGATGGAAAAACACCTAAAATCTTACCTCGGAGAGGCTGTGGAAGTAACTGAAAAAGACGGCTATAGCTATGTCTACGTTCCTCATATCCGATATGGATTTTATGTGTATACCTATGCATATGGTTTTTTGGTCAGCAACCTGATGGCGATGCGTTTGAAAAAAGAACCAGACTACATAGAAAAAATTGATGAATTTTTATGCGCTGGTGGCAGCGACACAGTGGATACTATTTTCAAAAATGCTGACGTAAACACCACGAAGGTTGAAACCTTTATGGAAAGCCTCAAAACACAAGAAAAAGAAATAAAGCTGTTAGAGAAACTAACAAATAAGGCTTAAGCTCACGAAAGCGGGTGCTACAATACTCAAATGCTAGATTTCTTTCTCAGAGCACTTCTACACCCTATAGATTATTTGGGATTACTAATTAAACACAGAGTAAGTTTTATAGAGCACAACGATGAAGGCAATGGAACTCATTCTTTTATTTTTGAAAGTAAAACTCCAATTACATGGAAAGCGGGCCAACATAGTGTTTTTACGTTTCCAAACAAAAAAATTACTGGAAAAAAATGGCGAGCCTTTTCCATTGCTTCTTCAGCAGCTGAAAAACAGATCCGTATTACTACAACTATTCCTGATAAACCAAGTGACTTCAAACAAAAATTACAGGAACTTTCACTTGGTGACACGATTGTCATGCATGGACCTTTTGGAGAATTTCATACCCACACAAATGGTAAGAAAATTATCGGCATAGCTGGTGGGGTAGGGATAACACCATTTCGAGCTATTGCCTATGAGATTGCCAATAACATAAATACAAATTCGGAACTAGAACTTATATACGCGGGCAAGAATAACTACTTTGCTTTTAAGGAAGAATTTGATGGTTTCGCCGCTCACCCTCAGATTACTATTCATTATGTAAACACTCCTGATGAAGTTAATGCTAAAATTGAAGATATGGTTAATCGCTACGCAAATTCTGCCATGTACTTTATTTCCGGTTCACCAGGCATGATAGCGGCTATTAAAAAACATCTCCGAGAACTTGGTATTATCAGCATCATTAATGATCCATTTAAAGGCTACTAAAGCATGTTGAAAAGAATTTTAGGGACTATAAATTTTTTATTTTTTTGTGTAGGTACTTTAGTACTGCCTTTTGTAGTCAGTGCCCATGAAGTTTACGTGTTGAGTCCTGAGAAAGTTGGAGAGTTAGAACATTTACCTCCAGTTTCATTTTACGACATATTTTTAGCCAATATAAATGAGACCATTATCTGGGGGCTCGTAGTTGGTTTTATGATTGTTAGTGTCTTTATCATTTCTATTTCAATTAGGCTCGAAAACAAATTTGATACAAATTTAGTGAAACTTAAACATTTTGCACCCTTCATCGCCCGAGTGACCGCTGGCTTAGCGTTTATTACTTGTGGGTACCACGCGGCCATGTTTGGTCCTGAACTACCCTTTGAAACAATGTTCGGTTCATTTAGTTTTTTCGTGCAGTTAACGTTTTTAGCCCTAGGACTAGCTATGATACTGGGTATATACTCTCGGATTGCTGGATTGATTGGTCTGTTCTTTTTTGCAATTGGTATCATTTACCACGGCGTGTACATGGTCACATATATGAACTATTTTGTAGAAATGTTGGTGTTAATACTCATCGGTGGTCATAAATTCTCTATATCACACGAACACTCAATCTGGGGTTGGTGTGCGCAAGGACTGGATTATTTGGCTAATAAATATGGAGAGTTTGCTTTTCTGTTTCTACGAATAGGCTTTGGTACTTCACTCATTTATGCTTCTGTCTACGCTAAAATCCTTCACAACCAGTTAGCAATCGCTGTAGTAGAGGACTTTAACCTGGTGAGTGTTTTCGGCTTTACTCCAGAATTTATCGTCTTTGGAGCAGCTATCATTGAAATACTGCTTGGAATCTTCTTTATCTTAGGGTTAGAAGTTCGTTTTACAGCTGTTGTTATAAATATTTTCCTGACATTATCTTTATTTTACTTTGGAGAAGCAGTGTGGCCGCACATTATTTTGATTGGTATTCCTATTGCATTCTTTTGTTACGGCTACGATAAGTATTCTTTGGAAGGTTTCTTTTTCAAAAAAGGCAACCGGGAACCAATATTTTAAGTATTTAAAACATAGCTAAAAAAGTTTTTATTTAGTATAGTTTTGCTACTATGTCAGGAAATGAAATCAGAGAGAAGTATTTGAAATTTATGGAGGCCCAAGGTCACGCTATTATTCCGAGCTCCGCCTTAGTGCCAGAAAATGACCCAACAACACTATTTACCGGCAGTGGTATGCAGCCATTGATTCCATATCTAATGGGGGAAACACACCCGAAAGGTACTCGTTTGGCAGATTCTCAAAAGTGTTTCCGGGCAGAAGATATTGACGAAGTAGGAGACAATCGTCATACAACTTTTTTCGAAATGCTTGGTAACTGGTCACTTGGTGATTATTTTAAACGTGAACAGCTGCCGTGGTTTTTTGAATTCTTAACTGAAGAAGTCGGTCTCGATGCCGGACGTATTTATGTAACTGTGTTTCAGGGTGACGAGAAAGCAGGAGTGCCTCGTGATGACGAGTCAGTTGGACTATGGCAAAAATTATTTGACGACAAAGGTATTTCCTATGCTGTTGGTGAAATGGGGAGTGAAGCACAAGGAGGACAGCGTGGTATGAAGCCAGGCGAACGAATTTTTTATTATGACTCGAGCAAAAACTGGTGGAGTCGTTCTGGCAGACCTGAAAATATGCCCGCTGGTGAAATTGGTGGCCCCGACAGCGAAGTATTCTATGATTTTGGTACACCGCATGATTCAAAATTTGGTGAGCATTGTCACCCAAACTGTGACTGTGGAAGGTTTTTAGAAATAGGTAACTCTGTTTTTATGGAGTATCTAAAAGAAGAAGATGGTTCATTTTCCAAGTTACCAGCCCAAAACGTTGATTTTGGTGGTGGACTAGAACGTATTACTGCCGCAGCCAATAATGACCCTGATATTTTTAAAATTGATTTGATTGGGGGAGTCGTGGCTCAGATCGAAGCCTTATCTGGTAAAAAATACGCTGAACACACAGAAGAATTTCGCATTATTGCTGACCATATTCGTGGAGCAGTGTTTATGGTGGCTGACGGTATTTTGCCAAGTAATACTGAGCAAGGTTATTTTGTTAGAAGGCTTTTACGCCGAGCAGTGCGCTTCGCAGACAAAATTGGTGTTCCGGCTGGCCGCTTTAAAGAGTTATCTGAAGGAGTTATTATCGTCTACAAAAACCATTACTCGTACCTTGAGGACAAACAAAACGAGATACTTGATTCAATTGAAGGGGAAGAAGTTCAATTCCGAAAAACGCTTGAAAAAGGAATGAAGGAGTTTGAAAAGTTGAGTAAAGACGATATTACCGGAGAAGATGCTTTTATTCTGTTCACTACGTATGGGTTTCCATTTGAACTAACTAAAGAACTGGCGAAAGAGAAAGGAATCAAAGTTGACGAAGAATCTTTTGCTGCCGAAATGAAAAAACACCAAGAAAAATCTCGAACTGGAGCTGAACAAAAATTTAAAGGTGGTTTGGCTGATCATTCGGAAAAAGTAGTTCAATACCATACTACTACACATTTAATGTTGGCCGCTCTACGCACAGAACTTGGCAGTCATGTGCACCAGGCGGGTTCAAACATTACCGGCGAACGAATGCGTTTTGACTTTACCCATCCAGTAAAAGTGGAACCAGAAACTTTAAAAAAAGTAGCAGACTTTGTAAACAAAGCTATAAAAATTGGCGGAAAGGTCACCATGGAAACCATGGCTAAAGATAGAGCGGAAAACGATCCAACCATAGAAGGTAGTTTTTGGGATCGCTATCCTGACGAAGTGAAGGTGTATACCATGACTGGTACTGATGGCACTGTTTTCTCTAAAGAACTTTGTGGTGGCCCACACGTAGAAAAACTTGAAGACATACACGGTACTTTCAAAATCATCAAAGAAGAATCATCTTCGTCTGGTGTGCGACGTATTAAAGCAGTTTTGGAATAGTTTTTGCGTAGCGTAAACAGTATTTTTGTTGATACTATCCACGAATGTTTACTGAAACTGTACTCTACATAATGAGTCGACCTGGTATACTAGTGGCAAATGTTCGGTTTAGGTAAACATGGTCCTGATGGTAAATACGCCATAATTTTAGACATTGGTTCAGCTAGTGTTGCGGCTTCAATTGTAGCTTCAGATATAGTCACTAAAACCAATCCGGTCCTGTACACTCATCGTGAATGGGCTGTTATTAAAGATGCGAGTACAGAAAACCCCACTCGTTTTATAGAGGAAGCGTTACTTAGATTATTCTTAGTATTAGGCAGCACCGGAGGAGCCGCTCTTAAAAAATATGACCCCAGTGCTCATATTTCATACATTCAAGTTTCAATTTCAGCTCCCTGGGCACATACAATTACTCAGCAAACCGAGTATGAAAATAAAGAAATATTTAAAATCACTGATAAATTGGTAAGTAATTTAGTGGCAGACGCCCAGAAGCAATCGATGGATAATCTTAAGACTACTGAATTTCTAAAACGTGAAGGTCTAGAAATAATTACCAACCAAATACTCCATATGACTGCCAATGGCTACACGATTAAAGATCCGCGAAATCTAGAAACACATAAGCTATATATTTCTCATTCCAGTGGCATTGCTTCATCAAAAATTGTGGCAGCAATCAAAAAGCATGCTGAGGAAGTTTTTCCTGAAGCCACTTTATTATTAAATACTTTTTTACTGACATATTACACAGCTATTCGAGATATTTTTCCCGAAACTTCAGAAATGACTTTAATTGATATAACAGGGGAAGCTACTGAAGTGGGAATTGTGAGAAACGAAGAACTAACCAAAGTAGCTCATTCATTGATAGGCTCCCAAACTATTATTAGAATTTTAAGTGCAAAACTTAAAATGCCAGTTGGGTCTGTTAAAACTTTACTCCAGGATAATCCCCCGCAACTAACAGACGCTCAACAAATAGTTGCTGAATCTGTATTTGAAGAATACACAGAAGAAATTGCCAATCTCTTAAAATCAATGGGGGACCTGTTAACTGTCCCATCAATCATATATCTACACACTGATAGATACACGGAGACTTTTTTTAAAAAATATATAACCAAAGCTTCACATCGAGCAACCGGTGGTGAACACACTGTTATTCCAATTACTAAAAAAGTATTCCCAGAAACTGAGACCGAAGATACGGCTATACTACTGTCTTCATTTGTTTTTCATACACTTCATGAACAGGGAACGCTCGCCAAGTAATGAAATGACGGTATACTTTATAAAATGAATCAAAAGTGGAATTTACAAGACATTCAACCAGCTCGGCCTCGCAAATCTGCGAAACCAGTTCGTCCTGTTAGTGAAGAAGTGGAAATGAAGCCACAGGCTGAAGAGCCAGTATCTGATATTAAAATTAAAAGAGATAACAGCGTAGAACATAACTCGTTGCGTGAACGAATGCAGAGAAGACCTGTTAGAGAGCCGAAAACAGACTCACAAGCCGAAGATACACATTTTGACACTATTGAGATAGTAGATGGTAGAAAATCTCGCCAATCTTCGTATGTGATAGCGGGGATTGTTTTTGTGTTTGTTGTTTTGGGTGGTGTGGTCGCTAGTGCCTTAATGGGTGGGGCTGATATAACTGTTAAACCTCGACATACTGAAAAAAATATCGCTGCCACTTTTACTGGCTCTGTAGTCGCCAAACAAGACACATTGTTGTATGAACTTCTTACACTAGAGGCAGACGGTGAACGACAAGTAGAAGCTTCGGGTCAAGAGGAAGTTACTCAACAAGCACAAGGGACAATTTTGGTTTATAACGAATTTAGTCCAAACCCAGTTCGTTTGGTAAAAAACACCCGTTTTAGGTCCCCAGATGGTTTGATATATAAAATAAAAGAGTCAGCAGTTGTACCGGGGTATAGCAAAGGTGACGGTAATTCCATTGTACCAGGTGTAATTACAGCTGATGTATTCGCCGAAGCTGCTGGTGAAAAATACAACATTGGCCCTTCGCGCTTTACCATTCCTGGCTTTGAAGGGTCAGCTGAATACGACAAAGTCTATGGTGAATCAACAGGTAGCATGAATGGTGGTTTTTCAGGTCAAAAGTTTATTATTGATGATGCTGAATTGGAAACTGCCAGACAAGGTTTACACACCGAACTTCGCGATGCTTTATTAGCTCGGCTTGAAACTGAACGACCAGCTGGCTTTGTTTTATACAAAGATGCTGTTACTTTTAGTTTTAATTCTCTTCCAGCAGTAGCCTATGGAGATAATTTGGCTACTATCAAAGAACAAGGAGTGCTTCGTGTGCCATTATTCAAGGAAGCAGATCTAGCTAAGTTCTTAGCAGAAAAAAGCGTGCCTGGGTATGAAGGCTTGCCAGTTCGACTGACTGATTATAATGCTCTGACTTTTGCATACACTTCACCAACCACTACTATTTCTGACATAAGCGCAGAAAGTGAACTTAGTTTTTCACTTACAGGTAATGTTCAGATTGTCTGGCAGTTCAATGAAAATGAGCTAAAAGCTGATTTACTCGGGGTTGAAAAGACGGCTATTTCACAAATTCTAGGCAAATACCCAGCCATAGAAAGTGCCGAGGCTGTAGTGCGACCATTTTGGAAAACCAGCTTCCCACGTGAGATGAGGGAGATTACCGTAACTGAAAGTCTTGAATAATTCTGCATATGTGGGAAACACTGTTGACTCTTTTCAATTCATTTGTTAAACTCGTGCACGTTTGATGTCAGATGAATCAGATAACAAAGACCTCGTCTACGGCGTAGTTGAGGAAGCGCTTCCTAACGCGCTTTTTCGCGTATTGCTTGATGGTGAGACCGAAACTTCTTTAGCATATTTATCCGGTAAGATGCGGAAGTTTAGAATCCGAGTTTTAGTTGGGGACAGAGTAACTATTGTTCCTGAACCATATGGCGGAAAGGGGAGAATCATTAAGCGAGGCTAACTATTAGTACAGACAAGTCTAATTTATTTAACACATGAAAGTTCGAAGTTCAGTAAAAGCTAATAAGACGAAAGGTGATAAGATTGTGCGACGAAAAGGTCGTGTGTATCTTATTAATAAAAAAGAACCACGTCGTAAAATGCGCCAAGGCTAATATATGAGAGTATCAGGTATCACAATCCCAGACGAAAAACACTTAGAATTCGGACTCACCGCTGTATACGGTATTGGTCGTGCTCGAGCACAAGCTATTTTAAATGAATTAAAAATTGCCGAGTTCACGAAACCAACTGATTTAACTACTGAACAAGAAAATGCTATTCGTGAAAAAATTGAATCTTTTACCATTGAAGGAGAACTAAAGCGTGAAGTATCAGGACACATTAAGCGACTAAAGGATACTGGAAGCTACCGAGGTTCACGACACGCTAAACGTTTGCCAGCTCGCGGACAACGAACCAAGACTAATGCTCGAACTCTTAAAGGAGCTAAAAAGACTATGGGTTCAGGACGTCGTAAGCTTGAAAAGACTTAAAATAATTAGTAACACCAGATTGACCTATGGGTAAGAAAAGAATCATGAAAAAAGGTGGCGGATCAGATGTAGCGGGAACTTCAAGCGCTCTTAACCGTATCCCTAAGAAAAAAGTAGCCGTCGGAACTTTGAATATTCTCGCTACTTTCAATAACACAATTGTTACTCTTTCAGATTCAAAGGGTAATTCAATCATTGCTGCTTCTTCAGGCGCTGTTGGTTTCAAAGGGTCTCGCAAGAGTACACCGTTTGCAGCAGCAAAGGTAGGTGAAATCATCGGTGAAAAAGCCCAACAGATGGGTATGAAGGAAGCTAATGTAATCATCAAAGGGGCTGGTGCTGGTCGAGAAAGTGCCTTACGCGCGTTTGCTGGAAAAGGAATTACTATCTCAAAGATTACTGACCGCACACCGATTGCTCATAATGGTCCGAAGCCACCTAAAGCTCGCCGTGTTTAATATTATTTGCGTATGAAAATAGGACCTAAATTTAAAATAGCAAAACGTCTGGGAGCACCGATCTTCCCGAAAACTCAAACTGCCAAGTTTGCTTTATCTGAAGCAAAAACTGGTCGCCTTAAAAAGCGTCGCGGTAATATGTCTGACTACAATCGTCAGTTAATTGAGAAACAAAAGATGCGATACACGTACGGTATTTCTGAAAAGCATCTTCGACGCTATGTAGATGAGGCTATCTTAAAAAGCCAACAACCAATCGCTCATTTGATGGAACGTCTTGAATCACGACTGGATAACGTTGTGTTCAGAATGGGAATTGCTAAAAGCCGCCAGCAATCACGCCAAATGGTTTCTCATGGACACGTGGTGGTAAACGGAAAGAAAATTACTTCTCCATCACATAAAGTACGACAAGGTGACGAGATTTCTGTACGAGAAGGAAGTAAGCAGATTGGTCTTCTAATCAACATTGGTGAAGAACATGCCCCGCAAGCAGTACCAGGTTGGTTGAAGTTTGATTTAAAGAGCATGACTGGAACAGTCGCGAGTGCCCCAGCACACGACCCAACTGAATCGATGTTTGACCCAGAGCAAGTACTGGAATACTACAGTCGATAGTGTATTTAATTAATAACGTAAGAACAAAACTATGTTAGATAAAAACATCGCCCTACCAAGTAAGCCACGAATCGTAAAAGAGGAGGAATTTTCTGGTACTTACGAAATTGACGGTCTATTCCCAGGCTACGGTCATACTCTTGGTAACTCACTACGACGAATCATTCTTTCATCTCTTCCAGGGGCTGCTATTACACAAGTAAAAATTGATGGTGTTGAACACGAGTTTTCTACCATGGACGGTGTTAAGGAAGATGTAATCACTATCCTTCTTAATATTAAACGTCTTCGCTTAAAACTACACGGCGATGAACCACAGAAGGTTACACTAAAAGCAAGTGGCGCTGGAATGGTGACCGCAGCTAACATTGAAGCTCCATCTCAAGTAGAAATTCTTAATCCTGACCAACCAATTGCTGAAATCACTGCTAAATCAACAAAGCTAGAAATCGAAATGACTGTGGAACATGGTCTCGGCTATGTACCTCGTGAAGTTCACCAAAAAGATAAAGTAGAAATCGGTACTATTGCGCTTGATGCTGTATTTACACCAATTCGTCGTGCTAACTACGAAGTAGAAAACATGCGTGTGGGTGACCGAACTGACTACAACCGCCTTCGTGTATCAGTAGAAACTGATGGCACAATGACACCACGTGAGGCCCTTGAAGACGCAATTGAAATTATGATTCATCAACTTAAGGCAGTCATTGGTTTTCAAGAAGAAGTAGTTGAGAAGGCAGTAGTGCCTGAAAAACCTGAAGTAGAAGCTTCGACCGAACCTGATCCGGACGTCCTAAAAACACGCATCGAGACCCTAGATCTTTCTACACGAACTCAAAATGCGCTTGAAGCAGCTAGCATCAGAACTATTGGTGGACTTGTTCGAAAGAAAAAAGATGATATCCTAGCGCTCGATGGTCTCGGCCCTAAAGGGGTTGAAGAAATTGAAGATGTCTTGGCTTCAATGAAACTAAATTTGTCTGAATAATCAATTAATACAGAAATATGCAACACCGCACAAACAACCGAACACTAGGAAGAACAAGTCGCTTGCGTACTGCTCTTTTGCGTGGTCTTGCGATTTCTTTGTTTGAAAACGGAAAAATCAAAACTACTGAAGCAAAAGCTAAAGAAGTTCGTCCATTTGTAGAAAAACTTATCACGACTGCCAAAAAAGACACCGTGGCTGCTCGACGAACTGTCTCTACTCGTCTTGGTGAACCAAGCGCTGACTTCATTAAAAATCTTTTCACAGAAGTGGCTCCAAAGTACAAAGAGCGTGACGGTGGCTACACTCGTATTATTAAAATGGGTCGCACTGCAGCGGGCCGTGATGAAGCTGTAATTGAGCTTGTATAGTTATGAATACTGAATTGGAAAACAAAATAGTTGAAGTAGACGCCACAGGACGTCGTCTTGGAAAGCTGGCTACAGAAGTGGCGGTAATTTTGATGGGTAAAGATCAACCTGATTTTGCTAAGAACGTAATTGCTCCAGTTACTGTTAAGGTAACAAACCTAAGTAAGATGGATATCCCAGAAAAGAAAAAAGAGGAAATTTATCAATCATACTCTGGATACCCAGGAGGACGTAGCGAAGAGACGCTCGAACATCTAGCTAAGCGTCTTGGTTACCCTGAAGTGTTCAAACGTTCTGTACGAAACATGCTCCCGAAGAATAAACTTCAAAGTAAACTTTTAAAGAATTTAGAATTAAGCGAATAATATGGCAACTGAAAAATACACAGAAGGCATCGGCCGACGAAAAACTTCAACTGCTCGAGTTCGCATTACTCCAGCTAAAGCCACTACTGTTGTGGTTAACGAAAAACCAGTTGAGGAATATTTTGCACACGAGTCACACAATAAGGATATTAATTCTGTTTTAGGAGTTGACGAAGCGGGTGTAGGTACCTACACTATTACTGCTAAAGTTTCAGGTGGTGGGTTATCATCACAAGCAGAAGCAATTCGACTTGGTATCGCTCGAGCTCTAGTTAAAGAGAAAGGAGAGCGACGTGGTGTCCTAAAATCACTAGGCTTCCTTATGCGTGATCCACGTTCAGTGGAACGAAAGAAATTTGGACTTAAGAAGGCTCGGAAGCGAGGAGCTTGGAGCAAACGCTAACGCGTTTGCTCTGGTCCTGCCTCCAGGCAGGAAGCCCGATGTGAGCCTTGATGGCGAACCAGGGCTAGGTGGAAACAAACGTAATTACGTTTCGTAATACTAAACGAAGGAACGAAGCACACTTGCTTCGTTTTTTTGTTTTAAATATTGAATTGACAAAACACTTAATATAAGTATAATATTTTTAGTTTTTTGGAGGAAGCAAATGATTGACGAAGGCAAAGAAGGGCTAGTAGCGTCCTTCAAGAACTGTGTCGCTGAACTTCGTGCTGGGAACACTTCCGAGGAAAGTCAGATTGACGCTTGGATGGTACTGAGTTCAGTCAAATTTATCTTGGGTAAAATGCGACCGATGAAGACATCGGCACAAGCAAAGCTGAGATGGAAACATTCTGGAACAGAAACCCTAACATTGCCAAAGCCGGCATGATCAAATTTATCCAGAACTGTGTGTTTCCTAAAGAGAAGTCGAC
Source organism: Minisyncoccia bacterium (assembly GCA_041750655.1). Taxonomy (GTDB): domain Bacteria; phylum Patescibacteriota; class Minisyncoccia; order Phycocordibacterales; family UBA918; genus OLB19. Next base: position 39,076 of record JBGSYZ010000013.1, on the reverse strand, counting down.
TTAGTAGTTTCGACTTCACCAAGGCGCCGCATCGCGGCGCCTTTTCCTATACAAACAAAAAATCCCGCAAGCGGGATTTTTTGCAGCCGATAAGTGTCCGGAGACTCTTATCATTTTACCTCCAACGTAAGCTAAAGGTTCACACATTATACACACCTGATGTTTCTTCTGCAATCTAGATTTTTTAAAAATATGTTTTATAAATTATAACCAGGTCTTTCCTAGCTCTATTTCTTTAAAATAGTAGTAGGGGGGTACACAAAAACCCAGGATAAACCTGGGCTATGTGTTCTACTAGACTAAATCATGTGCTCCAGTCCTACCTCCAGGACCTAAACCAACATGGGTTTGTTGGAGTGACATACCGTCTAGTGTAGAAAGCTTGGTATGTAAGCAATACACGTAGAGAGTATTACTTTGATTCAAAACATGTTCGTAGAGGAAGCTACAATGAGCATTCTCCTCCTAACACCCCACCAAAGAGCGGGTACTAAAATAATATCATTTTGGCAACAAAAATGTATGTATAAAATGTAATAATGTTGAGAAGCGTAAAAAAGTGAAGTAGAACATAAATATTTTAAACTTTGACAGAAGTAAAAATTAAATTTATAATACTGTAGCTATGTTAGATAAAGAAGAAACAATCGAAGATAACATTGAATTTGAAGACACAGTTTCCAGTGACGACATTGATTTGGAAGATGCTGAAATGCAGGCTGGAGACAAGATTAAAAAATTACGAGATAAATTAAAGAAGTGCGAAGCTGATAAACTTACCAACCTAGAAGAGCTTCAACGGGCCAAAGCCGATTTCCTCAACGCTCGAAAACGAATGGAGGAAGATCGCCTCAAAGATAAAAAAAGAACTTCTATTCATTTCATAGAGGAATTGCTGCCATTGTGCGACAGTTTCCATATGGCCATGAATAACAAGGAGGTTTGGAATAATGTCGATGAAGTCTGGCGCAAGGGAGTAGAGAGTATCTTTACTCAATTACAAGGAGTATTACAATCACATAAAGTCAAAACCATTAACCCAATTGGTGAAGAATTTGATCCAAACTTACATGACGCCATGGGAAATGTTCCGGTTACTAATGAAGCGGAACACCATAAAATTATTACTGTCATTCAACCTGGCTATACCATGGAAGATAATGGATCGACAGACGTAATACGCCCGGCTCGGGTTATGGTAGGAGAATTTACCTCACCCTAACTTTCATGTAGTTAAAATGGTAAAATCAGAAAAAAGCAGAAACGCACTTCGTGCAACATGAAAGTAAAGGTAGAGATTTAACAAAAACTAGAAATTAACGATAGTACATTATGGCAAAAATTTTAGGAATCGATTTAGGAACAACCAACTCAGCGATGGCTATCATCGAAGGCGGTGAACCAAAAATTATAGAAAACGCAGAAGGAACCAGAACCACACCATCAGTGGTGGCTATTTCTAAAACCGGCGAAAGACTGGTGGGACAAATAGCTAAACGACAAGCAGTAACCAACCCTAAGAATACTATTTACGGTATTAAGCGCTTCATGGGTCATAATTTTGACGAAGCTGCGGTTCAGAAAGACAAAGAGATCGTGCCGTATGAAGTAAAGAAGGGGAGTGACGGTGGAGCGATGGTCACTATGGGTGATAAAGATTATCGTCCTGAGGAAGTATCAGCCATGATTCTTTCTAAGCTTAAAGCTGATGCTGAAGCCAAGACAGGTGAGACTATAACCGAAGCAGTTATTACGGTGCCGGCGTACTTTAATGACGCCCAACGCAAAGCTACACAAGACGCAGGCAAGATTGCTGGACTCAACGTACGACGAATCATTAACGAACCAACAGCGGCGGCACTCTCGTATGGATTTAACAAAAAGAAAGACGAGAAGATAGTAGTATATGACTTCGGTGGTGGAACTTTCGACGTGACCGTGCTCGAAGTTGGGGATGACGTTGTAGAAGTACAATCAACCGACGGTGACGCTCATATGGGTGGACGAGATATTGACCAAGAAATTGTTCGTTACCTGATTGCTGAATTTAAGAAGTCTGAAGGAATTGATCTTGGTAAAGATTCCTTAGCACTACAACGGCTTGATGAAGCAGCTGAAAAGGCCAAGCTTGAGCTGTCCTCTTCAGTAGATACAGAAGTAAACATTCCATTCATTACTTCTGGAGCTGAAGGTCCAAAGCATATGCTTATCAAACTGACCCGAGCGAAATTAGAAGAACTAGCAGCACCATACATTGATAAATCAATCGAGATTATCAAACGAGCCTTAGAAGCCTCATCAATGAAACCAGCCGAGATTAATGAAGTGATTTTGGTAGGTGGCCAAACTCGCATGCCAGCAATTGTAAAAGCGGTAAAGGATTTATTTGGTAAGGAGCCAAATAAAAATGTAAACCCAGACGAGGTGGTAGCGCTTGGTGCAGCTATCCAAGCCGGTATTTTCCAAGGCGATGTGCAAGATATTACTTTGGTAGACGTTATTCCATTGTCACTGGGTATCGAAACCATGGGTGGAGTAGCGACTAAACTAATTGAAAAAAACACCCACATTCCAACAAAGAAAGAGCAGGTATTTTCTACCGCTGCCGACAATCAGACTTCAACTGAAATTCACATTACTCAAGGTGAGCGCCCAATGGCTGCTGACAATAAATCACTTGGTAAGTTTGTGCTCGATGGCATTCCACCAGCGCCACGTGGTGTACCACAAATTGAAGTAACGTTCGACGTCGATAGTAACGGTGTGTTAAATGTAAAAGCAAAAGATAAATCAACTGGTAAAGAACAGTCGATTCGTATTGAAGCTAACTCCGGCCTGTCTGAAGAAGATATTGAAAAAATGAAACAAGACGCGGAAGCCCACGCCGACGAAGACAAGAAGAAGAAAGAAGTGATTGAAGCACGTAATATAGCAGACCAACTCATATACACTTCTGAAAAATCTCTAAAAGATTATGGTGACAAGATTGGAGATGATGTAAAGAAGGAAGTGGAAGAAAAGCTTTCTGCCCTTAAAGAAGTGAAAGACAAGGAAGATATCGCTGCTATTAAAACTGCTACTGAAGCGCTTTCAACTGCTACCCAAAAGATTGGTGAAGCAATGAGTAAGGCGGCTAGTAGTGCTGAAGGCCAAGCAGCCGCGGGAGCAGAACAGACTACTGAAGAAAACCCAGTCCGCGACGCTGAAGAAGTGAAGAAAGATACTCCAGAAGAAGGGAAAGTGTAAAGTGATGTGGTGCGCAAAAGACTCCGTCTTTTGCGCACTTTCACTTGCTGTTTGTCCTATTAAAATTCAGATACATTAATACACCATTCAAAAACTTGTAATTTTTTAATGGGATGACATACTACCAGCAACTGCAATTATCCTACTAAAACCACTACTATGAAGGATTACTACAAAATTCTTGGTCTTGAAAAAGGCGCCAATAAAGACGAAGTGAAAAAGGCTTTTCGAAAGTTGGCCGCTCAGTATCATCCTGATAAAAAAACTGGTGACGAAGCCAAGTTTAAGGAAATTAGCGAAGCCTACGCTGTTTTATCTGATGATAAAAAGAAAGCTGAGTACGATACCTATGGTCACGCCTATCAAAACGCTGGTGGTGGTCAACCAGGTGGTGGCTTTGGTGGTTTTTCTTGGCAAGATTTTGCCCAAGCGCAAGGACAAGGTGGTGGTTTTGAATTCGATCTCGGTGACATCTTTGAACAGTTTGGGTTTGGTGGTGATCGCCAACAACAAGCTCGTGGTCGGGATATTTCTATCGATATAGAACTGTCTTTTAAAGATGCTGTGTTTGGTATGACTCGCAAGGTTCTTCTGACCAAAAATAATATGTGCGCCACATGTGACGGTTCTGGTGCCAAACCTGGTACTGAACAAACTGAGTGCAAAACCTGTAATGGAAAAGGACGTGTACGGGAAGTTCGTCAAAGTGTTATGGGTAGCTTCCAAACTGTCAGAGAATGTACTGCCTGTCGTGGGACTGGAAAAATTCCTAAAGACCGTTGCGGCGATTGTGCTGGCACTGGCATTAAACGCGGTGAAGAAGAAATAGCAATCAATATTCCCTCTGGTATTCAAAACGGTGAAATGATTCGTATGACCGGTCGCGGTGAAGCCATGCCACACGGTCAACCCGGCGACTTGTACGTAAAGATTCACGTTAAACCACATCCTAGTATCAAGCGTGAGGGTAATAATCTTATCTCACCACTGCACTTAAAACTATCTGATGCGTTACTCGGTAGCACCTACCACGTAGAAACTTTAGACGGCTCAGTTGATATCAAAATTCCAGCTGGTGTAAAACATGGTGAGTCCCTACGCATAAAAGGGAAGGGTGTCCCACAAGATGGCCGCCGCGGCGACTTCATGGTCAAGATTTCCATCGATATGCCCCAAAAGCTGTCTCGTAAGGCTAAGCAGCTTATAGAGGAACTCCAACTGGAAGGTATCTAAGCAAAATGAAAACGAGTCATTGTTTTCAGCTTAGATAAAGCGGAGCGCTGTGAGTCGCCTTTTACTAGGGAGACGAACCGCGAGCTGTGGCAGCAGACACTTGGTGCTTACAGACAGCAAAGCTGTCAAGAACACCTAGTAATACGTCAACATGCCCCACCAATCTACACAATTTGATTTTGGCGATACTCGCGAAGCAAACGAAGTTTTTATTCTGTACGAAAAAATAATTGAAGACCGTGGCAGTCAATATTCTGTTAGTATAGGCCGAGTAGAAAACAGGGAAGATATAAAGTCTTTTCTCAAAACACTTAAGAAAAATAAGAAATATCAAAAGGCCACTCACAATTCGTGGGCGGCCCGTGTATCCCACGAAGGCGCTATCTTTGAAACTAAAAACGACGACGGAGAAACTGGCGCCGGTATGGTCATCCTTCGCGTCATGCAAAAAGAAAATATTTCCAATACAGTCATTTGTGTAACCCGATGGTTCGGCGGAGTAAAACTCATGGGAGACAGGTTCAAGCATGTACAATATGCCACCAAATACGCTATTGACCGACTGGCGTAGCCAAACCAGCGAAGCTACTATTAAATGTAAACAGGCAGGAATTTTTCTCCAAAAAATCCCCCCGATATGGCGTATAATATAAAGGATGGATACCTCCGCCATTATTGATTTCCTAAAAGAAATTACCTTTTTGCTAGTAGTCTTCGGCGCCTTTTTAGTCCTCGCTATGGCCAAGGGCAAACAAACCCTCATAAACGCTATTATGGCCCTATACCTAGGGCTTTTGTTGTCTCTGCGTTTTCCATACTATGAATCTATGATTGCCGGGGTGGGCCCAGGCGCCGAATCAATGATTCGTATATCTGTCTTTGTATTTTTCACCATCATTTCCTTTTGGCTGTTTGCTCGCCTCATGCCCCGTGAATTTGATGAAAAGGCGTTCCAAGGTTTTGGCATAAAAATGTTGTTTGCGTTCGCGGCCTCCGCCTTAGTAATATCGTTTAGTTACAACGTGCTTCCGATTACTGAGTTCATCACACCCGGTTCACCAATCCAAACCCTCTTTGCCCCCAAAGAGTATTTCTTTTGGTGGTTACTCACTCCGATTGTAATTTTGTTTTGGTTATAATTACTACTGTTTAAACAGCTATGGAATCAATTTTATCTTTGGAGAATTTACCTGTTTTTTCGTTTTTTTTAGCTGCACCTTGGGTTATATTAATTTTACTTGCAACCTTTGGTGATGCTTGTGTGGGCTACATAGATGAATTACTTTTAAAAAGATTAGCAAAAAAAGACACTGCCACAACAGTTGAGATAGACGCACCAGGAAGATTGTTGCTCATATCCGGTTTTTTTGGTTTTGTCACTTGTATATGCGCCCTTATAGCTTCGCTATTTCTTGGCACTGAATATTCACTTAATGTCCCATTAAATAGTATTTTTTTGGCGATGGCAGCGGGTATACTCGAAGTAACATGGATGATTCCATATTTTACTGCTCTTGAAAGGGGAGGCGCCATAAATACAACACCACTGTTTCAAACTATACCAATTTTTTCTTTAATTTTCGGATTAGCATTTTTTAATGAAATACCTACTGCAGTACATATACTTGCAACTCTGCTAATAATTTTAGGTGCTTTCGCTTTAAATTATTCTCCAGAAAAAAAGAGAACGGACTTAAAAACATTGAGTTTAATGTTAATGGCATCAGCGATTATAAGTATTGGTTTTTTCCTTTTTAAAGATGCTTCCCTAAGTGGCAACGTAGTTGCTTCTTTGTTTGGAAATGGTTTAGGAATGGGATTATTTAGTGCAGTTATATGGACTCTTTGGCCACCATACCGTCGACAATTTAATGATTTTATCAACACTCTTAAACCTAGAATATTTGCTATTCAAGTATCAAACGAAGGTCTATACGCCCTCAGCACAACTGCTAGCCAAATGGCTATTGTTCTTGGACCGTCGGTCATGGTGGTAACAGCATTCAATGCATTTCATCCTATCTTTACATTATCTATTGGATTAGTTCTTGCAAAACTAGGCTCCGAAGACCATGCACAAAGTTTTGTTGGCAAACAATTGTTTACTAAAACTGCTGCTATCATACTTATAGCAGCAGGAGCAGCTCTTATTGTTTTTTAAAATTTAATTAAAGTAAGACTTAAGTTCGCCACGTCTACGAATATCGGCTGTTGCACAGTGTATTGAACCGCCAAAAGGGTAGAAGTTTCTAAATGGAATTGGTATAGCCTCAAAACCATGCTTAGTTAACAATTCAATGAGAGGAACCTCATTCTCTTCAACTAAAATACGTTTTTCATCAATGCTCAAAAAATTCATAGTCAGCCAATCACTAGAAAAATATAGCGCTGAATCGTATGGCTTAACTGGCTCTGGAGCTTCAATTATTTCCCATGAGTCAAATATAGGTGGCAAATGTTCTTTTTTAACCCAAGAAGGATTTATTAAAAGTTTACCCGGACTAAGTGGAACTATGGTTGTATCAATGTGCATCGGGTGTTCATCACCAAATTCAACTTCATGCACTGTATATTCCGACCCAATATGTCGTCTGACCCATTCTATTCCTAAGGAATTAGTAACATTACTCTTTTGTACAAAAATATCCTTACCGAATCTTACAAAATCAGCAGCATCAAAAGCAACTTCATTTTCAGAGACTACAAATTGTCTTTTCCCATCTACTGTGGCTTTTTCAGGATTATAATCTTTATTATAAAAATCATTATCCATAGAGCCCTTAGGTGCAGCATGCCATTTAGCCCCTTCCTTAAAGTAATCGGTTATTAAGTCACGATAAGCGTAAATTTCAAAATAACGTGATCGCCACGCCATAGGGGCCTCAATGATAGTATCACCGATAACTATCATTACATCCCTGGGCATAGCAGAATAAAGTCCTTGGCTTTCCCACCATGGTGTAATGGTTGTTTTTGTATAATCTACCTTACTTGGTCGTTTAACTATAATCCCTAAATCCTCTAACACTTTTGCTAAGTTATCCAGTTCAATACTGGCTTTTTCTATCATTTCATCAGGAAATAGCTGTCCACCATATTTTTCAAAAAACCACTTGGCATGATTGGGAGTAGTTGATTCTAAAGCTGGGTTCCAAATAGGAACTACAGCACCTTCAACAGAACCAACAATAACTTCCTCGAGCGGATCCCACTCGTTACACGACCACACTTTCTTTTTTAAACTTAATTTATCGAACGCTGACATACCTATCTTTTCTACTCAGAAAATTATTATTAAGAAATCCCCATACGGGGAAAATACTGACGTATTTTATTGTATCATAAAAAGTAAAGTAAAAACATGCGATTTGTGTGCTTTTTAAAATAAAATATGGAACAATTTCATCTAGACAAATATTCACGCATTTTACTTATTGTTTTTATACTTTTGACAATGTTAAGCATTGCAGCCACTCATTACAAAACTGTAGTATTAAAGGATTTTGTAATAATTGATGATCTTGATGAAGTCGTAGAGGAATAATAATATGGAAACAGCACTTTTATGTCCTTGGGAATCTGCCACTTTTTTGTTTGTCTCGTCAAGCGTCCCTCTTCTGATTAATTATTCTCATTTCATTGCTATTTTTTCAGCTGTTGCCGTTAGTCTTTTGGTTTTTATAAATAATCCAAAAAATACTATCTCCAGACTGTTTCTCTTCTTTGCTACTTTATTTACAGTTTGGGCCTTACTTGATGTTGCTCTGTGGGCAACAAATGATCCGTCAATCGTAATGTTCGCCTGGTCAATACAGGTTTTAATTGAACCACTAACGTACGCAGTGGCCTTTTATCTTTTTTATATTTTCCTTTATCAAAAAACTCCTGGCTTTTATACAAATTTGTTTGTAGTAACAATATTAATTCCACTTGTATTACTTTTACCCACAACATTAAACCTAGAAGCCATAGCTCTTTCTACCTGTGAAAGTATTGAGGGTCCGCTAGCAAAATACTACACTTATTTACTCAATATAACTTTTGTAATTTTAATTGTCATAACAGCTTTTAGGCAGCTAAAAAGACTGGAAATAAACCGTCGTCGCTCAGCTATCTTATTTCTAATTGGACTAGTCACTTTCTTACTTTCATTCACCTCTGGAAACATCATTAGTAGCTTCACAGATGATTGGATAATTAGTCAGTATGGTCTATTTGGGATGCCAATTTTTGCTTTTCTTATTGCTTACAGCATTATTCAATTTAGAGCATTTAAAATTGAGATGGCCGGAGCACAAATATTAGTAGTTGTTCTGTGGGCGCTCGTGTGTTCACTTTTATTTGTTGATTCAGAACTCTTTACTCTAATAGTGGTAATCACCCTAATATTTACAACAGTGGTTGGATATTTTTTAATCAAAGGAGTTAAACGTGAATTTGAGCAAAAATTGGAACTTGAACGTCTTACGAAAGACCTTGAACGAGCGAACAAACGTCTCAAAGTGTTGGACAAAATGAAGTCTGAGTTTGTATCGATTGCGAGCCATCAATTGCGTAGCCCGCTGACTTCTATTCGGGGGTATGCGTCTATGCTCTTGGAAGGTTCTTACGGCACGGTACCACCAAAAGCCAAAGAAGCCTTGGAACGAATTTCTGAATCAAGTAAGTACATGGTGAACTCAGTGGAGGATTACTTGAACGTGTCTCGGATTGAGTCTGGAAACATGAAGTATGAAATGTCTGATTTTAATCTCAAAGAGACCACCTCAACTGTGGTAGATGAATTGCGACAGACCGCCATGCAAAAAGGCCTACTACTGACTTTCCGAAGCGACCTTACCAGCAAAGGCATTGTTAATGCTGACATCGGTAAAACCAGACAAGCGTTACACAACCTCATTAACAATTCTCTAAAATACACTGAACGCGGTTCGATTGTAGTGAGTGTCGGAGAAAATAAAACTACCAAAAAAATAATGGTCACCATTAGTGATACTGGTATTGGTATGAGTGAAGACACGCTCGATAGTCTTTTTGCAAAATTCTCTCGGGCTAAGGACGCTAACAAAACTAATATTTCAGGCACAGGTCTGGGTCTTTTTGTGGCTAAACAAATGATTGAACATATGGGGGGTACAATCACTGCTAAATCTGACGGCCCCGGTAAAGGATCTAGCTTTACACTTGAGTTGCCATTACAGCAATAAAACTGATAGGATAGGCTCATTATGGCAGAGAAAAGACGATTACTAACCGGCCTACAATCTTCTGGAGATTTGCATATTGGGAATTACTTTGGGGCTCTTAAACCCTTTTTAGACATGTATGAAGAATACGATAGTTTTTTAATGATTGCTGACTATCATGCACTGACTTCAGTTCGTGACCCAGAGGCACTTCGAAAAAATGTAATCAACGTTGTTAAAGATTATCTAGCGGTGGGAGTCGACCCTAAGAAAGCGATTATTTTTCGACAATCCGATAACCAAGACCACACAGAGCTCGGGTGGGTACTGGATTGTATGGTGACCGTACCTTTCCTCATGCAAGCGCACTCCTACAAAGACAAAGTAGCTAAGGGAATAGAACCCAACGCTGGATTGTTTACGTATCCGATGCTGCAAGCAGCTGACATCACTCTGTATGATGTTGATGTAGTGCCAGTAGGCGAAGATCAACGTCAGCACCTGGAGTACACCCGCGAAGCAGTAGGAAAGCTCAACCGTGCCTATGGAGAAAATCTTCTTAAAGAACCACAAGAGAAAATCTATGATTCAGTTGGAGTTATTCCTGGTACCGACGGAGCCAAAATGAGTAAAAGCTACAGCAACACCATTCCTCTGTTTGGAAACGCCGAAGAAACTGAAAAAGCGGTCATGAGTATTGTGACTGATTCGACGGGTGAACGTCCCGAGAATGTTTACGCTATACACCGACTCCTCAAGACAGCTGAGGAACTGGATCCTGTCTATAAGGAAAACAAAGGCCGCTATGGTGACTTAAAGAAAATGTTGGCGGCAGACTTGGAAACCTATTTTGGTCCCATGAGGGAAAAACGAAACTCCATCACTGACGAAGATGTAAAAATCGTTCTAGCAGAAGGTGTACAAAAAGCTAAAGAAATTTCCAGCCAGACTCTTAAAAGAGTGCGTGACGCAATCGGCATTACCATCTAAATATTATGCAAAAACTCGAAGCAGTACCAGAATCACCGATACGACAACGCATGGTGTTATTTGAGGACATTGCCAGAAAAATAGGTTGCACTATCCACCACCTTGATGAGATGGACCATAATCACGCTCGTTTTCAAATTTTAGATGAAAATGAAATACCTATTAGTGAACAGCAGCACCGTGAAATAGTTAATGGTTTGATTCGTGATAATGAACTTTTAAATGAGGAAAATCTTAAAGTTGTAGTGTGGCCAAACAGTGCCGTTAATATTGAGATTAATATTTAAATTAATATGTTTGGAGAAGGTGAATCAGTACCAGACAAAATGCCACTTGATGAGGCTGAAATTGAACGTGTCGAAAGGCTACAGAATCGACGCAACAATTTTTTTGACGCATTAAAAAAAGTTTGTGAGGATGAGAGTGAAGATTTTAGTTATAAAGAAATAACTGGTTCTGACACTCACGTTGGAGAGGACTGGATTGAATACCGTTTTCACCCACTAAAAAAAGACGAAAATCTGCCCGACTACGAATTTTATAAATTTGAAGAAAGGTTAATGAAAGAACTTGATTCAAATGAATACTTTGTAACCTCGTACGAACATCCAACTGTTGGACAAGTTATTAAGGTTGAAATTGACGAGAGTTAGAGTATTATAGAAATATTCCAATGAAGCAGCTGACACTGTGGAGGGATTAACCAGTTTAATATCAATCGAGGGCCGTTAGGCCAAAGTAGGGTGGCACCGCGAATCATCAAACATCAGTTTGAAATCGTCCCTACAAATGTATTAGCACTAATATATTTGTAGGGACGATTTTTGTTTCTACACAAAAGAGAATATGGAACGAACATTAATTAAAAACTTAGGGGAACACAAAACCAAGGAGGTGGTTATTAAAGGCTGGGTGGACGTCGCTCGCGACCAAGGAAAAATGGCCTTTTTTGATTTCCGTGACTTCACCGGCAAGGTCCAGGGAGTGGTCTTTGGTAAACCAGAAGTCCTCGAAGTAGCCAAGACACTCCGGCCAGAGTATGTCGTCGCTATTACTGGTATCGTCAATGAACGTCCCGAAAAAATGGTTAAAGCTGATGTCCTCAATGGAGACATCGAGCTAGAAATTACTGCTATCGAAATACTCAACGAAGCCAAAACACCACCGTTTGAAATTACTGAAGATACGTTTGGTAAAGACGAGGAGGTACGCCTCAAACACCGTGACTTAGATTTGCGAACCGAACGAATGCAAAAGAACATCCGGATTCGCAGTGAATTCGTTCGCCGTTGCCGCAACTTCCTAATGGAACGAGAATTCTGCGAAATCGAAACTCCACTGCTGACCGAATCCACACCAGAAGGTTCTCGTGACTTCGTGGTACCAAGCCGTCACCAACCGGGTAAGTTCTACGCTTTGCCACAGTCCCCACAGCAATACAAACAGCTACTGATGAACGCTGGTTTCGACCGCTACGTGCAGATTGCCAGGGCTATTCGTGACGAAGATTTACGCGCTGACCGTGGCTACGAACACACACAGATTGATGTTGAGATGAGCTTTGTTGAGCGCAACGATGTCATGAGTATTATCGAAGACATGGTAACTACCACAGTTGAGAGTATGGGCTATACCGTCAAGCAAAAACCATTTCCAGTGGTCACCTACGCTGAAAGCATGAAAAAGTACGGCGCCGACAAATTCGACATGCGTACTGAGGAAGATAAAGAAAATGGTGTCTTGGCGTACGCTTGGGTAGTCGATTTTCCATTCTTTGAGAAGACCGACAAGGGAGACTGGACCTTTACTCACAATCCCTTCTCCATGCCAAAAGCGGAATTTATTGAAGACCTGATGAAAGGTGAAAATATTGAAAATATTCTGACTACGCAGTACGACTTAGTCTGCAATGGCTTTGAAGCTGGTGGCGGTTCTATTCGTTCTCACAAACCAGAAATTATTGAAGCGGTGTACAAAGTAATGGGGAACACTCCAGAAGAGACCCAAGAAAAAGTGGGTCACATCCTTGAAGCTTTTACCTACGGTACACCACCACACGGCGGTATCGCGCTCGGAGTTGAGCGCAACGTCATGAACCTGACTGGTGAAGACTATTTGCGAGAAGTCCAAGCTTTCCCAATGACCCGTAAGGGCCAGACCGCGGTCATGAATGCCCCGAAACCACTAACTTTAGAGCAATTGCTAGAACTAGGTTTGAGTGTGAATAAAAAGAAAGAGGAATAAAGAAAAAGAACCGGCCCATGGGGCCGGTTCGCTTATCGTCGTTTCATGTCGCCTCCTACGGAGACCGTCGTGGCGTTCGGCGCGTTGCGCCGCTATTCCTGTTCGAGAATGAAACCAACCGAACGCGGTCCCTGCCCAGCAATCCACCGGACTTTCCACCAACCGGCCGCCTTGTAGCGACGTGTTAGTTCGGCTTTAATACGACGCAGACTAGCTGGTGTATTTTCAGCAATTGGCACCTCAATTCTGATGTACTTCTCGAACCCCGAATGATTCGCTAACTCGCCATCAATAGGGTGTTTTTCAACCCAGTCAACAACTTGTAGCTCTCCATAAGTTGGGGTAATGTCTTCAGGTGAAAGAGCCATGTCGGCCTCCTTGGTTGAGTTGCATTGCTGCAGCCCGCCCAAGAAAGAACTGTTATACCCAAGCGGGCGACAGTTTTTATATTATACATGATATTATTAATATGTCAACTTATGGTAAAATTCCTGCATGAAAATAACTGTCACAAAGAATCTTATTGAAAATGCTCCGAAAAAATATTGTCGGTTGGTAATTACTGAAGACGCACCAAACTGGCATCGACTGGTAGAAACCCCCGATGGTCAACTTAAATATCGCATGGGAGCAGGGAAGTATAGAGACATGACAGCGCGAAAGTTTCGTCTTTTCGTACGCTCTATTGTCCAAGCGGCTAAAAGTCATCAACTTGAAAACGTGGCCATGACTTTACCTGAATTTCCAAAATTGAAAGACACGGGAGAAGAATGGGTGTATTCAACTGTCGCGGAAAACCTTCATTTAGCAGCTTATGAATTCACCGCCTATAAAAGCAAACAGAGTAAGAAAGGATTGAAAGAAATTTTGCTTTGTGGTGGAATCAGTAAGAAAGCGGAAAGTGGTTTTAAAAGAGGAGAGATCGTGGCGGAGGCTACCAATAATGCTCGAGATATTGCCAACACTCCAGCGCTTGATATGACCCCAGACTTGCTCGCCAAAGCCGCCAAAAAGGCCATAGCCGGTACTAAAGCAACCATTAAGGTACTTTCTCATACCGAGCTTAAGAAGCTTAAAATGGGCGCTTTGTTAGCGGTTGGCCAAGGAGCAGAAAATGACCCAAAACTGATTGTGATTGAGTACTATGGTTTGAAGAAGCCGGGCGCTTCTTCAAAAAAGGATTCATCCCTTAAACCTATCGTCTTACTTGGCAAAGGTATTACGTACGACACCGGTGGACTCAATGTAAAACCATCGGGAGCCATGCACGAGATGCACCTAGATATGTCAGGGGGAGCTATGGTGATTGGTGCTATTTCTGCCATAGCCAAAATGAAACTCAAGAAAAATGTCATCGCCATTATACCCACGGCTGAAAACGCTGTTTCGGATAAAGCCATGCGAGCCGGGGACATAGTGACTTCGATGAGCGGTCAAACTATCGAAGTCACTCACACCGATGCCGAAGGTCGAATGGTCTTAGCTGATGCCCTGACATACTCTGAAAGATTTAATCCGAAAGTTGTTCTCGATATAGCGACACTAACCGGAGCCAGCTTAGTAGCCCTCGGCCAACATACCAGTGCCATTATGACCAAAGACGAAAAACTACAAACCAAACTTATAGAAATAGGGGAGGAGAGTGGTGATTATATGTGGCCGCTGCCGCTGTGGGATGAGTACAAACCGTATGTAAAAAGTGCTCGGGCCGATATTTCCAATATCTCACCTAGTTTCTCAAAGTACGGTGGAGCGATTGAAGGAGGGATTTTTCTCTCATTCTTTGCCCCTAAGAATGCCCCATGGGCTCATATTGATATGGCGCCACGCATGACGAGTGTACCGAGTGACAAACTAGCCAAAGGCGCGACCGGCGAACCAGTGCGGATGTTGGTAAAGTTTGTAGAGCAGTATTAGTTGCTATAATAATTTTATGCCTAAAAGTTCACATAAAGATCGTGTTTACCACATAGTCCCGACTGACCCAGCTTGGGCAGAGCGTTATCAATTGCTAGAAAATCAATTCATCCAAATCTTTGATGATTGCCAACCAGATATTCATCACGTCGGAGGAACCGCTATTGAGGGTCTACCAAGCCAACCGATTGTCGATGTGCTGGTAGTCGTACCAGATATTCATTGTTTGGATCGAGAGTTGACCACCCTTAAACAATTCGGATACGAAATAGAATTTGACTACGTTGGTCCCGAGACTGTACTAGTGTCTAAAGAGAAAGATAATGTACGAATCGAAAACATCCACATCTTGCCGCAAGGCCACAAACTCATCGACTCATTTTTGATTGTAAAAACCTACTGGGAAGCGCATCCAGAGAAGGTAAGCGAGTACGGAGAAAAGAAACTCGAACTGTACGCAGAATATCCAAAAAGCTACGACAAATACCGCGAACATCGGGATGACTGGCTAGAGAAATTCAAGAAAAAGGAAATCCTGCCGTGGTTTAAGACTTTAAATAAGTAACATTTTTTTATTGTGTCAATGTTCAGAAGCAGGAAAAGGCTTTGCCTTTTCCTGCTAATATGTACATGTGCCTAGTACAACGCACGAGCCTACGTTCGCGGTTAAAACCCCAGTGTTTGAAGGACCGTTAGAACTCCTTATCGAACTCGTTGAGAAACGAAAGCTTTTGATTAATGACATATCCCTGGCCGAAGTAACCAACGAATACATGGCGCGTGTCTCACACATGCAACAACTTTCACTCCCTAATACCGCCCAGTTCATTACCCTGGCCGCCACCTTACTTTTAATAAAATCCAAATCCTTACTACCGGTTCTAGAACTCACCGACGAGGAAGAAGAAAAAATCGAAGATCTTGAGCACCGACTTAAGCTGTACCAAATCTACCGTGAAGCTGGCAGAACCATCCAAAACATCTTTGGCCAACACATGATGTACGAGAGTGCGTTTGTACTCCCAGACGAGCCAATTTTTGTAGAGGATAAATTCACAAATCTAAGTGCTCTTAGTGAAGCGGCCCGAAATGTTGTAACCAATCTCCCCAAAACCGAAATAAAACCAAAAGTACAAGTAAAGAAAGTTGTTTCGCTGGAAGAAATGATTGATCGTCTACATGAGCGTATACAAAGGCAACTGAAGCTACGATTTAGTGACTTAATCAAAGATGAGAAAGAAAGAGGTTCGGTGATTGTTGGATTTCTCGCCGTGCTTGAGTCAGTCAAACAAGGCTCCATCTTAGTAGCTCAAGCCCGTCGCTTTGATGATATCCATATTGAAAGGGAAGGCAAGGGAGCTCCAGGGTATTTTTAATTTTTTGATTGTTTAACTTAAGCTAGGAAAGACCTAGCTACAATATAAAAAAGAAAAACCCCTAACTTGTCCGCACAAGTTAGAGGCCGTTTGTGGTGGAGCTTATCCCACCGTTAAGCATTTGTGATTCACACAAGTCAGCCATGCGCTGCTTGGGCGGAAGAATCGCGACCACCAATCTTTTTTCGCCGGGCATTCCCGGAACAGAAAGGTTGTCGTTGTGCGGACCAAGGCCAGGATTCACCTGCCTTCGCGGCCCGCGTCGGCCGGGATCGGTCAGTCGCCCAGGTCGGCGCCGGCGATGTCGGTCAAAAGATCGACGATTTGATTTTTGTTATTGTGCGCTACGCGCACGGCGAGCCTCGAGCGGTCGCGGTCAGCATCTTCATCGTTTCCTCCTTGCCGGTCATGCCGGCGTTGGTGGTTGTGGCCGACTTCGGTGCAAAGCACCCGATCCGGGTCGCCACGTTCCTCCCGAATGCCAATATACTAGCACAATATAAATATTTGTCAACACTTATCAACACCTTTTTTAAACTGTCAATATCTCAAGTAAAACAGGGGTTTTTCTGGTAAAATAGAGGTGTGGAGCTCGAACAACACATCGAGGCAGTCTTATTTTACAAAGCCAAACCGGTGGCTATTTCGTGGTTGCTGAAGTTTTTTGCCACTGACGCTGAAAACTTAGGTAACGCTTTAGTGTCTTTACAACAAAATCTGTCTACCAGAGGCCTTCGTCTGATTGTGTCAGATACCAAAGAAGTACAAATTATGACTGCCCCCGAGCACGCAGAAGTAATTGAACGAATCAGACGTGACGATTTAAAGCGTGATATCGGCAGCGCTGGAGCCGAAACATTGGCGGTGATTTTATACCGCGGCCCAATAAGTCGAATTGAGATAGATCGGATCCGCGGAGTAAATTCTTCGTTTATTCTTCGCAACCTACAGATACGTGGCTTGGTAGAACGAGTAGGAAGTGAAAGTGCCCGAGGGTATAGTTACCAGGCTACACCAGCACTCTTAGCACACCTCGGAATAGAACAAAAGGAAGGTTTGCCAGATTATGCTACAGTAGCGACGGCTTTGGATAACTTTGCAGCTACTCAGCCTGAAGCTGAGGATGCGGCGACTTAATTTTATATATGGAAGGAGAAAATAATGTAGAGCATTCATATCAAACCACCAACCCTGACTACACCCGTCAGCCGGTTTTTTGGCAATTGGTAATTTTAATGGTTTTGCTGATAGTTATATTCAGTTCAGCTATTGTCGGGCAGATTACTGAATTTGCTCAAAAAGCTTTACCCCCAAACGAATCCCAAAACGCCAACGCTCAAGCAGCCGCTGTTATTAGTAGCAAGCCTAGTGTTGAAAAGAAAATTGAAAACGTCACAGTAACTGCCAAAGCGGCGTATGTGTTTGATATGCAAACTGGTCAAGTGTTGTACGCTAAGAACGCCGACGAAGTATTGCCATTGGCGTCAGTCACTAAACTCATGACCGCTTTACTGGCCAACGAGATCTTGTCAGAAAAATCAACAGTTGGCGTTACCTATAACGCCATTGCCCAAGAAGGAGACAGTGGCTTACTGGGTGGCGAGAGATTTACACGTCAAACACTCAGTGATATGACCCTTATGACCTCATCAAATGACGGCGCCTACGCGCTAGCTGAAGCCGCTGGTGGCGAACTGGCTGGCAGTATTGATGCCGGCACTTTTATCGAGGCCATGAATATTCGAGCCGACCAACTCGAGCTGAATTCACTAAAGTTCTATAACCCAACAGGATTAGACTTATCTGAAAACCAAGCAGGGGCTTTTGGTTCGGCCAAAGATATTGCTCATCTTATGAGCTACATCGTAAGTAATTATCCAGAAATACTGGTTGAGACAAAAGAATCATCAACTCGTTTTTATAATCAAAATGGTGATTTTCATAATGCCCAAAATACTAATGGTGTGGTAAATAGAATACCGGGGTTGATCGGCTCTAAAACAGGCTACACCACACTCGCTGGTGGTAACCTGGTAATCGCCTTCGACGTGGGTCTAAACCACCCAATTGTCGTTGTGGTTCTAGACTCTTCGCGAGATGGTCGATTTGAAGATGTGTTGAAATTAAGCAAAGCCACCAGATTACTTTTTAGTGAATAATTTTTATGGAAACTGCACTTGTTAAAATCTTTGCTCCCACTGCTATTGCTTTTTTGGTGGGGCTGATTGTGACTCCTTTTGTTTCAACATGGCTTTATAAGAATGAAATGTGGAAGAAAAAAGCTGGTAAAGGAACAGGGTACGGTGGGGGAGCAACACCAATTTTTGATAAACTCCACAAAGAAAAAGATACGAACACGCCACGCATGGGCGGTATAGTCATTTGGGCCAGTATTTTTATTACTATCGGCATCACTTCACTCATAGCGTGGCTAGGCTATGAAGAATTTAATTTCTTAAGTCGTTCCCAAACCTGGTTGCCATTGTTTGCTCTGGCCATTGGTGCTTTGGTTGGCTTTATTGATGATTACTTGGTAGTTAGTGGGGGAGGAAAACACTTTGCCGGTGGACTGCCCTTATCACAAAGAATTCTAGTGGTTGGAGCAACAGCTTTATTTTCAGCCTGGTGGTTTTATGAAAAGCTAGATGTTTCGAGCGTCAGCTTCTTCTCATCAGAAGTTCAACTTGGGATTTTCTTTATACCATTCTTTATTCTAATAGCAGTAGCTGTGTACTCCAGTAGCGTAATTGACGGTATCGATGGCCTTTCTGGTGGGGTATTTATGTTTATTTTCGCTGCCTATACTGGTATTGCTTTTTATCAGAATCAGATTGATATCGCAGCGTTGTGCGCTACTATTGTCGGAGGAATCTTAGCCTTTTTGTGGTTCAACATCCCACCCGCTAGGTTTTACATGACTGAAACTGGAGTAATGGCTCTGACCATGACACTGACCGTAATTGCATTTATGACTGACACACTAGCTGACGGAAAAGGTGTTAGTGTTCTGCCTGTAGTGGCATTTTTACTGGTGGTGACAGTTGTCTCCAACCTAATTCAAGTTGGCTCGAAAAAACTGCGCGGAAAAAAAGTATTTTTAGTTGCTCCAATTCATCATCATTTTGAGGCTCTCGGTTGGCCGAGCTATAAAGTAACCATGCGATACTGGGTGCTCGGGTTTGTGTGCGCGATTGTTGGATTTCTATTGGCCATAGTTTTGTAATATGCATCATGGCATCGACAAAACCCTACTTGCCATTACTGGGCTGCTGGTCGCTGATGGCTTTTTTATTTTTACTTCTGCTTCACTCGGTTTATTGGCTCGTGATGGAGCTAGTTTTACCTCAGTTGCCTTTAGTCAGATTGTGTTCGGTATTATCGGAGGGAGTATCGCGATGTTTTTTAGTAGCGCGATTCATTATCGTATTTGGCGCAAATACGCAGTGTACGTCTTTATTGCTTCAATTGTGCTAACTTTAATGGTGTTTGTACCGGGAATCGGAATGAGTCATGGTGGTGCTACTCGTTGGCTTCATATTGGTTCCTTTACGTTTCAACCAGCCGAAGTTCTAAAAATTGGTTTTATTATCTATATAGCCACTTGGCTTTCAGGAGTCCATAAGAAAATTGAAACCTGGCGTTACGGCACATTGCCTTTTGTTGGTATCACTGGAGCAGTGGGATTGGTAATGCTTATGCAACCTGATACTGATACGTTCGTCATTATGGGTATGGCGGCCACTGCTATGTTTATTACGGCGGGTGGGAAATGGAGTCATGTTATTACTATTGGCACGTGTGCAGTGGTAATGTTGATTATTTTGGCTTTCACTAGACCATATATTAAAGACCGTATTATGACCTTTATTAACCCGTCTCTTGACCCACAAGGTTCAGGGTACCAAATAAAACAATCATTAATCGCTATCGGTTCAGGACAGATTACCGGTCGAGGATTCGGGCAAAGTATTCAAAAATTTGAGTACCTGCCAGAACCTATCGGTGACTCGGTGTTTGCTGTCTACAGTGAAGAATTTGGATTTTTAGGTAGTTCATTACTTATTGCCTTATTAACAGGCTTTGCGTTGCGGGGGTACAAGATTGCATCACGAGCCACAGACTTATTTGGTATGTTATTAGTGGTTGGTATCATGACCGTTATTGTAGCCCAAGCATTTTTAAATATTGCTGCCATGGTGGCGCTCGTGCCGTTGTCAGGATTGCCGCTTCCGTTCATAAGTCACGGCGGAACGGCCATGATGGTCACCTTAGCCTCGGTTGGTCTGGTACTTAATGTTTCAAAATATCAACGACGAATCAAGTCTTAGTTTGGATCGTTGATGATACAATATTGATATGCGAATAATGTTAGTTGGAGGCGGTTCGGGTGGGCACTTTTACCCCCTGATAGCAACCGCTGAAGCTCTACGCGCCCGCGAAACAGAGCTTGGTACCGAAATTGAACTGTTTTATATTGGCCCAGAAATTTTTGACGAGCCGGCGTTAGGTAAGCTCAGTATCTCCTATGTTTGGTGCCCAGCCGGTAAAATACGGCGTTATTTTTCTTTGCAAAATTTTACAGACATATTTAAAACCATTCGAGGTTTTTTCGTAGCCTTACGACAGCTCTTTTCGATTTATCCGGATGTAGTTTTTAGTAAAGGTAGCCACACTAGTGTACCGGTAGTCCTCGCTGCGTTCGTACTGCAAATACCGATTGTCATACACGAATCTGATGCTACACCAGGGCGAGCAAATATGTTCGCGAGGCGATTTGCTCGGTATATTGGGATCTCGTATCCAGAAGCAGCTAAATTCTTTGAAGCCAAAAAAACTTCTCTTGTGGGTATACCACTACGAAAAGTATTTTATGAAGAGCCAAACACCAAAGGTTTGCGCGAGCAGGAAATTATTCCTGGGGATCCGTATATATTGTTTGTGACTGGCTCTCTTGGAGCAGAGCGGATAAATAATTTTGTTTTAAACTTACTTAATGAAATATTGCCGCACTACCAAATAGTGCATCAAGCGGGGCGTGATAATGCGGATTTGATGATTCAAACTGCTGACTTACTTATTGAAGACAAAGATTTACGTGAAAGATATCATGTGTTTGGTAATGTACCAGGTGATGAATTTCATGCCTTACAAAGCTTTGCAACGCTCATTGTTAGTCGAGCTGGTAGTAGCACCATTTCAGAAATTGCGTTTCATCAAAAGCCAGCTATTTTAGTACCAATTCCGGAAGAAATTAGCCACGACCAACGCACTAATGCTTTTGCGTACGCACGGACTGGTGGTGCTATTGTCATGGAAGAGCGCAATTTGACTGAAAATTTGCTAGTTGCTGAAATCGAACGTATCATGCAAGATGCTGAATTACAGGCCAAAATGCGTCGTGGTGCCGAGTCATTCTTTATTCATCACGCTGCTTTTGCCCTAGCTGATACCTTAATTTCAATTGCCAAAGAACATGCCCAAAACTAACACTGTCGTGACGAGATTTGCTCCGTCACCAACCGGATTTTTACATATTGGTGGTGTACGCACTGCACTGTTTGCTTATTATTGGGCTAGGAAAAATAACGGAACGTTTATTCTTCGTATTGAAGACACTGATAAAGAGAGGGAAGTGGCTGGTTCTATTGAACAAATTCAAAACTCTTTACGTTGGTTTGGAGTCACCTGGGACTATGGTCCCAATACACCAAGTGAGAATTTTGGCAGCTGTATCCAGTCTGAGCGACTAGAAACATATAAAAAGTACGCTGACACATTAATTGAAAAAGGCTTGGCGTATCCCGATCCGTATACAGAAGGGGAAGTAACAGCCTTCAGAGACAACGCTATAGCTGAAAAAAGACCATTTCTATATCGTAACCACCGACCAAAAACTTTTGGTGTCTGGGATGGAAGTCGGCCATTGCGTCTGAAAGTTCCAGAGATAAAACGCTACACTTGGCAGGATGAAGTCCGGGGAGAATTAACCGCTGGCGAAGAAATGGTGGATGATTTTATTCTTATTAAAGCTGATGGGTACCCAACGTACAACTTTGCTCACATAGTAGACGATCTAGAAATGGGAGTGACTCATGTAATGCGTGGTGAAGAATTCATTTCGAGTATGCCAAAATTCCTCAGCTTGTATGATGCACTTGAAGTCGAGTATCCTAAATTCGTTACCTTACCGCCAATATTGGGACCAGACGGAAAGAAAAAACTAAGTAAACGTGATGGGTCTAAAGACGCACTCGAATACGACGCTGATGGGTACCTACCCAGCGCATTACGAAACTTTTTATCGTTAATCGGCTGGAACCCAGGAGATGATAGAGAATTATTTTTTGATGAACAGGAATTAATTGAAGCTTTTAGTTTATCTGGGATTCAAAAATCCGGTGGTGCTTTTAACGAGGATAAATTACGCTGGATGAACAAGGAACATATCGCGACTACCTTGTCTGACCACGAAAAATTAGCGTACGTTTTGTCCGGTGTGCCTGACACTATTAAATTACTCCCGCAGTACAGTGAAGACAGGGTGGGTAAAATGTACCCAACCATTCTTGAGCGTATCCACAACAAACTAGAAATTAAAGAAGCTATGGAGACAGGGGAGTATGACTGGGCTTTTACCTCCCCAGAAGTTTCTGCAGAACTTATTAAGTGGAAAAACGATGAGAGCGCGGCCACGGCGCGGCCACGTCTAGAGCACACTCAAAAGCTACTCCAAAACGCAGACTTTTCTACGCCAGAAACCATAAAAGCCTCACTCTGGGCATACGCTGAACAAGTAGGCAAAGGTGAGGTTTTATGGCCTCTGAGAGTATCCTTAACCGGTCGTGAACGCTCTCCAGACCCATTTACAGTCGCTCATATACTAGGAAAAGAAGAAACGTTACTACGAATCCAGACAGCCTGTGATAAAATATAAGTAATGAGTAGAGCTACTCTAATGGCTTTTGTGATGGGCCTCGCGCTCGTTCCCAGTCTCTCTTTAGGGACTCATTTTGCGTTTGCCCAGACAGAAATTGAAAAGTTGAAAGATGAGATCAATGATCGAAGCAATCGACTGTCACAAATTGAGCAAGAAATTGCGCAATTTGAAGCAGCTTTACTAGAGGTTGGTGCCGAAAAGAGCACGCTCCAAAAAGCCATTAACCAACTGGAACTAGAGAGGAAAAAAGTAACAGCCGATCTCAAATACACTGAAACGAAAATTGGTTCAACTGATTTGGAGATTAGTAAGCTTAATATTGAAATCAACAACACCGAAGAAAATATTTTTGAAAATCAAGACGCGTTACGAGAAATTATTCGCAGTGTATATACCCAAGATCAGCAATCCATGATTGAAACCCTTCTTTCATTTGATGATATTTCTGACTACTGGAATTCACTGGAAGAATTGGAATCAGTACGTTCTTCAATAAGTCAACGGGTGGACAATCTTACTAACTTAAAAGATCTTCTGGAAAGCAAGCGTGAGTCTGAACATTATCGACGTGGTGAGCTTCTCGATTTAAAAGACCAATACAGCGACCAACAAAGTCTTCTTACCAACAACAAGAGTGAGAAAGATACTCTTTTAAAGAAAACTAAAAATCAAGAGGCAGAGTACCAAAGTTTGTTAGCCCAGAAAAAAGCAGCTAAAGACCAGATAGAAAAGGAGATGCGTGACTTTGAGGCTAAATTACAGTTTATTCTTGATCCAAATTCCGTTCCGGTTCCTGGTACTGGAGTGTTTCGATGGCCAGTTGATAACGTAATTATTACTCAATACTTTGGTGGAACTGAGTTTGCGAAGCGAAACGCTAGTGTGTATGGTGGTCGTGCATACCACCCGGGGGTTGATTTTGGAGTGCCGCGCGGTACACCTATTTACGCCCCCTTGGGCGGTACAGTTCGTGCAACGGGTAATACTGACGCGTTTCCTGGATGTTACTCTTGGGGCAAGTGGACACTTATTGACCACCCAAATGGTCTTACCACTCTATATGCTCACCAAGATTTACAGAGTGTTACTCCTGGTGAATCAGTCGCGACTGGGGACATTATTGGTTACAGTGGTAATACTGGCTATTCAACTGGTCCACACCTTCACTTTACTGTATATGCGAGCGCCGGTGTTACTATTCGTAAATTCAATGAAATTAAGACTGTAACCAGTTGTGGCTCGGCAACTACTCCAATTGCCGCTACCGATGCCTATCTAGACCCAATGTTGTACTTGCCACAGTAGTAACGATATAATCACAAATATTCACGAGACTATGTAACCAACACAAACAGGTCTCGGAGACTGTTATAACCAACACAAACAGTCTCCCAGACTGTTTGTGGGGAAAAGGGGGGTAGTGAGTCTTTAAAAAGGGTATTATATAAGTGCGAGCGCAAGCTCGTAGGAACTTACCCGATCGAAAGCCCGGCTTCATTTCCCACCACACACTGGAACATGAAGCTGGGCTTTCGGCACTTTAATTACGGCTGCTTACCAAGCAGTTTTGTTTTTTTACTAAGGGTCGCACAATATTTTAATAGAGGGAAGTGAGAGAGGGTGGGGAGTCTTTTCTAATAAATTTGATAGTTTTGATTTTGATTTGAGGGAGCGTTAACAAGTTACAAAAGTTAACGTTTTAAAACTCATCGTAGTAAGAATAAATTTAAAAAAATTTTACTTTTGTATACGTGCACAGAAAATTTAATTTAAGCATTCAAAATTTTTTATAGTAAAACTGATGCCCGAATAGTATCAAGGCTTATAAAGTATAATGCACTAACAAACCCAGTTTTTTATGCCAGGGTCTGCGACTCCTAGTACCTCTTTTTATACTCAAAAGCCTTAGAATCAATTCTAGAGGCTCGTTTTAGCAGACTTTGGAGTGAACTTATCAGTTTGCTGAACCGAAGCTGGATAAGGAAGAAATTTATATTAATAGTTAAAAATGATTAGAAATCAAACTAAATAATAAATACTGACAAACATTAACTTGGTATAGAAATAGATACACGCAATAAGTCTCAAAACTTATAGTTGCGACTCAGATGAGACCGCAATATAAGTATCTTTTGCAACGTATACAAGGGGCCTACGCAGGCCCGTTGTATACGTCGCAAAAGATATATTGTACGACGTATATAAATAGTAATAAGGGCCGCCTCTGGGACGGCCCTTCTCTTCTGGTGCTTCACTGGATACCAATTGCGGCAGCAAAACCAGCAATTGTTTTTAGCAGGTTGCCGATTGCTGTGGTGCTAAGCAGTGTATTTCTGATCTCAACGTTAGTAATCTTTACCTCTTTTTTTCCAGAACACGGAATTTTTTGGGGCATTTTATTTCCTCCCGTTTACCTCCCCTACTCTATGCCTATATTCACTAATTTTCAACTTAGGCAGACAATTTGATAATTCTGTCAAAATGTTTCTTGCTCACCGGAGTTATTGACAGTCGATTACCTTTTTGGGTGACAATCATACTGGCAAAAGCTGGATCAAGTTTAAGTTCTTTAAGATACACTGGGTTTTTAAATTTCTGGACAAACTTCACATCTACACATAACCAGGTAGGATTATCTTTTGTGCTTTTTGGATCTGGATGTTCACTTGTAGGATCAAACTGAGTTGGGTCAGGATAGGCTTCATTTACTATTTCCATCTCACCAACTATTCCAGTTTTATCACCAGCACTTGAGTGATAAAAAAGTGCTCGGTCTCCTTTTTCCATTTGATCACGCATCATATTTCGTACCTGATAGTTTCGTACACCGTCCCACATTTCCTTCTTCTTCTTTTTCAAATCATCAATCGAGAAACAGTCGGGTTCACTTTTCATTAACCAGTAATTCATACCCAATCATTATACACGAGCTTATTTTTGTTATAATTAAACTAGAAAAGTTATATTACTCACTAATTTTTATATATGAACGTAATGTTATCTGAAGGTCAACGTGAACTTATGCGCTCAAAAGGTACAATGTTGGGGCGAATTCTAATGGGTTTATTGTTTTTCTTTACTGGTCTAGGAATTGTTATCAATGGTCCCCAAAACACGGTTATGTTTTATGAGAGTCTTGGTATACCAATGGCTAGTATGTTGGTGTGGGCAGTCATCATTCTTAAGCTAGGAGCAGGAGGAGCTCTCATTGCTGGCTATCGTGTTGGAGTAGCCGCTGGAGCTTTGATTCTTTTTACTCTACTAGCCACTCTTATTGCCCACATGGATATCAATGATATTAACCTATTTAAAAATCTTGCTATTGTTGGTGGCCTTATGTACGTAATGGCCTATGGTGCGGGTGAAGGTTGGAGTATCCGGTAGTTTCAAAGGTATATTTTAAAAAAACAAAAAGCCCCTCATAGAGGGGCTTTTTGTTATGGTGGTCGATGTAGAAAGATTATTTAGCCAAAGCTAAATTTCCTTTCCAACATTGAGCAGAAGCATTCCATGGCCGAGTACCTTGCGTCTCATAGAGATGCCGGGCATACGTCATGTTTCCTTCTAGGTCTGTTAAATCAATTCCGAGTTTCAAAGCCTCACTTTGGTGATAACGCTTGTTGATTTGCATTACTCCTGTGTCAGCTGAGTCTACTCGTCCCTGAAGAACAGAACCATCAGCAAGTGTGTGTCTGAAATGAGACTCACAGCGTGCAATTTGAATCATTACCGGTATATCTTTGAAGTATTCTCGAACGGCTAATTCGGTATTTCCTTCAACCAGTATTTCTGATTCCACATCCCCACTAGTGGAGATGTGTCCGTATGCAGTTGTTTCTGCTGGTACGGCTACTCCTCCTACGCCTGAAACTGCTAAAAATGCAGTGATAAAGGTCGATATAATAAGCCAGTAGTCTTATCCAACAAAAAATGGCCGAAGCCACTTTCGGTGACAAGTTTAGCATAACTTTGAACAAAGTCAAGTTATACAATAGTAATTACAGTATGTCAATAACTATTCTGGCCTTATTTATAGCCATATTATTATTTTAGATTGAATTATATGGCTATAATATGGCAAATTACTGCTTTTATTCTTTCCTGCCTCCTTTTACCATCTCTGTCATACCTTCTACAGCGCGTAAAACCTCGATCGGCATGGCAAATATTACCGTGTTAGACTGATCTGAAGAAAGATCGTTAAGAGTTTGAAGGGTACGTAAATGAAGCGCTCCAGGAGCCTCAGACAGCATCCGAGCCGCTTTTGATATATTCTCAGCCGCTGCCACTTCCCCTTCAGCACTAATGATAACTGCCCGACGTTCCCGTTCCGCTTCGGCTTGCTTAGCAATTGTTCGTTCCATGTCTTCTGGCAAAAAGAAGTCTTTAAGCTCAACATTATCGACACTAATTCCCCACTGATCAGTTTCAGCGTCTACAATTGTTTGAATCTTGACTGACAATGCCTCTCGTTCTGAAAGCACTTCATCTAATACTGCACTACCAACAATATTACGCATGGTGGTCTGAGCCAGCTGCGACACAGCGTAGCGAAAATTTTCTACCTCAAGCACGGCTTTGGCAGCATCAGATACTTTGTAATAAATCACCGCATTGATACTGGCTGATACGTTGTCTTTAGTAATTACTTTTTGATCTGGCACATCCACTGCTTTAATGCGCATATCGACTTTTTCCATTTTTTGAAAAATTGGCACTATAATGCTCCAACCGGCACCTCTAACTCCAGTAAATTTACCCATTGTCAGCACCACTCCTCGTTCGTACTGCTTTACCTCTCGTAAAAATGAAAGAAGTAGAACAACAACGGCAATTATAAAAATATACGGCATAAACATAAAGAAGATTAGTTAAGTAAGTATAAACAGTATACAGAAAACCACTTAGCTTGGCGATTATTGCATTCTTTGCTCAATTAAAACCATTGCTCCATATAAACCGCCTTCATCACTCAGCGTGGCATCAACTATTTTGGGGACTGGTACCAAACCCTCCACCATTTTAGCGGTCTCACGTTGTATGTCCGCTAACATAATGCGCGGATCGCCAATAATCATTGATCCGCCAAGCACAATAGTATCTGGCGACCAATAGACAATGGTGTTACGTAATCCTTTAGCTAAGTATCCAGCCAACTCCGGCCACACTGGGTCGCTCTGCGGTATTTCATACGGTTTCACTCCTCTCCTTTTTTCTAAGGCTGCTCCAGAAACTAAATTCTCTAACGTATGAATCGTATCATCTCCAAATATACTCCTATCAATATCCAAAATCTGGTGTCCGGGTTCAAAACCAATACTTGCTTGGTCAAGATAACCATTTTCTATTTTTACTCCACCCACTCCGGTACTCACGGTGTGATACACCACAATCTTGCCTTCCTTACCTGCTCCAAAATGTGCCTCTCCCAGCCCGACCGTAGCAGTGTCGTTTTCCAAGAAAACTGGCGCGTTATATGGTTTGCCAAGTGCTAACGCTAATGGCTGTTCTACCCAGTCAGTCAAGACATCTTCCCGAATAATGCCAGTTTTGTCACCATTCAGTGGACCCCGAATGCCACCACCAAGGGCTTCTATCGGATCACTAGTCAGTGATTGAATAGCTTCATGAATAGCCGCTACTCCATCAGAAAAATTTTTAGGAGTATCAAATTTTAACTTTTCAGAAAAAGACTTTAAATCCTGGCTAATGGCCACTCGTGTTTTGGTCCCGCCAATATCAAATAGTGCATAGGCCATATTATTCCACTATAACGGTTAACTCATTACCAAACAGTTCGGAAGCTTCCTTCATATATTCTCCAATCGAATCTTTAAAATACGGCGGCTTGTTTTTTTGAATGTGCCCAATAACAAAATAACCGATGGCCATCATGGCAGCATAACTGACATCATCAGGGAGCGGGATATACAAACGAGACTGACCAAAAGAATTATTTTCGCGGCCAAAACTTATAAATAACTCTTTTTCGTTTTTAACAACAGTTTTGGCGTGTTTGCTTTGCTCAAAAGTAAACGCCCGGCCCAGTAATCGTGAACCAAATAATTCATCAAACTTCGTTACAAACATGCTCGCAATCGGACTAAAAGCTTCAGGCAGAAGAAGATAATAAGCGTCGTATTCTCCAATAGTATTTGGTATGTGGTTTAAAACCTCTGTTGTTATAAAATCTTTGATTTTGTTTGGATTTTCTCTAGTAGCTGCCAAAAACATACCCATGTAGGTTGAGGCGTTATACGTGTAAGGTTCTCGGTTTTTAGGGAAAACTAAAACATCCATAGCTGGTACTGCAAGTTCGGCCGGTGATTTTGTAGTGGTCGTAATCAACACGGTGGGAATTCCTTTTTGTGATAACGCTTTCGCAAACGTCACTGCGTGCTTGCTGCCAGAAGCGGAAAAAATATAGGCGCCATCAGACTGCCCCGCAAAAACTGCGGATTCATAATTACTCTCGTCAGCAAACACTGCTTGCGAGTGAGAGAAAATAGCGCGAGCAGCCACCAACGCGTTGCCGCTACCCAGAATTAAAGGATGTCGAAATCTATTTACATTTAAAACAGGTAGTTTGGCGTTTGAAAAAAGTTCAAGGGCAGCTAAGGTAACTACATCCAAATCTGGCAGTGATTTTTCATCAAAGTTTTTTATGATATCGAGCGCATCTGTCATATTTAAACTTGCTTTAAATTGCCGTTAGTATCGACATTCTTAATAATGTAATCGTATGCCTCTTGGGGCGTATCTACTAAAGTAAAAATGTCTAAATCTTCTTTGCTAATTGTTTTATACTCCTTGAGCATGGTGTTTTTAATCCAAGCCATAAGTGGTGACCAGTATTCTTTGTCCACGAGTACAATTGGTATATGTGTTATTTTTTTGGTCTGAATTAAGGTTACCAACTCAAACAATTCGTCCATAGTGCCGAAGCCACCAGGAAAATAAATATAAACCTCTGAGGCAAAAGAGAGCATCACTTTACGAGAAAAGAAAAAGTGGAAGGTTTCTGTATCATTTACGTATGGGTTGAGCTTTTGTTCAAACGGAAGCTGAATATTGAGTCCGACTGACTTCCCTCCCACCTTAAACGCACCAACATTAGCTGCTTCCATCACACCCGGGCCGCCGCCAGTAATAATGGCAAAACCAGCTTTGGCGAGCTTGGCGGCTAATTCTTCGGCTTCTTTATACACCGTATCTCCAGCGGCGTAGCGAGCTCCACCGAAAATAGTAGCGGCCAGTCCATACCGACGTAAAATCTCAAAACCTTGCACGAATTCAGACATGATACGAAAGGTTCGCCATGACTGCACCGCATCATCATCAGGATCAAGTAAATCAGTTAGGATACGACAGTTTTTAATTTCCTCTTTTGTATACACTTCCTTTTTCTTTGCTCGTTTTATTGCCATATTATTGGCAATTATAGCATTTTGGAATGTGGGAATTTTCGCTTATCCCAGTCGTTGTTTAGACACACCACGGAATAGCGTAGTGTTTAAACTCTGGGAGTAATTGTTTACCGTACAGTAAACGAGCGGCTACTTCGGCATGAGAAAGGGCTCCAGTTAGAGCATTGTGTGGCTGTGGTTCTTCGGGGATACCACAGTAATTGAGAACCGCATCAAGATTAAGGGCACTACGTCGGTGTTGTTCATCAATCGGCGGCTGCTCTCCCTTGTTGATAATATGCATCCAGCACATCGTGTGAGTATCAAGTGTGCGATAGGCTAAATCCCAAG
Organism: Minisyncoccia bacterium; assembly: GCA_041750655.1. Lineage (GTDB taxonomy): Bacteria > Patescibacteriota > Minisyncoccia > Phycocordibacterales > UBA918 > OLB19. The sequence continues at coordinate 8,190 of JBGSYZ010000013.1, read as the reverse complement.
CAATACCCGCTCTTTCAGCGGCCGCTTTGGTAAAGTCTCTATCAAAGGATGGATTTTGACCAACAATCGTTCTATCACCCATCTCCTGAGTCCATTCCAAGAATTCCGTTATCAGTTCGGCTTCTGATTTTTTGTTTGTATCGGTTACTTCAGCTTCACTAAATCCACAAACTTGTAACGCTTCGGGATTAATATGGGCCCCTTCCCAAATTTTGCATTCACCATAAAACTGTCGCTCTGGATTTTCAAAATCCACCGCCCCAATCGAGACTATTGAGTGTTTATGGTATTCAGTCCCTGAAGCTTCTACATCAAGAATTAACATATCAAAATAGTAGCATATATTTATATAGATTCATTTAAATATTTACTTATTGTAAAAATATTGTATTGTGTTACAAGAAGGAGCTTGAAATGGAACACCGAACTGGAATTGTCCGTTGTGCTATTTTTCGTAAGGTCGCAGACAATTATGAAGTATTGCTGTGTGAGAGAGCAGATTTTTCAGAATGGGAATTTCCTGGTGGTAGCATAGAAGTAGATGAATTTGATGAACCAATTGAATCACCACGGGAAGCAATTATTCGAGAAGTGAGAGAAGAAACAAGTATAGCGCTTCAAGAACGTCATCTTAAGTTTGTAACTTCATTGCCGCACCCACTTGACCCGGAAATCAATCCCAATTATGTAAGGTTCTATGCCACCGCATTTTTTACCGGCACCCCTACCCCAGATAATGACGAAGTATCGGAGTGTCTGTGGTTACCAATTACCGACACACCTTCTTTACCACTCACTTCTTTGACAAAATATTTACTCAACACAGTCCCAATGTTTCAAAAGTACCTTGCGACCAAGATTACATGACCCCGTCTATTCTGGACGGGGTCATTTGCTTTTTGAAAGTTTAAAAATACAATGTACCCATGAATGTTCAGATTGAAAAAAGCTGGAAGAAGGTTTTAGCATTAGAATTTGAGCAAGATTATTTTCAAGAGCTCAGTCGAAAAATTCGTGCGGCGTACATGTCTACGAACGTTTTTCCGCCACCTAAACTTGTCTTTAACGCCTTTGAACATTGTCCGTTCGAAAGTGTGAAAGTGGTAATTTTAGGACAAGACCCCTACCACGGCCCTGGACAGGCCCATGGTCTTTCTTTTTCGGTACCCGATGGTGTTCGAGTTCCACCATCACTTCAAAATATTTATAAGGAAATTAAGGATGATTTAGGAATTGATGTGCCAGAGAGTGGCAACCTAGAACGGTGGGCTACACAGGGAGTACTGTTGCTGAATGCGACGTTGACGGTGGGAGCCGGCAAAGCCGGCTCCCACCAAGGCCTCGGCTGGGAACGCTTCACTGACGCGGTGATTCAAAAAATTTCAGATGAAAAGGAACATATCGTTTTTTTACTGTGGGGTAAGTACGCTCAAGACAAAGGTAAACATATCGATACTTCTAAACACTTAGTACTCACTGCTCCCCACCCCTCACCTTTTTCTGCTCATACTGGCTTCATAGGTTGTAAACATTTTTCTAAAACTAACGAATACCTGAATAAAAATAATGTACCAAAAATAAACTGGTAACTATTGTATCTTGTAGTATTTATTGTAGAGTGCAAGAAGAGCTATAGGAGGTGCAAATGCTAACTGACGCTACATGGGTAGACGTTAAAATATCACCAAGTTCAACATTTAAAACAGCTCGATTAAAAGTTGATGAAAATGGCTGGCAACAGGTAGCAGTACTGATGCCTCCGGGTTCAAATTTCCCGAAAGACCCGGGACCAGTAACGTGTGTAGTAGAATTTATTTCTGGTCAAGCAATGTATAAAGTGGAAGGCAGAACTTACTTTAGTCGTCCCAATGTACAGTGCCGAATACCGGCTGGGCATTCATTTGAAATAAAATTGGCATTTACTGAAGTACTGTGGATACTTCACTATCCACCAAAACTTGTGTCAATATAATTTTTAAGCCAGGTCCTGATAGGCCTGGCTATTTTTTACATCAGTTTCTCTCAGCGTACAAAATTCCAAAGTATTTAGCGATAGTCATAATTGCTAGCGTAATCACCAGAAAAGGATCTACGTGATGCGCAAAATGAGCTTGATAAATTATTCCTATCACGAGCGCTGAACTACCAGCCATATATGCCGCTCGGCCTGCAAAAGCTCGTAATATCACTTCCCGTTCATCGTTGGCTGTCTCTCGCCACAGCAGTGACGCATAGGCTACAAAAGTAATAAATAAAAGCGCTAACAATCCGTATACCATTGACTCGGGCATCAGGACCATAAATGGGTCCAAGAAAACTGTGGCTAACGCTACAACTACAATGGGAACTAAAATATTTCTATACATACTTATGTTATGGTGAATAAACTTTCTATTCTTACATTAAAATATTTTGCTATTTTCATAGCTAAGAGCACTGACGGCACATAATTACCCTTCTCGATAGAGATAATAGTTTGTCGAGTGACTCCGACCGCTTCGGCTAACTGCTCCTGAGTTACTCCTTTTTCTTTGCGCACTATTTGCACTGAGTTTTTTAAGACTTCTTTCTTTTGCATACACTACTTTTGTCGTTTCCAGAAAAAATACAAGCCAGCAGCCACGAAAAACAGAATAACGAAAAATATCCAATTATTCTCCTTAGGTTCAATACTGATATCACTTACATCACCAACCAAATCTTCACCTTGAACCGTGGTTGAAATTGGTTCTGGATTAAATGGAGTAGTTTGCACGCGGCTATACTCACCAGCCTTTTCACCACTTATGGCTGTAACTTCGCCGTTAGTATCCAAAGACAGAATCACATCAGGTTCTTCATCCCCAGTTTGGTCATAGGCTTCAGTAGTAACGTTTTGATCCGCTTCATAGACAAACCACACGTCGGCTAAATTGTCACCATTAGTATCATGACTACTAGCTACCATAGCCGCCCCTTCTTCATCAGTGTTTTTATCATAATACAGCGTGCCATCATCAATGGTGACTGCTTCGGCATAGGTAATTTGTTTGTCTCCTATCTCAAGTATTTTTGGTGCAGCTTCATCTGTCTGAGCCAAAACTAAAACTGGTAAAAACAAAAATAGTACAACGATAAGGTTTATTTTTGACATGATGCTTCTATTTCAGATTTAACTCGCTCGTACTCCTTACCTCGCCAAGATTCCATTTCGTTATACAAAATAGAAATGTCTTTTTTTAACTCTAATAGTTTTTGGCGACGCACAGCATTCTCGGCGTAACTCTCAGCCAAAGCTTTGTCAACGGCCAAATTATTTAAATGTTGTTCACGCAATACACCAACCTCTTCTTCGGTTAAGTCAGGAGCTGGGACAACTGTTGCTTGAACATCCTTCAGAGCTTGTACTGCTATTGCCTTAGGGTCGACTACGCTTTCTAGCGCTTCAAGAGTGACATTCCAAGCTCCAGAACGAACCTTACCTTCTGTCGTACTAGTATCAAATTGTAGTTGTTTAGCGTCGCTCGGAATAGCTCCTTGAATAGTTTTCAACCCAGCACCTAATGCTTCAACTGCAGAATCTGGGTTAACCAGCGTACGGTATGAGCCAGCAGCCCCTTCGGCTCCCTTAACAGTGTTGTACGTTACCCAAGCCAAACGAAATATGGCTTTTGTAATGTTGTCACGGATATTATCCACTAGTGCTTTTTTATATTCGCGCAGATCAAGACGAATGTGCCGGTCGACTTCCATGTCATATTCAATCGCTTCAGCTTCAGCAATTTTTTTAGCCACTTCATCAAGAATACGATTGTACTCCTGCACCTCAAAACTAGCGTCACTAATTGCAATAGCTGAATCAAAATCGGAATACTTTTTCCAGTCTGTATCAAACTCTGAAAGAGCACGGCACTGCTTGCTTTCTTCGGGCTCCACGACGCTTCCCGGCGCTAAACACTTATTACCACTGCGTACATCACCATCAGTGCACGAAATACACTGACGAGTGGAAGTATTCCAATAACCATCACCAGCAATACACTGTTCGGCTGTGGTTTTAATTAACCCAGACACCCAATTCCTAAATTCATTGTCTACAAATGTAGAGGCTTGTTCTTGTGACATTTTCATTACATCACAATTATTGTTATGGAAAGCGCACTGACAAAATGCCGCTTGCATGACTGGACCACAAAACTTGTCATTTACGTCAGGGACCTGAAATTTAGTCACCTCTTTGGCGGCCATGACCAAATTTGGCTGTATATTTAAAAAAACGCTAAAAACCAATATTGCCGCGAGAAACTGCTTCATTGCATATACTCTACGGCATTTTGAGCCTCTGTCAAAGCAGCTTAATTTTACAGTATACAAAGAATGGCCAGGCTCGTTTGCGCGAGCCTGGCCTATGTTCAACCAGGATACACAACTGATGGCAGAACTTAATCCCAGTCTTGGATTTGATACCCCAGTGCTTTAGCAATCAGTCCATCAATATCATCCCTTTTCGGAACAACGTATTTATGATCATTTTTCAGCCCAACAGTTAGGTCAATCGTATCTACAAACTCCCAGCCAAGAATTTGTGCCATGAGTTTGGCCATAAAGTATTCACCGCGGGTACGCACGTAGTCGAGTGAGCAAGCATGAGGATCTTTTTCATAGAAAGCCTTGGCCATCAAGCGGAGCTCCTTGTTCAGCTCACTTTGATACTGTTCGTAAGACTGAGAATCTAAATAGCGGCTAGCGATTGCCGTAAAGCGTTGTGAAAAAACCCGTGGCTGACAATCAGTACCCTGACCTATTTGAGCTGCGTTATACCAACGCTGTAAGTGGACAGTAGTATTGATATCACTTTCCCAACGAAGACCAGGGGCTGAAACCACCGCCACTTTTATCCTTGGGTTATTGGATAAAATTCCCAGTACTTGAGCCACGTTCTCATGCGTAGCCAAGAATGAGCCGCCAAATTTGGCGATAATTCCTTGATTTTTCGTAGCCATTACAAACTCCCTGTGCTGCTGATGTCGATATTACAAATCTGTGGCTAATTAAAAAGGTTTTTTAAATAAAGTCAAGCTTGTAAGAAAAGTGCTTCTCATACGTATTATACAGTAGAGGAGAATAAACAATCTTTGTTTTAAGGGAGGGTCTCATAACTGCAAGGAGATATGCCTTGAGACCTATGTTCATTGCTCTGCTCTTGATACCCCTCGGCGCTTGTGCGCAAATGCCCGAGGTTACATCTTTAGCGGACACACCGACCACTGTTTCAGTTCCCGACCCGACCACGCGTAAGGCTGTGTCGGTAACCGAAACAAAAACTTCTGAAGAAGCACTGGCCTCCGAAGAAAAACCCGAAGAAGTGACTGTCGTCACCTCTGAGACTACAATTGATGAAAAAGAAGGAGCAACCGCTCCGCCGGTAGCGGCAGAAGAAGTGACCACTTCCCTGCCGGTTCCGTACGACCAACAAAAAGAGTTTGTCATTTCTAAAATCCGGCAATACTTTCCGGGTGATGAGATGATGATCTGTATTGCTGGAGAGGAATCAACCGACTATATCCACTGGTTGCCGGATGGTCGCTTGCGGCCAACCGATATCCGTAAAAAGGATGGCAGCATTGCCAGCTCGGCCAAAGGTGTCCTTCAAACGCTTGTTTCTTTGCATAGCGAAGATATTGAAGCTCGCGGTCTTAACATGGCCGATATCGACGACTACATGCGCTTCAATCGCTATCTACTACGAACTCAAGGATATGGCGCTTGGGAGGCAACCTACAACGAATGCAAAGCTAGGGGTTACAATGGCCTGATTGTTATGGCCTCAAACTAATATGTTCTTATGAGTATGCCGGCCCCGCTTCGCGGGGCCGGCCAAACTTTTTTATGCTATCGTTTATACACTATGGAAGGTAGTTTTTCACAAAAGGTCTGGGTGCTGGCGACCAGTATTCCTGAAGGGCGGGTTACTACTTACGGTATATTAGCTAAAGCGGCTGGTGGAGGCGCCATGGCTGCGCGCAGTATCACTAGCATTTTGAGTAAAGCCCCTAATCAAGGCGCTATTCCCTATCACCGAATTGTCTACGCTGGCGGAACAGTCTGGCTGTCACCGGAACATGAAGCCAAGCGCCGTAAACTGTTTAAACGAGAAGGGATTGAAATCACCGACAAGGGCACAATTAAAAACTTTGATGATTTGGTTTATTATTTTGATTAATTATGCCAGTTATAAATAAAGTTAAAGTTAGCGACTCATACCAAAACTATACCTACCTGCTTACCCAACCCGTTGGCAAACACTTCCACCCTGATTTCAAACCTCAACTGTCGCCTAAAGAAATGCTGGAGCTCGGCGTTTTTGGTGGAGTATATTTTGGTGACAAACCAGCTGAATTTCCAACTAGTTGGTGGACCAAAGCCAAACTATCTCCTGATGGCAAGCAACACAAAGAACTAAATTATTTTGAAGTTAAGGCTAGCCAACCTCTCTCCGAATGGAAGAAAAAAGGTTGGATTAACAAAGATGATCCTAGAGGCTGGTTTCAGTGGTATTGTCGGTATTACCTAGGACGCCGTCACCCCGATGATGAGCGACAAATCAAACGCTGGTTTAACTTTCGTCGTCATGCCAGCGCTGTTATGAATAATTGTCGCGCTGGTGACGAACATTGTCGTCCTCGTCAGCGTCAAGCACTATTGCACTGGGCGTATGACAGCCGCCATTTTTGACAAAAACTTATAAAGTTGTATATTACTTGCTGATGAAAAAAGGAGGCAGTGATGGCAATTACTAACAGCGCCGCTATAATAATAGCCAGAAAATGGCTTAAAAAACAAAAAAATATCCCCGAGAAATATTCTCTGGGTAAACTTGGTAACAACAAAGAAACCGGTGGAAAAAAATTTAGCATTCGGTTGGCAGACACTAAAAACCCTAAGGGTAAATTTATTACTATTTTAGTTTTTGTTGTTACTGATGATAAAGTAACAATCATCGAAGACTATCGTGAAAAGTATCAGCACATTTGGTCGTGAGGCCTTCGGCCGCGTCCCTGAAAGGGACGCGGCTATTTGTTACAATAATCTACACTAATCAATTTATGTCACTACCAACCAAAGCCGAAGCCAAGAAACTACTTGAAGAACATGTGACTGATAGCTACCAGCGTTTCCACGCGCTCATGGTGGCTACCGCTATGGAAGGCTACGCTAGAAAACTAGGTCAAGATACGGAGCTGTGGTTTATGACTGGTTACTTGCACGATATTGATTACGACCAATATCCTGGCGAACACCCTGACCCTTCCCTTACTTGGTTCAAAGACTGGGGCTATCCTGAAGCCCTTATACAAGCTGTAGAGGCTCATGCCAACGGTTTTAATGGTTTTACTACTCCGGCTGTTAACCAGCTCGATAAGTCTCTTATAGCTTGTGATGAAATCTGTGGTATTTTCTACGCGTATCAAAAACTCAACCCTATTCCCTTTTCTGAAATGAAAGCAAAGTCTATTAAAAAACGACTCAAAGAAGAACGTTTTGCCCCTGGTATTAGCCGCCCCCACATCATGAACGGCGTGGAAGATTTCGGGATTACCCTCGACGAACACGTTGAAAATCTAATAGAATTCTTTTCCGACTTCGTTTCACCAGTTTTAAAATAAATTTGCTACGATAATAGATATGAAAACCGTTTTACTTGTCCTCCTCGCCGCCATCCTTCTTATGATTGTTAACAAGTTTTTAGGCGGCAGCCCGATTTAAAACTAATGTGGATTTTCTGTCTTGCTAATTTAAATATTTGAACTACAATCAAATAACAGAAGCTCTCATACACAAAGGTGACAAGATGCCGTTTTCTACAAACGAAAAAGAACCACTACTTTTTTCCATTGGTGAGTTACTTGTCATAAGCAAAAACCCTTTTCAGAAAAAAGTATCTGATGATGACAAAGAGTCGACCGAGCCCGAAGACGACAAAACCGGTGACTTGATGCATATTATTTGGGACCAAAATAATATACGTGCTTTTTAAAGTCCTTTGCAGTTCGCTGCTGGGGTGTAGCCGGCCGCTTCAGCGGCCGGCCGGCTTGTGAAATAGATTTTATTTTCTTCTTTCATCTGTTGAGCGCCCGGACACCACGGATAGTGGTATTTGGTACCGCTTTTGGAGGCGACATATTGTTCTGTGCTGGAAGCGGCCTCGAA
>JBGSYZ010000012.1:0-63001 GCA_041750655.1 Minisyncoccia bacterium | reverse complement strand
CCCCCCCCCCCGCTACGGATAGGGTTCGGCCCACGACGCAGTGGTAACATCGACGGATGTACGTTAATAGTTTTATACTTCGGTAACTCAATTAGCCATTTGGGCATAAGGTGGTTGTACGCTACCACTACAAATAAGTCGTACGAAGACAATTTTTCAGTTAGTAGTTCCCGGTCTTTCAAACTGTTTGGTTGAAAGACGGCAATTTCATTTTCTTCCGCACATACTTTAATCGGCGGAGCAGTGAGTTTGTGACCACGACCACTTGGTTTGTCAGGGTTGCAGACAATTAGCTCTGGCTTTATACCACACTCCATTAGTTCTCTTAAAACCGGTACGCCAAGCGGCTCGCCACCAAAGTACGCTATTTTTATATTATTTAAAATATTCATTTAAACATCAGTTACAGCGGGATTGCCGAGCTCGTCTTTGTGCCAAACCCTTTCTGCAATCTCTGTAAAAAGGATGCCATCAAGGTGATTGCTTTCGTGTTGAATAATACGAGCGAGGAGGCCGCCGGCACCGCGTTCAAACTCTTTACCATTTTCATCAAGAGCGCGCATGGTGACGTTAGTTGAACGCTTCACGAGGCCATAGTAATCGGGGATAGACAGACAACCCTCGCCAGCAACTTCACTTTTTTTAGAAGCTTTGATGATTTTAGGATTGATAGCCACGATAGGTGGAAGACGGTCTTCGCGCTCTTTACTCTGGTCGTCTATAAGAAATAAGCGTTTGCTGATGCCAATCTGTGGCGCCGCAATGGCAACCGCCACAAAACCATCAACGCTATAGGTTTTCAGCGCTTCCTTCATATCCTTAATCAGCTTAGCGACGGTGCCGTTTTCTATCTCTTCAGGAGTAATATCTTCGGCAATAGCGTGTAGAGCAGGGTGGTTTTCGGGTACTAATGTGGCCATATATGTATGCAACTATAACGTATTGTTGGCAAAAGAAAAAGACGGCGCGCAAAGCGCGTCGTCCTATAATGAATTATTTTTACTTAAGTAATTCCCTTAGTCTTTTTGCAGCTGTTTGAATCTGACGCCGGTGTTCTTCATCCCGGTAGGGGATTTCTGGTGCAGTGTATACCAACCAGTCTTCTCCAATATGGAACATTCTCCCACGTTTTTCATTGGCAGCAATAGCTGGAAATTCAACTTCCAGTGCTTCGGCAAAATACTTCATGACAATATGTAGGCCAGCAAAAAACGGGTCTTTCTCTATTTCGCAGTAAATTTGAAACTCGGGGCCTTCTTTGTCGTATTCAAGTTTGCCAAATTCTTCAACGCACCGCCGGTGTTGCTCAGTGCTAAAGGTTTCTTCCATCTCTATAGCCAGCAGAACCAAGCCACGCAAGTGTAAAGGAACAACGCCCACTGGGCTCAGTCCGTCCTTCTTTCCACTAATACTTAGTTGTGAAAGCTTGAAACTATCCGCCGGCGGCTTAGCGCCCTCAGGTACATTTTCTTGCGCCAGTCTGATTCGCTCTTCAAGTGGAATCAGAACCGGCTTGTTCTCTGTAGCCAACTTTTCAGCCTCAGCGCCAGAGATCCCTTCAGCGTACACTTCATTGAGCAAGGCTACTTTTAGAGGTTCGTACCACTCACGGAATTCCTCTTTGGTACCAAAGTTCATCCATTCCATGCTTCCACTTAGGGGCCCAGCGGCATCGGTGAACTGAAAAACTACGTTATAGCCACATTCGATTGTCATCCCGTCATTCCTTTTGAAAGATATCTGAGAATAGAAAACCACACTCAAAAGTTTTGTCAAGCTAAATAATCCTGTCTGGGTTGAGCATTATCCGCACCGATGGCGGGAGGGAACGCAACAGGCGCATGAGGCGAGTGTCGGGCCAATCGGTTTCCGCGACGCGGATAAGCGCGTAGAAGGTGCGTAGTTCGCCAGTGGTACTCGGGTCGGCGTAGCATTTTATATTAAAGGCGTTGAACTGGAGTTTTATTTTTTCGCCGAAGGCGCGGCTAGCCGGTAGGCGGCCGCGCCAAGTCAGATGAATAAACCGGGCATGCGGTGGGTAGTTGAGGATTTTTCGTAGCTCCAGTTCTTCGGTATAAAACTGTTCGACCATGCCTTTTTTAGCGAGCTCGACGGTATCATCCGCCTCTTCTTTGCTTTGAATCATCACGGTGTCTGTTGATAGTTCACGTAGAGTCATGAGAAGCGCAAAAAATTCTTCCTGGCTGCGCCACGTCGGTGTGGCTCGTACCGCCTCAAGTGAAGAAACAATACTGGTATGTACCGGATCGGTTAGGTACGGGAAGACCATCGACGTACCAATGAGAATAGCACCTTTTTCTTTGTAAAAAGATTTCATCAACAGTTCGGCTTTTTTGGAAGTTTTGGCAGTTTCACTATCAAAAAGTATGGTTGGGTACTGTGAGAAAAGCGAACGAACAGTGTCATATACCTTTTGAATTCCTATCCCTTGCTCGCGTAATTTCCAGGAGTTACAGACTGGGCAGACATCAGCTGCCGGTACTTTTTGGCCGGTAGTTTTGGCGACAAACCATCGCTTTTCTTCACCACCTTCCATGGTTTTCATGAGAGTGTAGGGAGCTCCGGAATCTTTGCAGATAAAAATATGACCACAATCTGCACATGTAACTATTGGTGCTAGTCCGCGGCGAGGAGCGTAAATAAAAATGTTACGCCGGGCATTGAGGGTTTTGTCGATGTGCTCCGTTATCTTGGGGGTAATTAAGTTGTAGGTTTGGCCTTGTTCCCGTTTTGGTCTTTGCACATGAACAAGTTTAGCTGGTAGAGCCAAACGTTTTGGATGTTCGTCATGCTCGATGTATATACCCGAACGCAGCTTGGCTTCTTCTTCGCTACGAAGAACAGTGTCGGCCAGGACAATTCTTTTTTGGGTTTCGGCGGCGTAGGTGACGAGTGCGGTGCGGTAATCGAGGTATGGTTGGGTGCGGCCATTGAAGTGTTGACTGCGTGCGTGGTCGATGATTATGGTTGTTACGTCGTGTCTATCAAGAAAAGCATGAGTGGGGGTACACACAATAACCTTGGCTTTTGAGCAATCTTCGTACGCCTCGTAGCCAGTCGTTCTTTTTCTGACTGTGCCTGATTGCAGAGCCAGGACTCTGTCAGCTATACCAGCGCTCACATGTCGCACCATATCATCAATGTGGGCTATGGTCGGAACAACCAATAAAACTGAACCACCATGGGCAAAAGTATTTCGAATGAGGCTCCGATAGGCAACATACCGATCGTGGCGAGACGCGAGTAAGATTTCGGGTTGTCTTTTATCTGGAAGGGATGGGGCGTGGGCGTACATCTGAGGGAAACGCTGTTGACCGTTTTTGATTTCACTTGGTAGCAGTGAGAATAAAATAGTTCCGAGTTTAAAGGGGTATTCTTTTTGCAGAGTTTCAGCAGTTTTGATTAAGCCTGGCGCTAGGGAACTGGTCTCAGTTTGTGGTGGTAATTTGCGAAGAGAAAAAGTGGCCGCGCGTAGGGCAGTTTTGGCGGAAGAAGCTTCAACACAATTCACCACCACCGCTCTGGCTTCTTTGCTTCGCACCGGTATAGTGAGAATGGTACCAAACTCATACGGTTGGGAAGAGAAATAGGTTAGGGACTCTAATTGAATCCCTTTTTTTAATGGTATTACCTCAACGACGTACATTCTTCCATTGTATCAAATTACCGTTGTTCTTCGTAATTATAGGAAAATAGTCGGTGAGCGTCGCTGGCCGACTATTTTGGAGTGGAAAAAATATAAATTAAGTGATATGTTTTGGTCAGAAATAAGAAAGGAAATAAAAATGTCAGGTACTGGCTATTCGTGCGCCGACGAAACAATTAGTGAAAAAAGATTAGCTGCTGAGAAAGCTCAGCGTGAACTTTACGAGGCAATCTCAAAATGTGACCATGACTTTAGCTTGATTTCTCAACGACATACTATTCTTGGGCAAACAATGCTTAGTCAAGGTTGGCAGGGTTACGTGCAAGAACTTGTTTGTAAGAAATGTGGTACTAAAAGTAAGTCGCGGAGCGTTTTGCCTATTTGTATTGATTGCAAGACAGAACTTGTACGAGCTGACAAACAAGATATTAAGGAAAATCGTACAGAGTTTATGGATGCTTTCGAAACCAGTCTTTGTAGTGGTGCTGGTCTTAGTTCTGAAGGAGTGGGGTATAGGTGTTTGGAGTGTAAACGAGTTCATGTTTATGTCATATCCGGTGACTAAAAAAGTTGAGCCGCGCCCATAGGCGCGGCTCTCTGTTTTGTCGGTTATTTCTAGAACTCCTCCAAATACTTTACCTTCGCACCCAAAGCCTGGAGACGGTCAACTAATCGTTCATAGCCGCGGTTGATGCTATAGATGTTGCGTAAAACCGAGTGACCTTTAGCGCCAAGCATCGCAATCAGTAGAATAGTAGCCGGGCGTAAAGCAGGCGGGCAGACGAGTTCGGCGGCATGAAGGTTGGTTGGGCCAGTGATGAAGATGCGGTGTGGGTCGGCCAGAACCGTCTCTGCCCCGAGTTTATCGAGCTCCGTAAAATAAATAGCGCGCTTTTCGTACACCCAGTCATGGATTAGAGTTTGTCCTGCCGCTTGGGTAGCGATCACAGCGAAGAAGGGAAGGTTGTCGATGTTGATGCCTGGATACGGTCGTGGTGCAATCTTCTCTGGTGGAGCGATGAGTTTGGAAGGTTTGGTTTTGATATCGACGAGTTTAGTTAGACCGTTGTGTGAAAGATACGGCTTACTAGCTGAATACTTAAAGCCCATTTTGGTTAAAACTAAAAGTTCGAGCTCAAGAAATTCAATTGGACAACGTTCAATGGTTAAGCTCGAATTCGTCACCGCCGCTGCGGCTAAGAAGAACATACTGTCCGTCGGGTCTTCCGATAATGTGTAATCAATATCCAGATTAATACTTTCTACACCAGTCACTGTAAGGGTGGTGGTGCCGATTCCTTCAATCTTTACTCCGCACATAATCAGAAAGGCACACAGCTCTTGCACCATGTAGTTGGCGCTCGCATACTTAATAATGGTGGTGGAACTTGATAGAGCTGCGGCCATGAGAGTATTTTCGGTGACAGTGTCACCACTTTCGTACAAGATAATTTCATTCGCTTTTTTGACTTTAGTGGTGACGTCAAAAGAATTTTCTGTCACCTTGATATCAGTTCCGAAATGTTCAAGCGCAAAGAAGTGTGGACGGACGGTACGACTACCAAGCTTACAACCGCCAGATTGGGGCAAAGAGAATTTTGAAAGTTGGTGCAAGAGGGGGCCAATAAACATAATAATGCTCCGGGTTTTTTTGGCGGCTTCCACGTCAATGTTTTTAAATTTTAATTCTTTTGGGCGTTTGATAACCACATCTGAACCATCCCAGTCGACCTTCACCCCGAGGCTATGAAGAACTTCAATCAAGCGATGCACTTCCTCAATCCGCGGCATGCGGCGCAAGCGCGTGGTGCCGTGATTTAAGAGGGAAGCACACAGTAGGGCGACAGCGCCGTTCTTGCTGGTGTTGGTCACAACGGTACCTTTGAGTTTCTGACCGCCTTCGATAGAAAGGTTGACGGTTCCAGGCGAGAGAGTGACTAAATTTTTCTTCAGAGCCGTACCGATTTTCTGCAACATATCAGCGCTAATATTTTGTTTACCAGCTTCAATTCGCGCCACTGCGCTTTGGGTGGTTTTAAGCTTCTTAGCTAAATCAGTTTGGGTCAGACCTTGAGCTTCCCGTAGATCGGCGATACGCGCTCCGATGTACTGTGATGTTTTGTCCATATTGAGAGTAGTATAGCAGATACGCTATGTCGGGTTCCCTTTCAATTGTGCAGAAAAAGCTATACAATTCATATTCAATGTTTAACAAACTTACTCCCAAAGTTGGTATCGACTTAGGTACCACAAGTGTCTTAGTGTTTATCCCCGGTCAAGGCGTTGTCTTGAATGAGCCATCGGTGGTGGCTATCTCTGATAACAATGAGGTGTTAGCCGTGGGGGCAGAGGCCAAAGAAATGATTGGTCGGACTCCTGAGAATATTCGGGCGTACCGTCCGATGCGCGACGGTGTAATCGCTGATTATCGGGTGACCGAAATTATGCTGCGCTACTTTTTACGTAAGGTGCTTGGTCGCTATCAATTATTTCGTCCTGAAGTGATGGTATCGGTGCCAGCCGGGGTATCTTCTACCGAGAAGCGGGCAGTGGTCGAAGCGGCGATGAACGCCGGTGCCCGCTACGCATACGTGGTGAAAGAGCCAATTCTGGCAGCCATCGGCGCCCAGGTGCCTATTTATGAAGCTCAAGGCCATATGATTGTAGACTGTGGCGGTGGCACTATCGACGTGGCGGTGATTTCGCTCGGGGGCATCGTCGCTTCGCGGTCAGTGAAATGTGCGGGTAATCGTATTGATGCGGCTATCATTGAGTACATCAAGAAAAATTATAATCTCAGCATCGGTGAAAAAACTGCTGAAGATGTAAAAATAAATATTGGCTCAGCTTTGCCGCTGGAAGAAGAACTTTCTATGGACATAAATGGTCGGGATATTTTGACCGGTTTGCCACGGACTATCACGATTCGGACCAACGAAATTGTGCGAGCTATTTCACGAGAGCTCCGCGACATGGTACAGACTATAAAAGATGTCTTTCAAGATACGCCACCAGAGCTCGCCTCAGATATCATCGACGGCGGTATCATTATGACTGGTGGTACGTCACAGTTGCGTAATTTCCCCGAGCTTATCAAACGGCGCACCGGAGTGAAGGCGCATCTGGCCGACCAAGCACTTTTCTGTGTGGCGAAAGGGACGGGGGAGGCTCTTGAGCATCTGGACGCCTATAAGCGCGCCATCGAGGCAAAGTATTGATTTTCTAGCATCTGCTTTGTCACGACTGCGATTTAGTCAGTCACCGTATGCTTATACGCCTCCTTCCTAAATCTTGTCGTTTCGCGCATCTGCCAGCAAATAAATCCTTTGCTGCCAAATACTAAATTTTAAGCGATTACTTCGTTGTACTTCGTGGCACAACTCTCACTGTACAAGTAGTACACTTCGAGCTGTGCTGCTCGCACGCCTCGTACTCATCTTAAAATTTAGTATTTGGTAAACTTTGATAAAAAATATGGAAAAAATTCCCAAAACCGTTTTTCACGGTACGCACGAAAAATTTGATTCTGAAGAAGCAAAACCTAAGCGACAAGTACGTACTCGTACCAATGAAAGTGGGGTTGAAGAGGTGATATTTGATGAGGAATCATTCCACGCCACACTTCATCGTTGGGTCGCCTTGGCTTATACTGAAAAATCTAAACCAATTGAAGGTTATGATTTTAAAGCGGAATATGCCATGGCAGTGAGTCTCTACGAAGACAATAAAAAGCTTGCAATAATCGGTGTCGAATCACTCGAACATAGTCTTGAAGTACTATATGGTGAAGGTGGCTATGTGTACCATTTTGAGGAAGATAAATTTATTCACAAAGAAGGTTTAGGTGAGTTAGAAATTATTACTCATGACCCCGCGTTACCTATAGAAGTTGAGCGAGTCGATGATCCCGTTGCCCAAATGAAGGATCTGGGGGTGTCATTTGAATTTATTGACGTGTCACTTCCTGAAAACGCACACTTCCGAGATAGTGAAGATTAATATTTACAGTGAATAAAGCCACGATTTAAAAGTGCTTTCGCGGTACCATATACATATATGGAGCGGCCGCAAGAACAATTTGGTTCTCCCGAGGAGGAGATTGCTTTTTTACGTGAGCAGATTGCTGAGCAGGAGCGAGTGCTTTTAGGGCGTAATCTCGAGGCCGATAAGGCTGATGTGGAAACTATTGGCAAACAGGAACTTCGTGACTACGTGACCTTCACCCCGCAGTCAGTCTTACAAAAAGATTTTGAGAAGCCAGACGAAGTTGTCGCGCAATCATTGGCCCAAATAGAAAGTGCTCGGGATAAAGTAGAAGAAGTGGTAGCTATTGCTCTTGAGAAAGGCGTACATCATGCCCTCATGCTTCTGGAAACCCAAAAGGATGCGTATCTCACTGATGAAGTACATCGTCGTTTGGTAGAGCATATTCGATCAGGCAAAGAACTCCAAGATTTTAAAGAAGGGGTGCCGCCATGGCAAGTGCTACATATGACGCTTTTTGAAGTAGCCATGCCTGGTCGCATCAACAAAGAAGATAGCGGGCACAGCTTACTGGAGTTGGTTGGAACCATGCAGCAATTTTTTGCGGGCATGCGCTCCGTGGGAAGTGTGAGTAATGCTCACTACGTGATGGAGCTTGCTGTAGCGGAAGGCAGTAACGATATTGTGCTTTACGTCGCGATACCGAGCGAACACATTGACCTTTTTGAAAAACAAATTCTGTCTCTTTTCCCAGGAGTGCGATTAACCGAACAGGTCCATGACTATAATATTTTTGTTGAAGGCGGAGAGTCGGCGCTGGCGACAGTAGATTTAAAAAAGCACCCTATCTACCCAATCCGCCAGAGCGACGAGTTTCAGTCTGATCCGTTCATGGTGCTCATCAATGCTTTTTCAAAAATAGAAAAGGAAGGAGGCGGGGCGTCGGTGCAGATTGTAGTCAAACCGAATGACCACATGTATACCAAGAGTTACGAAAAAATAATCGAACGTATCGAGGGTGGTATGTCGGTCAAGGATTCTATTGCTAAAAGTACACTTGGTGGGGAAATGATGTTGACCATGAAAGAGATGTTTAAAAGTGCTTCGAAAAACAAAAATACCAACGAAGTAGAAAAACCGAAAGAAATAAATACTCGGGCCATTGAGCTTTTCCGAGAAAAAATTCGCTACCCAGTTTTCGATACCAATATTCGTTTAGTGGTGTCGGCCAAGACCCAGATTCGCGCAACACAAATTCTTTCTGAAATGGAAGCGACGTTTAATCAGTACCAAAACATGGAAGGAAACACGTTTGTTTTCAACCGCATTACCGGGGTGAAGCCATTAAGTAAAGCCATAAAAGCTTTTTCCTTTCGGGAATTTGATAAAAAGAGCGTGGTACCGCTCTCAGAACATGAGCTCGCCACTATTTTCCACTTGCCAGAAAGTGGGGTGGGGGCGGCGCCACAATTTAAACAAACACATGCTAAAACAGCCGCCGCCCCCACCGAGATGCCGGCTGAAGGTACCCTGTTGGGCACTAATGCCCACCGTGGGGTGGAGAGTCCAGTCTACGTGACTGAGCTCGACCGGATGCGACACTTTTATATCATCGGACAAACCGGTACTGGTAAGTCGGTGTTTATGAAGAATCTGATCATCCAAGATATTTTAGCTGGTGCTGGGGTGTGTATGATTGACCCACACGGAACCGACATTGAGGATGTACTGGCAGCCGTACCCAAAGAACGTGAAAAAGACGTGATTTATTTTGATCCATCACAGATGGAACAAGTGGTCGGGCTCAACATGCTTGAGTACGATAAAAACAAACCCGAGCAAAAAACCTTTGTCGTCAATGAGCTTTTTTCAATATTCCAAAAATTGTACGGTGCTAATCCAGAAAGCATGGGACCGATGTTTGAGCAATACTTCCGCAACGCCACATTGTTGGTCATGGATCACCCCGAAAGCGGTAATACATTGATGGATATCTCGCGAGTGATGAGTGATGCTAGTTATCGTCGTATGAAACTCGAGCACGCGACTAACCCGGTGGTGACGCAATTCTGGCGAGAAATTGCGACGAAAGCGGGCGGAGAAGCTTCGCTTGAAAATATCGTGCCGTATATCGTTTCTAAGTTTGACGTCTTTACGGCCAACGATTACATTCGTCCAATCATTGGGCAGCAAGAATCAACCTTCAACTTCCGCGATGTGATGGATACTCGCAAGATACTTTTAGTTAACCTGTCCAAGGGTCGTTTGGGTGAAATCAATGCCAATCTCATTGGGATGATTGTGGTCGGCAAAATTCTTATGGCGGCGTTATCACGGGTTGATAGCCCGGGTATGAATTTACCTCCATTTTTCTTACATATTGATGAGTTTCAGAATGTGTCTACACCATCTATTTCAGCAATTCTTTCTGAAGCGCGTAAGTACAAACTAGGACTGGTGGTGGCTCATCAATTTATAGCGCAGCTTGATGAAAAGATTCGGGATGCCGTTTTCGGAAACGTCGGCTCGATGGCTGTCTTTCGGGTTGGTCCGGAAGACGCTCAGTTTTTAGAGCACCAGTTAGGTACCGTTTTTGCGGCTAATGAAATTATGAATATTCCTAACTACCAAGCCTATATGCGTATTCTAGCTAACGGTGTGCCGACCCCGCCGTTTAGTATGAATACCTTACCACCACCAGAAGTTGAGAGTTCAAGAGTACCACAGCTGATTGCTAATAGTTTAGCTCGTTATGGACGCCCGCGAGGTGAAGTGGAGGCGGAAATTCAGGCTCGGTACCAAAAGATGCAGCCACCGCAGGCGGCTGCATCCCCACGCCCACTTGGCTCGAGGTGATATAGTAGTGACATTATGGAAGGTGCTCAACAAAAAACAGGAAGAAAAAGTTTCCAGGAGAGGTATCCTGATTTTTCTCGTGAACAATCTGGTGCTAAGCGCTTAGGTATTGATACGAGTTTTGTTAATCCAGCCTTTAAACCAGAAGTGCCAGACTACCGAACAGAGTATGAAGTTATGCAGGCCGTTATTAATAATTGGGAATCTGATGATGAGTTTGAAGAAGAGAACGAAACAGTGGTTGAAGCAGAAGCTTTGGCTACCGAGCCAGAGGACGACAAAGAGGAAGCAGTAGATTCTATTGAACCAATCGTTGAAGACAGTAAGATTGATATTCTAGATGCAGTTACATCTGAAGTTGTTGAGGCAGAAGAACTGACAACCGAGAGTGATGAGCGGTCAAACGTAGTTGAAGTGCCGACTGATGATGCTCAAATAGACAGAATTATAAATCGTATGCGAGAAAGCGCTGCTAATCTTAATACAGTACCTAAGGTTGCAAATATTAACACTAAACCTTCAGAGGAAGTAAAAGTACCAACCAAAGAACCACTCGGTGGAGCAGAAACAGTAGTTAATTTAGATGATACAAAGGAAGCAGTGTTGAATGAGCCAGAAGGAGAAATAGTTGAAAGACGCACACATGTCTCCGAAAATGGAAACACAACAGCTAGTCCAGAGCCACTTAAAAGATTTTTAAAAGTTAGTGAAGAAAAGATAGGTGAAACGCCCAAAGTTGAAGTAGCTACAAATAACGAATCAACTGATTTTTCTGAAATAGAAAAGGAAATAATAAGACTTGATACTGATCTTAACTCACTAACTCAAGAAGTAGATGCCTGGAAAGCTGATTTACAAACTCGAAAAAAGTATCGCCGTGTTAAGGATGAGATTAAAAACCTAATTCAAGAATATAAAGACAAAGTGAAGGTTTTTTCCGAAGAATTGTTAGCTGAAAAAATGCAACGTTTGCATGATCTCCATGAAGCCATTTTTGAATTTGAAATGTATCAAAATAATATGATTGATGATACTGGTGAAGTAATAACTCCAACAGAAACAGTCCATGAAGTTTTTGCCGAAAACGATAAACCTGAATTGCCATTTGAGGATTTACCAGATGAAACTAGAGAAGATTCTGAAGCTAGAGTATATCGACAAGAGTCGATACAAGATAGAAACAATGAAATAGAAGACATGGCCGAAATTGCTTCAGCTGCCGAAAATTTAATGTTGAAGGAATTACGCAATAAAGGCATGCAAACAGAATGGGCCGAAGGTAAATATTTCGGTGTAGTTAGAGCTCTTTCTGAAATGCGAGTAGACGATTTTTTGCGCACCAAAGACACCAGTGATAAATCACGGATATGGTTAGCTAACCTACAACAACGGGCCGGAGGATTTGCTCCACATTTAGAACCACATATGATACTTGGTGAGTACGTTCCAAAACTTTACCAAGGAATAATCAAGGCCCAGCGTCACGGAACAGAAACTAACACCGAAGGAACTCGTACCCGCCTACTTGGCATCTAAATATACACAGCGCGTAACCACAAAAGTGTTCGCTAAAAAATGTAAGGTGTTACAATGAAAGTATTATGCCGGAGGTATCGGGTAGTTCTTCACATGTAGCTTCTGCAGCAAAAACTGCTGCTGCTTTTGACTTGGAAACTCAGCAAGGTATTGCTAATCTTCTAAAACAACTCCGTACCTCTAGTCTCTCTGCGCAAACTAAAACCACTATCCGAGAAATGGTTCTTAAATATGCCCAAACAGGAGGAGATTCGGGGGTACGAGATGAATTAGAAGCAATTCTTTCTAGCCTAGCTCTTATCCCTGGCTCCAAACCAGCTGCTAAAGATGCTGAGCCTGTAGTAGAGGTTGGAGGTGAAAAACCTGCTGACCAAAAACCAGAACCAAAACCAACAAAACCTTTCGGTTTTTCTGGAAGTCGCCCGGTTCCAAGTTTTGACAAACCAAAATCACCCAAAACTGCGACATCGCCAGCACAGCCGCCAGTAGTTACGCCAACACCGGCGGTACAAAATACAGCAGGTACTACTACTGTCCCACCAGTAGCTGCTGCGCCAGCAGTTGAGCCCCTTGTTCAACCTACTCCGGCTTCATCTCAAGTACCGACCCTTGAGTCGGTCTCAACGCCAGTAGCTGAAAAAAGTAGTATCGATAGAATATTGGAGATAAAAAGAGAAGTGATCACCTTGGTGGGGAATCCCGTTAATTTGGTTGATATAGATAACGCAGTCGGTAAACAGTATATGACTTCGCTACTTGAGGCGATGAAAAAAACTAACAGCGGTACTAAAGAAGAAGCGACTCAAGCGATGGCAAATTTGGAAAAGGCGTTTGTGGCGGTAAAGGGTGTGGCTGAGCGTGGTATAAAACCAGATTTTGAACCATCGCCAAATCACATTCCTGTTACCCATGTGAACACTACTACTTTGCCCGTACAACCAGAACAACCTATAGCTGAACCAGCAACTCCAGCTCCACAATCAGAATCTGTTATACCAACACCAGTCAGTCCTTTGATTCCTCAAGGTATAAAAGAGAATCTAGTACAAGACGAAGAGATGTGGAAAAAAGTGGCTGCCGAACAAGTTTCTGAGTCAGTAGATACTCAAGTAGTGCCATCAGAAAAAAAAGAAGAACGTCAACTCGGAGGAATGCCGCTGCAAGATATCCCCACGTATGGTTTTTCAAGGCCAGCGCGTAGTGTTGGAATACCTCAAAAGTTATCCCCACCAGTACCGCCAACTGAGAGGGAAATACGTCCAACACCGCCACCACCTCCGATATCTCAAGATACGTCTGCAACCAGCGTCAAAGTAAAATCTGCCACGCTGCATCATGCTGAAACGAGTGAAGACTTAATGACTCCCGACATTACAATTGGCCTCACTCAATTATTGTCGGAATGGAAAATATTTAAAGGCAGCGGTCTTTTTGGTATGGGTCCAGGAGGGATTGATCATCCTTTGTATGTCAGCATCAAAGACAATACAATGATTTCAATCATGAATGGCACATTTACTGGGGCGACTGGTGAGATCCAGCAAAGCATCAACGATTATATTAATGGTTGGCGGTACGAACAATCAATCGTTCCTCAACACTCAGAAACCTTTGATCATTTTCTACGTCGGGTGGTTCGTAAAGTGCTTAAAGATGCAAAACGCTAAAATATTGGCATAATAGAGTTAATGCATCACGCCAATTTATATATTTCTAGAGAGTCTTTGCCAGATTTGTCGTATATCGACAAAGTTGATTTTGTAGAAATAGTAGAGCCGAAACTGTCGATTGGCACAGTGCGTCAATTAATTAATCAAGCCTACAGCCAACCCTTGTCCAGCGGTGGTAACCGAGCGATAGTCGTGGTGTCCGATCAAATAAATATTGAAGCCCAAAATGCTCTACTTAAAGTGTTAGAAGAACCACCAGTACATACTAGTTTCCACTTTGTAATTTCAGATCATTCCCGGTTGTTGCCAACTCTTCGTTCACGGTTTCAAATTTTTAGCACAGAAAAAGCTAGGGTTTCTGACATTTCAGAAGGTTTTATGAGATTAGGGTGTACGGAAAGACTGGAATTAATTGCCGAAAAAACAACCGCCAAAGACACAGCGTGGCAACAGGGTCTATTGCAAGGAATTGAACAATTATGTATTGAAAAAAAATTATCTACGTCAATTGCTAAAGAGGTGCTGTTCGTTACAAAACATATTCAAGGACCTGGGGCATCAGCCAAAATGCTGTTGGAACACTTAGCGTTAATTATATAAATCTTATATTACTTGTGAATATTTACTTAAATGGCTAGAATAACCACATATGAATTTTGATACTTCTACATTTACAGAACGAGCCAAAGAAATAGTCGATTGGCTTGGAAAAGAATTTGCCAGTATACGAACCGGCGAAGCTTCCGCTACATTATTGGATGCGGTTCGGGTTGATTCCTATGGGGCGAAAATGCCGCTTAATCAAGTTGGCACCGTTGGGGTAGAAGATGCTCGCACACTGCGTGTTTCGGTTTGGGACGCGAGCCAGGTCGCTGCAGTGGAGCGCGCTATTATTGATGCTGATTTGGGTCTTTCAGTAGTTACAGATAGTACAGGTTTGCGGGTGATATTTCCAGAACTTACCGGTGAACGCCGAACCCAGTTGGCTAAAGTTGCAAAGCATAAACACGAAGAAGCCAGAGTGTCATTACGTAACGCTCGTGACGAAATCATGAAACAGGTTGAAAAAGCCGAAAAAGATGGTGAGTTGAGTGAGGATGAAAAATTCCGCTTAAAAGAGTCAATCCAAAAAGAAGTTGATGCAGCCAACAATTCGCTAGATTCTCTCTATACTGCCAAAGAGAAAAATATTACTTCAGTTTAATCAATAATTCAGAATTGCATCTATGTCAGTCATCTTATTTTTTATTGTAATTTTTGTACTGGTGTTAGTGCATGAGTTCGGTCATTTTTGGGTAGCCAAAAAGACAGGTATGCGAGTTGATGAGTTTGGAATCGGTTTTCCTCCTAAAGTAGCTAGTATCAAAAGAGGTGAAACCGAATATTCTTTCAATCTTCTACCGATTGGAGGGTTCGTTAAAATCTTTGGTGAGGATACGGCTGATGCCGCATCCTCACCAGACCGTGACCGTTCTTTTATCGCCAAATCACCACTCCAACAAAGCATGGTACTTATTGCCGGTGTAATGATGAATATGATGTTTGCTTGGCTATTGTTTGTTCTTGTTTTTGCTCTCGGCATTCCTACCGTCGTCGATGAAGCAGAAGCAACAGCCGATGCACGCTTGATTGTGTCTGAAGTGATCACTGACAGTCCAGCAGCAGAAGCTGGTTTGCCTCGCGGGGCAGTAATCACTGGTCTTTCGTCAAACGGTGAGTCTGACCAAATCCTCAATGTGTCTTCATTCCAAGCCTTTACTGAGGATAGACCAAACCAGTCTCTTGAAGTTACCTATACCTACGCAGGAGAAGAAAAGACGGTTCCGGTGACTCCTATTACTGGTTTAGTAGAAGAAATGCCCGATAGAGCAGTCATGGGTGTGGCTTTGGCAATGATTGATGTGGTGAGAGAACCGATTCATATCGCTGTAATTGAAGGGACAAAACAAACTTTTCACACATTAATTGCCGTTACTACCGGTATTAGCAAATTACTCTATGACACACTGTTATTCCGTGCAGATCTGTCTGGAGTGGCTGGTCCGATCGGCATTGTTGGTTTGGTTGAAGAGGCTTCCCAGTTTGGTTTGACTTCACTACTTCTTTTTACTGCTCTTATTTCTGTAAACTTAGCGGTTATAAATTTACTACCTTTTCCGGCACTTGATGGAGGTAGATTATTGTTTGTGGCTATTGAGGTAGTTAAGGGTTCGCCGATTAAACCAGTTTGGGTCGCCCGTCTTAACACTATCGGATTCTTTTTATTGATTGCTCTGATGGTGGCGGTGACTTGGTCAGACATTGCTAAACTTATCTAAAACCGAAATTGTAAAAATTGTACCGTCTGCTTTGTTGTAGTTCGGTAAAATAGTTGTCAACGTATAAACATACGCCTCCAACAATTTTCCTCCTACGCCTCGCATCCAGCATAATTTTTCAATTTCGGAAAAAGTTCAATGGGTGACGAAAAACTTGAAGCTTCGGGGTTTTACCGATAGTATAAGACTCTTATGATGGTATTTTTGTTTCCAATGCCCATAGTGGTACTCATTAACTAATGGCTATTTTACTAATGATTAACTACTAAAATATGAAACAAACTCAACTATTTACGAAAACCTTGAAAGAGGCCCCAGCGGATGAGGTGGCGAAGAATGCCCAGCTTCTCATTCGTGGCGGCTATGTCTATAAAAACATGGCCGGAGTCTACACCTTTCTTCCGCTCGGACTTAAGGTAATTGAAAAAATTAATACAATCATTCGTGAAGAAATGAATGCGGTTGGTGCTCAAGAAATGTATATGCCGAGTCTCCAAGATCCAGAACTTTGGAAAAAAAGTGATCGTTGGGATGATGATAAAGTTGATGTCTGGTTTAAAGGTGAATTAAAAGCCGGCGGTGATATTGGTTTTGCATGGACACATGAAGAAGTAATTACAGAGATTATGTCCAAGTATGTTTCTTCATACAAAGACCTTCCGTTTTCGGCGTATCATATTCAAACAAAATTCCGAAACGAAATGCGAGCCAAAAGTGGAATTATGAGAACTCGAGAGTTCTGGATGAAAGACCTATATACATTTTGTGCCACTGAAGAACAACACGCTGAGATTTATGAAGCGTATGCCATTGCCTATAAAAATGTCTTTGATCGTATTGGTATAGGAGATAAAACGTACAAAACTTTTGCTTCTGGTGGAGCATTCACCAAATTTAGCCATGAATTCCAAACACTCGCTGAAGCCGGGGAAGATATTGTGTATGTAAATGAAGCTAAAGGAATAGCGGTAAATGAAGAGGTGCTCGCAGAGGCGGATCTCTCTGAGCTTGGTGTAACCAAAGACGAACTTGAGAAACGTAAAAGTATTGAGGTGGGAAATATTTTCTCTTTAGGTACTAAATTTTCAGAAGCAATTGGTCTGACTTACAAAAATGAAGCAGGTGAGGAAGTGCCAGTTATTATGGGCTCATATGGTATTGGGCCGGCTCGAGCAATGGGAACGGTAGTTGATTTACTTTCCGACGAGAAAGGAATTATCTGGCCGGAGAGCATTGCTCCGTTTACAGTACATTTAGTTGGTTTAAATCTTGACGATAGTGAGATAAAAGATTTTGCCGATGGTGTTTACGACTCACTTAAAAAGCGTGGAGTTGAAGTGCTATACGATGACCGTATCGAAGCCCGGGCCGGCGAAAAATTTGCTGACTCAGATTTACTTGGTATGCCATATCGTGTAGTGGCCTCAAAAAAAACCAAAGAAGAAGGTCAGTTTGAGGTAGTGACACGTAAGGGTGGAGAAGTGCGCTTTTTGATGGAAGATGAATTATACGATGATTTCGCTACAGAAGCGTAATTCTTATGGCAATTAAACGAGGTAAAAAATTTCTCAGTCTACTTATTGGTTCAGTTTCAACTGATATAGGTATTGATTTAGGAACGGCTAATACTCTTGTGTATGTTAAGGGTAAAGGTATAGTTCTCAATGAGCCGACTATTGTCGCTATTAATAAAAAGACTGGCCAGTTGGTAGCAGTGGGTAATGAAGCCAAGACTATGCTTGGTCGTACACCAGCCCATATCGAAGTGGTACGTCCGCTTATCGAAGGAGTTATTTCAGATTTTGAGGTGACTGAGGAAATGATTGCGTATCTTATTACTAAAGTACGTAGTGAAACCAGAAATTTTATTGCTCCACGTGTGGTAGTGGGTGTGCCATCAGGTATCACTAACGTAGAAATGCGGGCTGTACGTGATGCAGTGAAAAATGCTGGGGCGCGAGATGTGTTTCTAATCGAAGAACCAATGGCAGCGGCCATCGGTGCCAAACTACCTATCGGTAAAGCTTCCGGCAGCATGATTATTGATATTGGAGGCGGTAATACCGATATCGCCGTAATTTCTCTTAATGGTGTGGTGGTGTCAAAAAATCTTCGGGTAGCAGGGGATCATCTTAATGCTAATATCGTTAGCTACATTAGAACTCAATTTAAAGTGTTGGTTGGAGATAAAACTGCTGAAGATGCCAAGATTGGTTTGGCTAATATTCTTAAAAGTGAGCACTCTAAAGATTTGGTAGTACGTGGGCGTGATGTAGTGACCGGTTTACCACGAGAAGTGGTTATTACCGACACCGACATACGCGAAGCTATTTCTAATTCAGTAAATTCTATCGTGGAGTCAGTCCGTAACGTACTTGAGGAAACACCACCAGAAATTTTGGCTGATATTATGCAACGTGGTGTTCACTTATCGGGCGGTGGAGCTCTTATCCTCGGTATTGGAGAATTGCTTGAGGAGGTACTACAGGTACCGGTTATTGTGGTGCCTGATCCTTTGCGAGCCGTTGTACGCGGAACTGGTATTGTCTTAGAAGATTTAGAGTATTATGAAGACATACTTATAGACAATGAAGGCGAACTATCACAACAGCTTAAATAACAAACCTCACACCAAACGCATTATTCTGGTAGCGTTGGGTTTGGCGCTAGTGGTTATTTTATTTCGTCCGTGGCTTGGAAATGTGGCTTCGTTTGCCAACGGGAGCGTTTTTTCAGTTTCAAACTGGCTCTTTACCTCTAGTGGCACTATCCCTTCATATTTTCGTGATAGAAAAATGTTGCAGGACGAGATCACTGAACTTAAATCAAAAATTGCTAGTTATGATGGTGATAGAAAAACATTAGCTAATCTTGTGGCAGAAAACCAACAATTGTTGTCGATGGTCTCAGGCACCAGTTCACCGCGACTACTCTCTAACATAATAGGACGACCACCCCAGCTACCGTTTGATGCTTTATTGATAGACAGGGGAAGTAATGATGGCATAAAAGAAAACGCAGTCGTATATATCAATGGTGATAAAGCGGTTGGCTTAATTGCTCGTGCGTACCCAGATAGCGCCTTGGTGGCTCTCGCCAGTTCGCCCGGAATTGAATCGTCAGTGTTCGTAATTGGCCCCAATGTGTATGCCACTGCAGTCGGTGAAGGCGGTGGGGTGTTGAAGGTAAATGTGCCCCAAGGAATTCATCTCGATGTCGGTAATTTAGTAGTGGTACCGGCTCTAGGTAGTGGTGTGTATGGCTCAGTTGAGGAGGTGATTTCAATTCCAGCTGAACCAGTACAAAATGGTTATGTGACTGTCGGTACCCCAATTCAAACACTGCGGGCAGTAACGGTTAGTCTTGACGCTATCGATACGATTACTTTTGAAGCTGCGGCGGCAGCGGTAACTGAAACTATTAATTCGCAATTAATTGTAGACGTACCAATCAATCATGCTACTAGTTCTGCTACTTCTACAGTAATATCTACCCCAAGCACAACCTCATCAGAATAACTATGTATTATGTTTTACTAGTTGTATCATATATTTTTGCACTACTTTTACCAATGAGTTTTTTTCTAGCTGTTTCTTTTGTTATCGCTCTTCGGTATCGTGGTTATATGTGTTTGATTGTGGCGGCCATTATTGATGCTCAGTTTGGTTTATACTACTCATATGTACCGTTGTATGTGTTAGCTACTGCCGGGGTATTGGTGGTTGCTGAGCTCATTCGCCCGTATCTCACCATTGAAACTACAGCATGAAATTATTTCGTACAAAAAAACCATTATTTGAGTTTGACGAAATTCTTCTTGATTCTTCAAACCTACCTTCGTTTGATACCCGTCGCGCAGAGGGTCGTATTGAAACACCAATTAGAAACAGAAGTATATTTATCATTGGTGTTCTTTTTACACTTATTGCGAGCACCTTTACGTGGCGAGCTTTTTCACTTCAGGTCCTGGCTGGAGATGATTATCGTGAACAAAGTGAACAAAATAAACTGTCCGAAGCAATCATTATTGCCGAGCGAGGAGTTATCTATGACCGTAATGGTGAATTATTGGCTTGGAATGAAATTGATACTACCGGTGAATATGGCTTTCCGGTACGAGCTTATACTGATCGACAAGGCCTTGGACAATTGATAGGTTTTGTAAGTTACCCTAAAAAAGATAAAAAGGGATTTTATTTTCGAACCGAGTATTTGGGTCGCAGCGGTGTAGAAGAATCGTTCAATAATATTTTAGCTGGGGTAAATGGATCGCAGTTAGTGGAGGTTAATGCTCACGGTGATGTTATTTCTAGTAGTGTAGTTGATTTGCCAAAACCGGGTGAAGAAATTACCTTGTCAGTCGACGCTGAATTAAGCGAAGCCATGTATAACATTATTGCCACTTCATCCCTAAAGGCTGGTTTTCGAAGTGGAGCAGGAGCCATTATGGATGTTACCACTGGGGAAATTTTAGCTATGACCAGCTATCCTTCCTTTGACCCTGAAGTGATGGCCGATGGAGATGATATTGATTTAATAAATCAATACACGAACGATGAAAGATTGCCGTTTTTAAATAAAGTGATTGGTGGTGTGTATACTCCTGGTTCGGTAGTAAAACCGTTTTTGGTGTACGGAGCGCTTATGGAAGGGATTATCACCCCAGAGACTTCCATTGTAAGTACCGGTCAGATTGTGATTCCTAATCCATACATACCAAGTCAACCATCGGTCTTTACTGACTGGCGTGCCCATGGCCGAATGAATGCTCGCGAATCGCTCGCTTTTTCTAGTAATGTGTACATGTATTACATCAGCGGTGGTTATGGCTCACAACGAGGCCTGGGAATAAATAAAATGAATGAGTACTATGATTTATTCAAATTTGGCCAAACGACCGACATTGCTCTTCTTGGTGAACAATCAGGGACGGTACCAAGTCCGGCATGGAAAGAAGAAGCCTTTGGTGAGGATTGGCGCTTGGGGGATACCTACAACACCTCTATTGGTCAGTTTGGTTGGCAGGTTACTCCGATTCAGATGTTGCGGGCATATGCGGCTATTGCTAACGGAGGTACGTTCTTTAAACCGCACTTAGGGAAAGACGTGGTGGGGGAATCCGAGCGAATAGAGCTTGATCCAGCCACCTTGAAAGTCATTCATGAGGCGATGAACATGACCACGAATTATCCTGGTGGAACAGCCCGAGGACTTGAAAAAAAATACATAAAAGTAGCCGCCAAATCCGGTACAGCCGAAGTCGGAGCGGGTAATCGGTATGTAAACTCATGGGCCGCTGGCTTCTGGCCGTACGAAGATCCTAAGTACGCGTTTATTTTGATGATGGAACATGCGCCAAGGAGCAATAAGCTTGGAGCGACAACAATTATGGGTAGTGTGATGGATTGGATACACACCAACCGTCCTGAGTATTTGGGAATAGACACCACTGTTAGCGAGTAACTTTGTCGTCTGCCACAAAACAATAATGTACCTACAATGTGAACCCACCCTAACTTTCTCGTAATCTCTTGGGTGGTAGCACTCTAGATTAGTTGATTATTTACAATTTGCATCAAAATAATACGGTCTGTATAGCTTGTCCTATTCGTACACAACGAGAAAGTTAGGGTCGGGTTTGACTTCATGCTCACCCTACGTATAATTGGGGACACAATTTAATTTCAATCCTATGACAGATGTACAAGAATTTTTGACCCCGGAGAAGTTTGAAGAGCTAAAGAAGGAATTAGAACACCTCAAAACCACTCGTCGTAAAGAAGTAGCCGAGTCACTTGAGTATGCCCGTAGTCTTGGTGACCTCTCTGAAAATGCCGAGTACCAAGAAGCTCGTGACATGCAAGCAGCTATTGAAGAGCGTATCCAGCACTTGGAGCAGGTAATTAAAGAAGCCAAGATTGTGGCTCATGATAAAAAAGGTGGGGTGATTGGACTTGGTTCAGCTGTATCTATTCAAAAGACGGGAGAAAAAAATACTTTGACGTACACTATTGTCGGTTCAGAAGAAGCTAATATTCATGAACATAAGCTTTCGTACCTCTCACCATTAGGAGAAGCTTTAATGGGTAAGAGCAAGGGGGATACGTTTGTATTCGATACACCGGGAGGAAAACAAAGTTACAAAATATTGAAAGTTGAATAACTAAAATGAAAAGCCCGGCGCCATTGGCGCCGGGCTTTTCAATTTGTTGTCTGTACGTTAGGATTAGAGCCATGTCTAACATTGAAGATCTCCGTGCAGACCGCGAGAAGAAGATTGCCCGCTTGCGCGAGCTTGGTATCAATCCGTACCCCAGTAAAGCCAATGCTACTCACCAAGTATGTGAGGTTTTGGCTAATTTTGATAATTTAAATACCACCCAAGAGTCGGTCACTGTGGCTGGACGAATTATGGCTATGCGCGAACACGGCGCCTTAGCGTTTATTGATGTTATGGACGGCTCTGGCAAGATTCAGGGTTTTTGCCAGAAAGATGAACTGGGTGAAGAACTTTTCAGCCAGCTTCTGGAAACCATGAGCACCGGCGACTTTATCGAAATCACTGGTCCGGCCTATGTGACTAAGCGCGAGACCCAGGCAATTTTAGTAAAGAACTGGCGAGTGCTCGGAAAGGCTTTACAAAGTATCCCGACCGAACACTTTGGTATCAAAGACGAAGATGAACGCTACCGAAAGCGTTATCTTGATTTGCTTTTAAATGAAGAGCAGAGGGAGATGTTTGTGAAGAAGGCCAAGTTCTGGGATGTCACCCGCGCGTTTATGAAGCAGCATGGTTTTTTGGAGGTGGAGACACCAACACTCGAACATACTACCGGTGGCGCCGAAGCCCGACCGTTTAAAACTCATCACAACGATTTTGATATGGATGTGTATCTGCGTATTTCAATTGGTGAGCTGTGGCAGAAGCGACTCATGGCCGGCGGTTTTGATAAAACCTTCGAAATTGGTAAAGCGTACCGCAATGAAGGCACCAGTCCAGAGCACCTCCAGGAATTTACCAACATGGAATTCTACTGGGCGTATGCTGATTATCGCGATGGAATGAAATTGGTGCGTGAACTGTATATTGAGATTGCAGAAAAAGTATTTGGCACAACAAAATTTGAAGCCCGCGGGCATAGTTTTGATCTCGCCGCTGAATGGGTAGAAATTGATTACGTTGGAGAAATCGAAAAGCAAACGAGTATCAACATCATCACCGCCTCAGAAAGTGAAATGAAACAGAAGCTTGGGGAACTTAACGTAGAGTACGAAGGTGACAACCGCGAACGACTGACTGACACGCTCTGGAAGTACTGTCGCAAGAACATCGCTGGTCCAGCGTTCTTAGTAAATCATCCCAAGCTAGTAGCACCGCTAGCGAAAGCTCGGGCCGATGGTAACACGGTCGAAATGTTCCAGCCGATTATCGCTGGTAGCGAAGTCGGGAGGGGGTACAGTGAGCTCAATGACCCGATAGATCAACGCGAGCGCTTTGAAGTGCAGCGTACACTTCTCGAGGCGGGAGATGAAGAAGCGATGATGCCCGACTGGGAATTTGTAGAAATGCTTGAATACGGCATGCCACCAACCTGCGGCTTTGGGTTTGGTGAACGCCTCTTTGCGTTCTTGGCAGGGAAGCCACTGCGCGAAACTCAGCTCTTCCCGCTGATGCGCCCGAAAGACTAGACTAAAATAATATATAGGGTACTTTAGTGTTTAGTAAAAGGAGGACAGGATGATAACTGTGTATGAAGCGACGCTAAATTTCACAGAGGTAAAAGATCTTGAAATAACTGGCGAAATGGCCGTTCCAGATTCTCCAAATGGTGATTCAGGAGAAGTACTGATTTCAATGTGTCATGGAGATGGGATTGAAAAACAACGGATTAGTCTTGTGTTTTCGCCTGAACAACTTCGAACGTTTGTCGGAGAGGCGACATTGTTGGTTAAATCTCTTGAAGAACTTAAGAAAGACGAAAATGAACTGTTCGGTTCTGAATGAACCTCCACCCGCCCCACAGCAATGATGGGGCGGTTTTTGTTTGGGCGGTGAGCACAGCTCGCCGACTTTTAAATTAAATTTTGTTTCGTAGAAAAAACAACCGGAAGGTTTTAAAACCTCGCGGAAGGGGTCTCCTAAACTCCTGAGCGGAGAGCTCGACTCGTGTTTTAAATACCTTCCGGTTGTTTTACTTTCTTAACCAGGTGGCCAGGTGTGCATAACTGTGTGACGTGGTGGGATGAGGTGTTATATAATGTGCACGTGGTGGGAGATAGTGGTAAGATAGTTACATTAGTAATTATTGAAAGAAAACTAGCTCACAAGCAGGGAGAGATCAAAATGCTTGTGGAGAGCAAAAGATGTCTCTCGTCTTGTGAGCTAGTCTCGACCGTATCTAAATCATGTTAATTGGCGAATACAAACATACGTTGGACCCCAAGCGTCGGCTGTCCCTCCCCAGTAAATGGAGAAGGGAGCTTGGAAAAAAACTCGTCATTACGCGTGGCTTAGATAACTGTCTCTTTGTGTATCCAAATGCCGAGTGGAAGAAGATAACCGATAAGGTATCTGAACTTCCACTCGGCCAGGCGGATACAAGAGGGTTTAACCGATTCTTCCTTTCGGGAGCGGTTGAAGCGGAGGTAGATAGTGTTGGACGTATTCTCGTGCCAGACTTTTTACACGATTTTGCCGGGTTGAAGAACAAGGTAGTTCTCGCTGGTATACATTCTCGGGTAGAAATTTGGGATGAGAAGAAATGGACAGAGTACAAACGTCGGATTGAGAAACAGGCTGATGCGTTAGCAGAGAAGCTTGGTGAAATCGGCGTCCTCTAGTCTATCTTCAAATCAAAATGAATCTTCATCACACCGTACTGCGCACTGAAGCAGTTGGTGCGCTCAATATACAAAGGTCAGGGACCTACATCGACGCCACCGTAGGGAGTGGGGGTCATAGTGCTGAAATAATTTCACAACTTGGCTCAGACAATTCTTTCTTAGGAATAGATGCTGATCAAACAGCCTTAGATACTTTTCTTAAAAAAGGAGTACCCAAATCAGAGGCTCACATATATCTCGAGTGTGCAAACTTCAAGGATGTCGCAACGGTCGTTACAAAACACAAACTCAAAAACATACAAGGAATTCTAGCTGACCTCGGTTGGCGAATGGAGCAGTTTGCGGAAGGAGGAAAAGGTTTTTCTTTCCAAGTAAATGAACCGCTTTATATGACTTACGGGAATCCTTCCGACTACGCGTTTACTGCCCATGATGTAGTGAACGACTGGAAAGAAGAAGATATCGCTAATGTCATTTATGCCTACGGCGAAGAAAGACAGTCGCGAAAAATTGCCAAAGCAATAGTAGAAGCAAGAGAAGAAGCACCAATTGTGTCTTCTGGTCAATTGGCTGAGGTTATCTCCAGAGTGATAAAAAAGAATCCCAGAGTTCGTATCCATCCGGCTACCAAGACCTTCCAGGCCTTACGCATAGTAGTCAATGATGAGCTTGAGGTGGTTGAAAAATTCATAGATGCAGCCTTTTCCATCCTTGAACCACAAGGACGATTAGCCGTCATCACTTTTCATAGTTTAGAAGACCGAGTTGTTAAACACCGATTTAGGTCTCTTAAGGACGACGGACAAGCTGTGCTTGTCACCAAAAAACCAGTTACAGCTTCGGCTGAAGAATTACAGGATAACCCGCGCGCTCGCAGCGCAAAACTGAGAATTGTAGAAAAAATATGAACATATTAGTGAGAAAATTACTAAAAAGTAAAAAAGAAACCTGGATTATTGCTTTGGGTGGGGTTCTTTTTGCACTCATTGGTTTGTACTTATATTTTTTAAGTGTCTCGATTATTCATGTGGTAATACGTCAAGAAGTTAATCAGAACATTAAGGAAGTTAATTCTAAAATTGCCTCATTAGAAAGTTCCTATATTGAGGCCCAACATAGTTTGAGCGCCAGTGTGGCTACTTTAGATGGATATAATAAAGCAGAAAAAAAAGTGTATATAAACCGCAAAGCTTCAAGCTTGGTACTTAATACAACTTTAAATGAGAGATAGAGCCGTCATTAGAATACGAATAATTTCTGCTGGTATATTACTACTAGCTCTTGTCTTGGTTGGTCGATTGTACAATATTCAAATTGCCAATGGTGAAACCTATGTTTCCAGAGGAGAAGCTCAGTACGTACATACGGTACGTGATTTATATTCGCGAGGAAGCATTTACTTTACTACCAAAGATGGGGATTTAGTGTCGGCGGCTACCGTCCAATCAGGGTACGTACTGACCGCTAATCCACAACTCGTTACCAATGCGAGCGAAGCGTATGAAAAAATAAGCACAATTTTAGATATTGAAAAAGATGATTTTATAAACAAAGTCTCAAATAAAGAACGAGTGTACGTTGAGTTGTATCAAAGAGTAGTAGAAGATGACGCCACTGCTATTGCAAAATTCGACCTGCCCGGGATACAGCTTTATCGAACACAATGGCGGTATTACCCTGGTGACGATGTGGCGGCTAGAACCATCGGCTTTGTGGGCTATAGTGGCGATGATCTTTCTGGGCGCTATGGTTTAGAGCGGTACTATGAAGATATTCTTCGTCGCAATGACGAACGACTGTCAGTAAATTTCTTTGCAGAAATGTTTAGCAACTTAGGTGGAATTGTGTTTGATAATACTCCAGCCCGTCGGGGTGACATTGTTACTACCATTGAACCAACAGTCACCCGGTACCTGCAAAATCGTCTTGAAGACGTGCAGACAGAATGGGG
Source organism: Minisyncoccia bacterium (assembly GCA_041750655.1). Taxonomy (GTDB): domain Bacteria; phylum Patescibacteriota; class Minisyncoccia; order Phycocordibacterales; family UBA918; genus OLB19. The sequence continues at coordinate 36,175 of JBGSYZ010000012.1, read as the reverse complement.
AAGTAAGCTTACAGCCGGGATTATTATGAATCCTAAAACCGGAGAAGTATACGCGATGGGAGCCGCCCCAAACTTTAATCTCAATGACCGCACCGACGTACCGATTGAGGATTTTCGCAACCCGCTGGTAGAAGATGTACAAGAGATGGGTTCTATTATGAAAGCGCTGACCATGGCCGCAGGTCTTGATAGCGGTGCTGTTACCGCTAATACTACCTACTACGATCCTGGTTGTATTGAGATCGAAGACTATGCCATTTGCAATTACGATGGAAAGGGTAGAGGTACAGTGTCAATGCAGGAAGTACTCAATCAATCTTTAAATACTGGAGTGTCATTTGTCGTCAATAAAATGGGAAATAAAAATTTTAGTAACTACTTTAAAAAATTAAAATTAGGAACAGAAACTGGAATTGATTTGCCAGGAGAAGTGTATGGTTTAATCAGTAACCTTGATTCACCGCGCAATGTTGAGTACGCCACTGCTTCTTTCGGACAAGGAATTGCTCAAACACCCATCGAAACAGCCCGGGCACTGGCGGCATTAGGTAATGGAGGCACCTTGGTCACACCGCACTTGGTAAAAGAACTTCGTTTTGAAGACGGAACTGTTCAACCAATAACATACCCAGAAGGCGAGCGAGTGTTTAGTGAAAAAACGAGTGAGGAGATATCCAGGATGTTGGTTACTGTGGTAGATGACGCCTTGCGGGGAGGGACCGTCAAGCTCGATAATTACTCAGTAGCGGCCAAAACTGGAACTGCGCAAATCGCTGATCGGGTCAATGGTGGATACTATGATGACCGTTATTTACATTCATTTTTTGGTTATTTCCCAGCCTATGACCCAGAATTTCTCGTTTTCCTGTATACTGTAGAACCTAAAGGGGTGCGCTACGCGTCTGAAACATTGACCGACCCTTTTATTGATATAACTGAGTTTTTGGTAAACTATTATTCTGTTCCGCCAGACCGCTAATCTTGTATGAAAAACCTATTCAAAAATATCGTCGTTGCTATTTTGTCGTGGGAAGCACGAATGCTATTAAAACGAACTAAACCAAAAGTTATTGGTATCACTGGTAGTGTTGGTAAAACTTCAACGAAGGACGCAATTTATGCGGTACTGAAAGGTCATGTCCGCGTACGAAAAAGTGAAAAAAGTTTTAACTCCGAACTTGGTGTTCCGTTGTCCGTGCTGGGTTTACCTAATGGGTGGAATAATCCTATTTTGTGGCTAAAAAATATTATTGATGGATTCTTGACTGCAATCCACCCCAGCGATTATCCTGATGTCTTAGTGTTGGAGATGGGGGTTGATAGACCAGGCGACATGGCGAAACTTATGAGCTGGATTCAACCAGATGTAGTGGTTCTTACCAGACTGCCTGACGTGCCTGTCCATGTAGAATATTTTGCTACTCCAGAAGCTGTAATAGCTGAAAAAAGAGTTCTGGTTGATGCGCTAAAACCAGAAGGAGTCTTGGTCTATAACCAGGATGACGAAAAAGTTCGACGGATTGCAGAAAGTATCCACCAGCAAGCGATTGGTTACAGTCGCTACTCGCTTTCACAATTTACGGCGTCTTCAGACAAAGTAATCTACGAAAAAGGTAACGCTAAAGCACTCGAATTTACTCTAACTCATCTAGATACAGCTTCGCTCATGTACGTGCAGGGATCACTTGGTGTTCAGCACGCGTATAATTATGCAGCAGCAGCAGCAGTTGGTTCGTTGTTTGGTATATCAATTGAAGATGCTACACGTGCACTACGTGATCATTTGCCACCTGCCGGACGAATGCGCTTAATTCCTGGTATAAAAGAAACTACAGTACTTGATGATACGTATAATTCTTCACCAGTGGCGTGTGAACGTGCACTTCAGACACTTAAAGAGCTAAAGGGAGTAAAGCGACGCATAGCGGTTTTGGGCGATATGTTAGAGCTTGGGCAATACTCAGTACGTGAGCATGAGCGAATGGGGGAATTAGTGGCCCATACAGCTGATGTGCTAATAACTGTGGGAGTACGGGCGCGTGGTATTGCCAGAGGAGCTCTTGAGCATGGAATGTCGGAGAAAGTTATTTTTCAATATGAAGAGGTAGAGCGAGCGGGTAAGGAACTCCAAGAGATGCTTCACCCTGGCGATATGATTCTGGTTAAAGGTTCACAAGGGATTAGGTTGGAGAAATTAGTTGAAGAAATAATGTCTGAACCTGAGAAAGCTGGAGAATTACTAGTGCGACAATCCGACGCTTGGAAGAATCGCTAACTGCTTAGCGATTCTTCCAGTCCCAGCTTTGCTGGGAATTCCCAATGCCGTCAGGCAAGGGAATAGGTGGACAATAGATAACTGCTTAGCGATTTTTCCGATCCCAGCTTTGCTGGGAATTTCCAATGCCGTCAGGCAAGGGAATAGGTAAGTAAAATAAATAATTTAAAGTAAAAGGTCGCCCAAGCTTTCGCAAGGGCGACCCAGTTGTTCTACGCTCGGCCATACGCCTTAGTCATAGCAATATCCATGGCCTGTGCTGGACTGTTGTCTCCCCAACAAACGAGTTGAAACGAAGGATAAAATCGTTCAGAATTTTCCACCGCTTCGATAATCATTTTGTCAATTTGGGCCTGGCTAGCTACTTGCACACCGGCAAGTGACAGTCCATACCGCCACACCATCAGTTTTTGGTCATTCCAAAAACTAAAAGATCCACACCAAACCAAATCGTTCGTAAGGTTTAGTGTTTGGTAAAGAGCAGACAATCTATCTTCAGGCGGGTCCAGTTCAAATGTGCAAATTAGACGTAGGGTTTCATCTCCACCACACCAAGCAAGAGTAATTGAGTACTTTTGCCACTGATCCTCTATAGTCATGGCTAATTGATCATCATCAACTCTATTAAATTGCCAATTGTGGAACTCCGCCAGAACTTCAGCTATATCAATAGGATGAGTTTCGTCAATTTCCAACGAGCCTAACGACATTTTGTCCTCCTTCGAGAGGTCTGTTCTTACTCTTTTATAGCTTGTATCCATTGCTACTGCAAGGATAGAATTTAATAGGTATTAATCAGACACTTTTTTACTATTCCAAGGCATCTTGATTATTGGCCATCTATTTTTATATTCTCGATAAATTAACCAAAAAACCACACTATCAATAGTGAGTAAAATTAACAAAGTTATCGAATGAGTATGAAGAAAACGCAAGATTTCATATATCATAAAGGAAGCAATCAAAAACAAACTGAATGGAAACGCCCAATGCTGGTGTTTAAGTAGACAGATAGATAGAAAAATATCCATCACACCCCAAAAAATTATATAAAAAGCAAAGAAAAAAGTTATTGTAAAATCATGGTGACTAAAAAAATTCAACAACTGAGTAGCAAAAAGATCATTGGGGTTTTCTATTAATTCATTTCTAAAAATAGTGCGCAGAAAATCAGGAAACGGTTGATGAATGAATTGGACCAGCATCAAACCTACAAGTACACGAAAACTACCGTAGGCTATGCGCCACAACATACCAATTCTAAAAGCTTGGTTTTGAAGGGATATTTTTTCTGGGGTGGTATCGTTTAATGTTTGCACGCAAGCAGTATATCAGGTTATTTTCTTTTACTAACATTACTCACTATAGCTGCGTGGTCACTCACACCAAATACCAGTCTAGTATCTGTCGTTTCGTATGGTTCTTGGGTAAACAAATAGTCAACCATAAAACTATCAAATAACTTTTTAAATTCTTGCGCTTTACCTTTTCGGTGTAATTCATTATCTAGACTAGAATAGTATTGATAAGGAATGTTGTCATGGTATTTATTTTTTAACACATCGTACAGAGTATTAATATTTCGTGGTATGTTCAAATCGCCACACAATACATGGGCCGGTTTTTTCTCTAGAGCCTGTAACATTTCTTTCATGTCCAAGGTCTGATATTCGTCAGCGATTTCACCCTTCGGATTCCACGTAAAGTGGGTGGTGGCTATATTGATACCGTCTGTTTCAAAATATAATACGAAATGATTTTGGGTTTCTCGTCTTCTTTTGTGGTCGTAGGTAACAATATCAGTAGTGGGTTTAAAATATGGAATCACTTCTGCTGTATGAGCCAATTTAGTAGCTACTAAAATTCCTTCAGGGTACGGTTCTCCGCTATGAATTTTTAAACACATAGGAGCAAAAGTGCATTGATAACCTTCGGCTACAAACCAGTTTTGGAAACTCTGAGGAGCTTCCATGAGACAAATTGTGTCAGCTAATTCATTCTTTAGGAATGGTTGGACTAAGTCTAGGTGTTTAAAACCTTCAATATTTAGGGATATGAGTTTCATGTTCTGATTTGAGTGGTAAGTATATCATTAGTCAGAGTTCTGTTGGAAAAAGGTTCGCGCAAAGGATATGATTAGATCACATTCAGAAACTTGGTCAGAAGTAAGCGCAAAATCTGGGCGCGCCGAAGGCGCGCTGTATGGCGAGGAAATGAAATCCGTCTTGCGGGCGCGGGCGAATTCGGAGGGCGGGCGGAAAGCAAGAAATGAGATCTTAATAGTTTCCTTTTTTGAATCCAAAATCTATTTATGAACAAACCAAAATATTTTCTCTACGCTCGCAAGAGCACCGAAGATGATGATAAACAAGTTATGAGTATTCCAGCTCAACTTGTGGAGCTTCGTGAATTTGCGAGCAGAGAAAATCTTGAAATTCTTGAGGAATTTCAAGAGTCGAAAAGCGCAAAGAGTCCGGGACGAGAAGTGTTCGGCGAAATGATGCTCAAAATTGAAAAGTTAGGCAATGTTGGTATTCTCGCGTGGCATCCTGACCGACTAGCGAGAAATAGTATTGACGGAGGACGCATCATTTACGCCGTAGACACTTCAAAAATCGTCTCTTTGCGTTTTCCGACATTTTGGTTTGAACCAACACCGCAGGGGCTCTTTATGCTTCAAGTGGCGTTCGGACAAAGTAAATATTATTCTGACAATTTGAAGCAAAATGTGGAGCGAGGTATGCGCCAAAAATTGCGACGAGGAGAATGGCTAACCCGCGCTCCATTCGGGTATGTGAACAACCCCACCACGCGCAATATCGAACCTGATCCGGTGAAATCTAAAATTATTGTCCGCGCGTTTGGTGAGTATGTAAAAGGAACACATACCCTCATTTCACTGTCGCAATTTTTGGCTGACCACGGTGTTGCTCAAAAGTCCGGAACGCCACTTGGCAAAGCTTCCGTGAAAAGAATACTGACTAATCGTGCCTACTTGGGATTTACAAAACATCGTGAGGAGTATTTTCCCGGAAGCTTTGCGCCAATTCTTTCTCCGACACTGTTTGAAGCTGTGCAGAAACAACTTCTCGTGCGAGCGCATCCGAGGCATAGCAAAATATCTCACAATTTTCCTTTCACCGGACTTTTTCGTTGTGGGGAGTGTGGAAGTATGATAACCGCGCAGTGGTGTACTGGAAAAATGGGTGGTCGCTATCGTTATTATCGTTGTACGAAAAAGAAAGGAAAATGTGGTCAGAGATATTTAATGGAAGATGCGCTCGCTCTCCAAGTTAGAGAACAGCTTCAAACAGTGTCGCTTCCCGAAGCGTGGGCAGATTATATGCTCAAAAAAGTTGGAGTTTTTGAGCACGACGAAATCCACGCTTCGGGAAATCGGCTCGGGCAGATGAAGGAAGATTTGAAAATGCTTGAAGCGAAGCTCGACGCACTTGTTGATTTATACCTAAACCACGACATTGAGCGCGATATATATCTGACGAAAAAGGACGCGCTCATGCGTCAAAAAAGCTCGCTTCAAGCAAAATCTTCATCTGCCCGAGCCGAGAGAAAGAATTGGGTCGAACCCCTGCGGAAATGGATTTTGGATTCAAAACGCGCGGGGTTTCTGGCAACCAGTGAAAATCTCCATGAGATGCGAGATTTTCTTCGTTCTTTTGGAACGAACCCCGCGCTGAAAGACAAAACTATTTCGATCTCATTTTGCCCGCCCTCCGAATTCGCCCGCGCCCGCAAGACGGATTTCATTTCCTCGCCATACAGCGCGCCTTCGGCGCGCCCAGATTTTGCGCTTACTTCTGACCAAGTTTCTGAATGTGACCCCACGGAGAATCGAACTCCGATTTTATGGATGAGAACCATATGTCCTAGCCGTTAGACGATGGGGCCAATATATATTTGTATTTATTTGTAAATAGCTAAGTAAATTTTCTCATCCATAAAATTGAAATTTTAGGGGAGAACCTTGAAACAATATCCCATATTGTTTCAATCCTAGCCGTTAGACGATGGCTAATAATATTTGGGAAATATTATTAGTTGAGTGCAATACAAAACCAAAATATTGTTTAAGCAATATACTCACAAATCTCCAAAAAGGTTTGTAAGCTTACTACGTATTAAAATTAAAAAGCTTTAAAACGCCTGCCATTTATACCAAAAAAGTGAGTGGCGGGGAAGAGGAGTTAATTAGTGTGTCGCAAATACTTCTTAATATCGTAGCGAGGATTAACTTTCTTGCCGGGGTTAAAAATATCTTTAGGATCAAACAGATGTTCAAGCTCCTTGAATAAATCAAGCGTTTTCTTGTTAAAGATTTTAGAAAGCTGGGGAGTGCGGATTATACCGTCATTATGTTCGCCACAAATATTACCACCGTACTTAATGGCTGTTTTAAAGAAGTCCTCCGACATTGCCTCTACTTTATCACCCTGATTTTGAGTAAAATCCAACAGCGGATAGAAGTGTAAGTGACCGTTACCTCCATGGCCATGAACAGCGGCTGTTACATTGTGTTTCTTGAGAAGCTTTTTAATATCGGTAAAGAAAGGAGAAATATTTTCAGGTGGGACGGTCATGTCTTCTAGGAAAGCAGCCGGACGTTTAGTAAGGTCTTGAAGTTTTGAAAGGGTATAACTAGCGTTTCGAACTTGCCAGAACATATCTTTTTTATGTGTGCCATTTACAATTCGAATTGGTAAGCCCGTCGCTTTCTTAGTGGCGGCTACGATTTCATTAGCTGAGTGTTCGGTCGCTTCGGTATCGATGGTGATAAGGAGAGTAAACTCTGGAGCCTTGCGCTTGTATGTAAAATTATAGGTGGTGTACAGAGAAAGTAAAAATCGGTAGAAATTAAAGCCAGGAATCCGGTCACGGAAGAAGTACGGGTTTTGGACAGCCAAATCCATACTGGCACCATCAAATAACTCGACGTTAATGGGATTATATTGCAATACGTGGGTAATAAGTTCACCAGCCTTTTCAAGTTGGTACACCGGCACCGTCAAAAGTACCGTATGATCATGGATTGGTTCAGTTTTGAGAGTGATACTAGAAAGAATACCAATCGTACCCTGGCTTCCAGAAACTAAACGGGTGAGATCAAACGTGCCTTCACCTTTTTCAAACTCTTTGATCGATGGAGTGACCACATCCCACAGCGCGTAGCCTGCCGTGTTTTTCTTGGTGTGGGGGCGAGCGTCGTGGAGCTCTTTTTCATTTTTTTTAATGAGTTCGTAGACCGCTTTAGCGATTTCGGCATGAGCATTTTTTTGTTGGATAAGCGCTTTATAGCCGTTGTAGGAAAGTGGTTTGAGGGTGTAGGTGTTGCCGTCTTTTAAAACTACTTCCAAGCTAGCGACTGATTCGGCAAAGTGTCCGAAACGCAGTGAGTCTGGGCCAGCACAGTTGTTACCCACACACCCACCAATGGCACAAATGTCTTTACTTGCTGGGAAAGCGGGCAGGTAGCGACCATGAGTTTTAAGGATTTTTTCTACCACCGGAAACATCACGCCCGGGCCGACGGTGATGGTTCCGTCTTTTTCATTGTATTCACCAACGTTGTTTAAATATTTTTTTACATCTACAACAATAGAGTCAGTCAGTGAACCCCCAGAAAGTCCGGTACCAGCGGCCCGAGGGGTCAAGGAAAGAGTAGGAAAGGTGGCAGTATGCACGTCGATAACCTTCACCGCTATTTCTAAATCTTTTTTAGTTTTTGGAGCAATAACGATTTGCGGACGGACAGAAAAAATACTTTCGTCGGTGCTAAAAGCCTCCAAGTCTTCTTTGTTGGTGGAGATGTCTCCTTGGAAGTCGGCATTGCGAAGCATTTCCTCTACATAAAGATGACCCATCGGGTCTTTCTGAGGTTTTTCACCACGTTCAATAACTTTATTCTGTACTTCCTCCAAGGAACTCATTACCTACTATTGTATCGCGTTTATAAAAAAGTTTTTGGGGTTTTTCACAAACAGACGCTCAGGTTGTATTTTTTAAAGCCGCGCTGTGCGCGGCGGTTTGGGGAGGCTTTAAAAAATACAACCCTCGCTTTAACGGATACCGATACTCATTATATTCATAAAGACAAATAAAAAAGCCCCGACCTGGTTTGGTGAGGCTTTCCACGCACACCGGATGTGCGGTGGGGTGCGCCGTTTACGGCTTCGTATTGTCGGCTTGTTATGTGACCGGATGTCACACCAACTACCTAACCACTATCTCTGGCTATGAGACCTACCTAATTACTCAGCAGGAAAAGGTACTAATTTACACTATATTTGGATATAAGAAGGATTAAAGTCGTCAGAAGTTCTCAGATGGGTCTTAAGAGGTTTTATTCGTCGTCGTCATTCAGCTCGACGTGTTCGAGGAGCTGCCGACCTTCTTCACTGATGACGAACAACTTGCCGTCGCGCTCCAACATCTTCCTCTGAAGAAGATTGTTGAAGCTCTGCCGAAGCTCGGTCAGATGCTTCTTCGAACCCTCATCCGAGAGGTGCGAAGCGAGGGCATCCAACACATCGCGCGTGGTGAACTCCTGCTCGTAGCCAAACTCATCGCGCAGGCGCGCGAGAAGCTGGTTTGCATTGCGGGTGTACCGCCTCCGCTGTCCATCCGACCTGTCCAATTTGGAAACGTGGTGGTAGTGCGGGTTGTAGCCAGACATGGCTATCTCCTTCTTAACAATCCGTGAGGACCATTCCTCAGGATTTTAATATTATACATATAAATAGTATAAAGTCAAGTTAAAGAATTTGTATTTTATAAAATAAATAAAGAATAAGGCGCGCACTTTCGTGCACGCCCAGCCCTAATTTATCATCTTTTGTTCCTCGATGACTTTGAAATCATCACTTATATCTTCTTCAGATTTTCCGAAGATGTAATCAGCTGCGAGTTGAAGTATCTCCTCGTAATCCAACTCCTTTCTCCCAATATATTGGAGTTGAATATCTCGAGTTAATGTGCTGTCTTTAGGTAGTTGATTTACCTCACAGTATCGTTCCACGTCATAAGCTTCAGCTACTTCACCATTTGGTAAAACTTCGTCTTCAACCTGGATGATTGAAGTACGAAAAATTCTTTGATCGATTGTCCAGTAGCCTTCGTTGTTTCCGAAAGCGAAGTAAAGTCGACAAAAGAGCGTGGTCATTTTCAGCCTGTCCTTTTATTTATGCTTTTTTAACTATAATACAAAATACTTATAAGTCAATAATTACCAACCATGTTAAACTACCCCTCATGACTCAATCCCAAGCGCTCGATATTTTGAAAACCGGTGGCAATGTCTTTCTGACCGGTGAACCAGGCGCCGGGAAAACCTATGTTCTCAATCAGTATCTGCAGTGGCTCGAGGCGGCTGGGGTCCATGTGGCGGTGACGGCCTCAACCGGTATCGCTGCTACGCACATTGGCGGTATGACGATTCACTCTTGGAGTGGTATTGGCGCGCGAGACGAAATCACCGCCTACGACCTAGACCAAATCACTACTAAGGAAAAGACGGTAAAACGGGTAAAGAAAGCCCAGGTGTTGGTGATAGATGAAATCTCTATGCTGTCGGCGCACACTCTCGATTCAATTGGGTTGGTCTGCCGCACCATTCGCCAAAGTAGCGAACCGTTTGGCGGAATGCAAGTAATATTTGTCGGCGACTTTTTTCAGTTGCCGCCGATAGCCAAACAAGGAGAGGTGGTACGTTATGCCTACGAGAGTCGAGCGTGGGCGCACGCGCAGCCGCTGATTTGTTATCTCACTGAGCAATACCGACAAGAAGATGAGATGTTCCTCAATCTGTTGCGCTCGATTCGCAAGAACCAAATCGAGGACGACCATTACACCTTGCTTCAAGAGCAAACTGAAATCGGCTACGAAGGTATCGAACCGACTCGGCTCTATACTCACAATGCCGATGTGGACGCGGTAAATTTAAATAAACTAAAAAGTCTCCCCGGTAAAGGAAAGACTTTTAAAATGAGTGCCGCTGGGAACAAACAGCTACTACTCGGACTGGTGAAAAGCTGTCTATCGCCGGAAATCTTAGAGCTTCGAGAAGAAGCAATGGTGATGTTCACCAAAAATAATTTTGAAGTCGGTTACGTTAATGGCACATTGGGGCGAGTATTGCGGTTTGATAGTGACGGACTACCAGTGATTGAAACCACCGACGGCTTAGAAGTGACTGTAAAGCCAACCACTTGGGACTTGGTGGAAGACAATAAAGTGCTGGCTAGCCTAGAACAAATTCCTCTACGATTAGCTTGGGCGATTACGGTGCATAAAAGCCAAGGGATGTCCCTCGACGCGGCGGAAATAGATTTGTCCAAGGCCTTTGTCTCAGGGCAGGGCTACGTGGCGCTCTCACGGGTGCGCAGCTTGGAAGGAGTGAAGATTCTCGGTATGCACCCGAACGCACTTCAAGTAGATCCGCGGGTAAGTGAACAAGATGAACGTTTTTACGCGGCTTCAGCTGCCGCTGAGCGAGAGTTTATAAAAATGGAGGAGGACGAAATCGAAGCTATGCACACAGCCTTCGTGACGGCGATGGGCGGAAAGTTGCCGAGCGAGCTTGAAGTCGCAGAAGCCGGAAAGCATAAACCGGCAGAACGGGTAAAAAAAGAATCAACCTACGCCATTACGCTAGGAATGATACGCGATGGGAAGTCAGTCAAAGACATTTCTAAGGAACGGAAGGTGGCCGAAACGACAATTTGGGGACACGTAGAGAAGTTGCTCGAAGAAGGTGAGCTCAAGAAAGAAGAAGCTGTTTCACTCGTGCCCAAAGATGAAGATTGGGAGAAGACGTACACACGCCTAGCCAAAGCCATGGACAACGTCGGGACCGAAAAACTCAAGCCGATTTTTGAAGCTTGCAATGAGGAGATAGATTATGGTGCGATTCGAGTAGCACGGATTTTATATTTGTTAGAGAAATAAAAGAGCCGGATAATTTGTGTTTGAAGAAACTTACCCAAACCTTAGCCGGAACGGCGTTTCTGAAAATACAATTTGTCCGGCTTTTTTTGTGTTTACATTTGTTTTTTCACTATCATATATGATAGTGAATAGTTAAATTGTGAAAAAGAAAAAGCCGCGCGTTGCCGCGCGGCTTACTAAGATCAAAATATATGTATTGGTTAGGCGGAGACAGTGTCAAGACTCATGTGGTAAGTGACGGTCTCGTCTCCAATCCTATCAAGCTTTTTGATCAACTTGAATATCTGAGATTGGGCCTCTTCGACATTTGGTTGCAATTTCAGAAGCATCACCAGCTCATCGCTAGCCAGAACCAAATCAGCCCTGACTGTGATTTGTTCACTGGCTGCCTGAGCAATGCGTGTATTGGCGCACATTGAGAGTGCGTAGCGCATGTCATTTGGTTTGAAGTTATGGTCGCCGTCAGGATCGGATGTAATGCAGGCCAATATCTCCGCCGCCTCTTGAGCAATGTCGTATGGCTCAAACCACTTGAGAGGCAGACTGACATCAACGTGTGCGCAGATGAATTCTTCAAAGCGCTCCTGTTCTTCCTTCTTCGAGAATTCGAAGAAGATATCTGTCGGTCCACCCCGCAGACATACACCCAGGCAGACTGCATCGATGTCGTCTGTACACAGGGTTTGGAAACACAAGGATGAATTGGGTCGAACATGCGACTTGTTTTGCTGGTCACGCACCCTAGCTGCACCGTGCAACATGGGAATGAACATCTCGACTGGCCAATCTGGCTGTCGTTCGATATTAAGTTTAGTTGCCATTGCTATACTCCTTTTTTCTAGCTAGGATAATACGTATTTTTTATATTTTGTCAACAACAAACCCTCACGCAGTCAAGGGGATTGAGACGCTTGGTAGGTACGGTAAAATAGTAAAAAAGCTCATAGCCGGGCGTTTTTGTTATTATTTATTGAACTAAATTTACTATGCAAAGAATTACCATTCTACCTACCACACTTATTATCAGTGGCTTTTTGACACTAGCTATTTTATTAGCGCCAATGTCTGCTAAAGCCGTGACTGTTAATGACCTGCTCACCCAAGTACAGTCCATGATGGAACAAATGGCTAAGATGCAAGTCCAGTTGCTCGAGTTACAAAAAGCTGGGGGAGTACCCGCAGTCGTGAGTACTCCAGCCGCAACCACATCGGGTGCACCAACTGGTGCGGTGTTGGGAGCTAAAGCTTTTAAGTTTACTCACGATCTGTCTATTGGTGCCGACAACGACGACATCTATAAAATTCAGCAGCTTCTCAAAACTGATGCAGAAATTTACCCCGAGGGAACGGTCACTGGTTTCTATGGGCCAAAGACTGAAAACGCCATTAAGAATCTGCAAAAACGTTTTGGTTTAAAACAAGTAGGTGTAGTTGGTCCAGCTACGACGGCTTTACTAGAAAGATTGTTGGCTGAACAGAAAGCCGACGGTACGTTCCCGGCTGATATTCTTGATCCAACCAGACCAACTGGTTCGGTTTTAGGAGCCAGCACTTCCAATACCAACTCAAATGTTCCGGCTAATATCCAAGCGTTGCTAGCTCAAATTGAAGCACTACAAAACCAAAAGGGAAATACAACCAGTAGTTCTAATGTCTCTACAAATTCATCTGGTATCAAATATATTGAAGTAGCGGTAGATGATGGAGAATCAAATGTAAAGGTAAAGTACGACAACGGCACTATTAAAGATTTCTGGGTATATGAAGATGTGGTGGACGATATTATCAAAGCTGTTGCCAAAGAGATAGGGGTAAGTGAATCGGTTGTTAAAAATTTAGCAGATTTTGGCAAGATAGGACACAGTAGTCAGGACGATGTTCAAGAAATTACTGCCGACGTTGATATTGATGGTCAGGAAACTTCCGTCGACGTGGTGTATGACGGTGGAGACGAAGATTCTTTTACAGTAGATGAATCTGAATATGACAACATTATCGAAGCGATTGCAGACGAGCTCGATATAAAAGAAGCCGATGTAAAAGATATAATTGAATTTGATTGGAATATTCGAGTAAAAGATATCGAAAAAATTGATGTCACAGTTGAAAATGGCGAGGCTGATGTACGAGTGCGACTCGATGGTGACGACATTAAATTTACTCTAGATGAAGATAAAGAGAGTAAGATTGTAAAAGAAATTGCTCATATTCTAGATATTGATGATTCTGATGTCGAAGATTTGCTTGATATCGAATTTAAGGATTAATCATGGGAAACGAGCCCAAAATATACGAGACGTGGATACAACCGTCCTTTGCGCCACCGAGCTGGATTTTTGGTCCAGTGTGGAGTGTGTTGTATGTCATCATAGCCATTTCGTATGGTTGGGTGTTCTACAAGGTATTTCAGGGGGATTTACCAAAGGTGGTGGCGATACCTTTGGTTATCAACTTGATTGCTAACTTCACGTTTACTCCAGTACAGTTTGGATTGCAAAATCTACCGTTGGCATCAGTAGTGATATTGGTGGTGTTGGGAACTATTATCTGGTCTATGTGGGTAATGTGGCCAATCGAAAAAATGTTTGTCTACGCGCAGATTCCGTACTTGCTGTGGGTGAGCTTTGCGACTGTGTTGCAGTTGTCGATAACGTATCTTAATCAGTAAATTGATATTGGAAAAAGTAAGACCCGGGGCGAGTTATCGCCCCGGGTTTTAATTTAGATAGGCCGCAGGATCTTCAGGCCTTACAATCCAGCAACCGTCGTCGCTTCCAATCCCTACTACATGAGGAATGCCATTTTCCTTCAAAATTTTTCGGACATATCTGCAAACCGCATCAGGCAAAAAAAGTATACCTCTAATAGGTTCCGGGTCCCTATAAACAAATCCAGCCGTTTTTCGTTGTGGTTGAGCAATTGGTTGTCTATATCTTGCGCCAATTGTGACACAAAAAGAAAGTTTTCCGTTGCTAAAAGGAAGATCAATCCAAAAAGTTGATAAAACCACTCCTGGGTCAGCGTCGCGGTGTAGGGATAGTTGCCATACTGCATATTCGATTGAGTTTTTCATGTACAACCTCCGTGCTATATAAAATATTACTTAATTGAAATATTCAGTCAAGTTCATGTAATAAAATTTTGTGCTTGGAAAGTTACGGTGATTTATTCAATCTTGGGATAAACTCCTGGAGTTTGATAAACCCTGGAGTTTGATAAACCATTGTGAGCGTACGAGACGTCCAGCAATCCGCATTAGGAATAGCGGATTGGGACGGAAACAAGAATATGGTCGCATACTCCCTACAGGAGCTGTTCAGGTTGTCGCTGCATTCACAGCAGGCAACCTCTTGAGAAAGTCTCCTAGACTTTCTCAACTCCCTATTGCTTGTTTCTGTTATAATCACCAGTCAAGTATGTGGCGAATAATCAGAAAACGAAGAAAACGAAAGCCGCAGTCTACGACTGTGACAAAGCATTATTTAGAGCATAAAGAAGTAGCGCGCGAGCTGACGCTCGCGCGCCTAAAGCACTTCAATCAACACTACAATTTCACCTGGAAGCGGGTGGCTGTCCGCAATCAGCGCACTTGCTGGGGTAGCTGTACGTCCTTAAAAAATCTTAATTTCAATTACAAAATAATTTTCTTGCCGCCACATTTACAAGACTACTTAATCGTGCACGAAATGTGTCATTTAGTAGAGCTTAATCACGGACCAGATTTTTGGAATAAGGTGGGCGAAGCGCTACCAGACTATAAAAAACACAAGCAAGAACTACATATTATTGAAAAAGAATTTCACAAACCGGGTTGGCATTTTAAATATGTTCTCACGGAAGGTGTATAATTTATCGATGAAAGGATTATTTGGCATGGTGGCACTTTTAATAACGGTCGGTGTTATTTTCTATATGATTATGATTCAGCTTGATTTGTTTCAAGCGGGAGCGCTAAAAAATAAACACCAAATGTATGGTGGAGCAGATGCTAATTTTACAGTTGAATCCAATTCTATTGTGTCTCCGATCGATGATGCACAAAATGCTAAGGCAGCCATTGAAACTAAAAATAAAATTCCCGATGTGTTATTGAGGTAAAAACTGTGTGTCTAATGATTTACCTCAGTACATTACCTGTATCCATGAGAACAACTTGCTAGAAATATAAAGTAAAGTATACTTTACATATGAAAAAGAAACACTTATTTTTAATTTTTGCTTTAGCGCTGCTGGTTTTTGCGGTGTTTGCCTGGAAGAATCCGGTAGCTGTACAAAACTTTTTTGGTTCCGATACTAGTTTTCAGTACGGTACCGAAGACTCTATCTACAACCAATTAGAAAATTTAGGAGAAAATAATGCTCAACCAAACGAACCAAAAACTGTAAAAGAAGATAAGGATATGATGGACGTTGGCACTGACACTCATACTGACACTGTAGAACCAGATGGTGTCACCCAAGAAAAAATAATGAATACTAACGAAGATTCTATGCAAAACACAAATCCAATTGATACCAATAACGTTGAAATTAACACCATGTTGGTAGCTGGCGGTTGTTTCTGGTGTGTGGAGTCTGACTTGGAAAAGCTACCCGGAGTAATAGAAGCGGTATCTGGTTACGCTGGTGGCAATACAGAAAATCCAACGTATAGTGATTACGCCAAAGGCGGTCACCGAGAAGTGGTAGAAGTGCAATACAATCCGCAGGTAGTTTCATTTGAAGAAATTCTAATCTACGCTATGAAGCACATGGATCCGACAGATGATGACGGTTCGTTTGCTGATCGAGGAGACTATTATTCACCGGCTTTCTACTACGAAAACGATGAACAAAAACAACTTATTGAGAATCTGATTGCTGAAGTAGATGACAAAGGACCATATGATAAGTCGTTGGCTATTGATGTAGAGGCCCGCCCAAAGTTCTGGCCAGCTGAAGATTATCATCAGAATTACTACAAAGGCGCGCTCTCTTCAGTTAAATACAATTTTTATCGCCAGGCTTCAGGCCGGGATGCATTTATAGAAAAGTACTGGGGGAGTGACACGGCCCCAAATTTACCGTGGCGAAACAATAGTAAAGCTGAGGTAAACAATAAAGCGTGGGCGAGCTTTAAGAAACCATCTGACGCTGAGCTCAAAGCTTCACTCACTGATATTCAGTACAAAGTTACTCAAAAGAATGGTACCGAGCGTTCTTTTAACAACGAGTACTGGGACAATCACGATGAGGGGATTTATGTAGATGTAGTGTCTGGTGAGCCTCTTTTTTCTTCTACCGACAAATTTGACTCAGGCACTGGCTGGCCAAGCTTCACCCGACCGATCGACTACAACTTTGTAACCGAACATGAGGATAGAGTACTTTTACAAAAACGTACCGAAATTCGCTCAGCTATCGCTGACTCACACTTAGGGCATGTGTTTCCTGATGCCCCCAAAGAACTTGGCGGTATTCGCTACTGTATGAATAGTGCTGCTCTACGTTTTGTGCCAAAGGCTGATATGGAAGCTGAAGGCTATGGAGATTTCTTGTATTTGTTCCAATAGTTTAAAAAGCCGCTCTCATCACTTTCTCATAGACGCCCTGCGGGCATTGGGTTAGGGAAGTCTATTCAAAAGTGATGAGAGCGGCTTTTATTGACAAACCACAATAAATCTAGTTTTCTAGACGTAGATGCAGTGGAGAATGAGATGGCAGAGTATCCAATCTACACCAAAGAGTGGCTTCAAAAAACTCTTGATAATCCTGAGGTGCTCGGTGAAAGATTTTACAATGATGAAGTACAAAAACTCCTCAATGTATTACTGGAAGGTATAGAGGGAGATTCGATAATCCCTGATTCTGAAACATTGGCTAAATTAATTAGTATAATCCAGCGTTTTGTGACTGGTACCAAGCTTGGCGCTGTAGCCAATGTGATGGAAATTTGGTTGAACGAGAAAAAACCACAAAAACTTCATGAATGGGACGGAATTCATAATTAATCCATGGCCGGGCGCGTACGCGCCCGGCCATCATTTTTTTATACTCAATAATCTGTTAGGATAGTGCATATATGACAACGTACACACGGCCGTTATTGGGCCTTATTTTTCTTTTACTATTTATTTTTCAACCACTAGGAGTAGTAGCTCAAGAAACCGCGCCGGCGAGCGATAGCGAGCCGGTGTCAGCCGCAGTAATATACATGTTTGGTCGTGATGACTGTGGATTTTGTAAAGCCGAAAAGGAGTGGCTTGAAAAAGAAAATATCCCCTATATTTATTTAAATATTGTTGACGATGCAGCAGCGAAAAAACTCTGGGAAGGAATTGCTGAAAAACACGAAACATCGAAAGTAACGCCGATTACGATAGTGGGGGAGAAAGCCTTTGTTGGTTTTAATGGAGTTGAAACAACCGGGAAACAGATTCTTGTGGCAGCAGAGAATATTGATGCCACCGATATCCGGACTCCCCAAGAGCACTTAGATAGAGCTCCGGCTCAGACCGTTGAAGCTGGTAGCGGTTGTACAGACGCTGAATGTGACGCAGCAGCTAGTGAGGTGTATGTTTTTGATTTGCCGTTTATTGGAATAGTTGACCTTAAAACTTTCTCACTGTTTACCTTGTCAGCTTTACTGGGGGTGATTGACGGCTTCAATCCATGTGCGATGTGGGTGTTGGTGACTTTCTTGGTATTGCTCTCACAAGCTGGTAGTCGTAAGAAAATGATTTTCTTAGCCGGCTTATTTATTGTGGCTGAGGCGGTGATGTATAACTTGATTCTTAACGTTTGGTATAAGGTGTGGGACTTTGTCGCGTTAGATCAAATCGTTACGCCATTAGTTGGCCTACTCGCTTTGGGTGGTGGAGCCTTCTTTCTTTTCCGATGGTATAAAAATCGTGAAGTGGCGTTGGTGTGTGATATCAGTGATATTGAAACACAGAGCAAAACCATTAGTCGCTTCCAGGCGATTGTAAATCAACCGCTTACCATAGCGACAATCGGAGCAATAATTGTGATTGCATTTTCAGTCAATATTATTGAATTTGCGTGTTCAATTGGTATTCCACAAGCATACACCAAGATTTTAGAGCTCAATGCGTTATCGTTCTTTGAGCAACAATTCTACATTCTAATATACACCTTTGGGTACATGGTAGACGATCTTATTGTGTTTGGCTTAGCTGTGTGGGGCTTCTCCAAGCTCGAGGCTCATGGACATCGGTATGCGCAGCTCTCACTTCTTATTGGTGGGGCCTTGATGCTTCTACTCGGACTTATTCTTGTGCTTAATCCAAATGCCTTAGTACTCTAATGGGTTACAATATAATCCATGATTGAAATTTCTATTTGGCTAGCTGTATTGGCAGCAGCGTTGTTTGCACTGGTGCGTGGGGCGGATATGTTTATTATTGGTGCAAAGCAGATGGGGGCCTCGCTCGGTATGAGCACCTTCGCTATAGGTGTTTTGATAGTGGGGTTTGGGACATCACTGCCTGAGCTGGCGTCTTCTATCGCTGCAGCTTTAAACGGCGCCGGCGAGATTGTTATTGCTAATGCTGTCGGCTCAAACATCACTAATATTCTTTTAATTGTGGGAGTGTTGGCCGCATTTGGCGGTCGAATTATCATCAAAAGAGACTTGATCAAGACTGAGTTACCAATCTTTTTTATTGCTACTGCCCATTTTTTATTAGTGGTACATGATGGAGTCATCGACAGAATTGAATCTGTTCTTCTGCTGGGTACTTTCTGTGCCTATGTGTATTACCTCATGTATGAGGCTGAAGGAGACGATAAGGTTGATTTGGTTCACGATAAAAAGCGACATAGACCACGACTTGAAGCCAAATCAGTGGCATTTATTTTAATGGGCCTTTTCTTTGTTCTGGTTGGTGCAAACTATACCGTGGAAATGGTTATCAATATAGCCACTGCCGCTAACGTGCCAGTAGGCTTAGTTTCTATTGCAGCTATAGCTCTCGGCACCTCTTTACCTGAGTTGTTTGTAACTATTCAAGCAATTAAATCAGGCGAATCCGAGTTAGCTATTGGTAACATTTTTGGTTCTAATGCGTTTAATATTTTAGTCGTTATTGGTATTCCAGGCCTTATTTCGACATTAATAGCAGATGAAGTAGTGATGCAATTAGGAGTAATTGTATTATTGGCAGCATCTTCAATTTTCTTCGTCAATGGTTTAGCTCGACAGATAATGCGTTGGGAGGGAATGATGATGCTTCTGTTTTTTGCTTTTTTTGTTGTAAAACTCTCGGAGTTCATCTAAACTGCGGCCATGTCAGAGTGGCCAGAAATATTATTAATTGATAAACCAGCGGGCATTACTTCGTTTGATGTTATTCGTCGTTTGCGCCGTGCCTACAGCACGGCGCATAACGGTGCAAAAGCACCCAAAATGGGTCATGCAGGGACACTGGACCCACTGGCGACGGGATTAATGATAATCGGAGTTGGTGCAGGCACCAAAAAACTCCAAGAGTATATAAAACTAGACAAAGAGTATGTTGCCGAAGTATTGCTGGGTGAACGAAGGACTACCGGCGATATGGAAGGGGAAGTGACAGCCGAAAAAGAGGTAGTGGAAGCGGAGGAGATTTTGCGAAGCAAAATCTCCTCCTCACTTCGTGAAATGATAGGCACTATCACCCTGCCAGTTTCTGCCTACTCAGCCATTAAAAAAGACGGGGTAGCAATGTACAAGCGAGCGCGAGCGGCAGAGAAAAAAGGAGAGGAGGTTAGTGATGTGCCAATGCGTGAGATGAGGGTTTATGAAGCGGAATTACTGAGCGTAGAGAGTGGCAACGGCAAAGCCGTCGCCACCATCCGCTTCTACGTTGCTTCCGGCACCTACATCCGTTCACTTTGTGAAGAGCTTGGTAGGCGGCTTGGATACCCAGCTACACTCAGAAATTTACGCCGCACCAAGGTTGGGAAGTTTGATATCAAAAATGCTAGAAAAATTGAAGAAATGTAAAGTTAAAACCCGAACGTGAATCACGTTCGGGTTTCTTGCCGCTGCCTCGCGGTTTATATTCTATCCTTGTAACGAAAACGCTATTAGAAGACCCGGTAGGTATCTTTGTGCGGTTTCGTAGTCTTCTCGAGGTATTCTACCGCCTTTCCAGGCAAATACTCGTGACAATACTGAGCTGTAGAAGTCTCTTCGTTCTGGGTTGCAAAGAACAATTTTACCCAGTCGCTTGAGTTGGTCACGCTTTAGTTCGTTTACGTAACCAGACTCAAGTTTTCGTGATGTCGCTTTCGCGTCAATATTGGCCTTCTTGATACTGGCTGAAATATCTACGGCCGTTTGTTCAAGTAGCCGGAGGTCGTATCGTCCCAGTGGTGTCAGTTTGGCTCTTACGTCATCCTCAAGTTGGTATAAGGTAAGTGCAAAGGCCACTGACACTCGCTCACCAAAGGGTACCCTCACATGGCTTGGTTGAGTAAGTTTTGATCTGTACCAAATCATAAGTTCACGAACAGCCACGCTCATAAGTTGGTTTTTTTTCTCGCCAGTGACTCGTTTGTTGCCCGTATCTCGAACATCAGTTGCTTCAAACCCGTTTGGTTTGGGTTCGATACTAACTGTGTACGAGTCGTTATCGTAGTAAAGAGTGGCGAGTATACAACCATCTCCACGCTTGAACATTTGTTTATTCAAGAAAGCCTCCTATTTTTATGGCTTGTCTTCATCATCGATGAGAGAAAAGTCGTCCTCATCGTCGATGATAAGTGGGTCCTTTTCTTCGATTTTCCACTGGGCTGCTTGCTCGAGTGGGTTTTTCTGCTGGCCATACTCGAAACTTCTGAGTTTGTAAGGCTGGAGGTCACCCTGTTCAATGATGACCGAAGTGTCTTCACGGCGTACCTTCAGGTATGAACCCGTCGGGGAGAAGAAAGGGTATCGCGTAGGGTTATTCATGTAAACACTCCGTCATTTTTTTCTGGCGAGAGTATACAATAAATATAAAAAAAGTAAATACTAGCCTTGCTGGTCCGTAAAGAATTCACTGACAATTTCCTCTACCTCGTGTTCTGGCTGTCCTTCTCCAAACAGATCCTTTGCTGCTTCCAAAACAGCTTCAGTATCATGCACGTCTATTCCTTCTTGCTCTAGGTGATTACCAAGCATCATTATCTCTTGTAAGTACTTGGTTGATTCTATTCCTTCCATAATTTAATTAACTATTACTAAAATAAACTTTCTACGACTACTTTCACATCACCACCATCAGCCTTACCACCAAGTTCTTTCATCACTGCACCAATGAGAATTCCCATCTTTGATTTATCTTCAACACCGAGCTCGGCTTTTTTAGCTTCGGCGATTGGTTTGATTTCTTCCTGGCTCATAAGCTGGGGGAGGTACGCTTCGAGGATTTTGAGTTCGTCTTTTTCTGGATCAGCCAATTCTTGGCGACCTGCCGCTTCGTATTGCACGATAGATTCTTTGCGTTGTTTAGCTAGTCGTTTGATAACAGCTAACACCTCATCATCTTTTAGTATGTCCTGGGGTGTGCGGTTGGTGGCGACAAGCTCGTTAGTAAAAGCAGTCAGCATACCTCTGATAACAGATAGGCGAGTAGCTTCTTTCGCTTTCATCGCTTCTTTGAGTTCACCCTTAATATCCTCGTGTAATGACATAATTTCAATTTTTACCTGATTTGTATTGCTATAATACCATCATATGAGTTCGTCTCAAACGGAGTATCTTTTACGTGAATCTTCCACAGTGTCGGACTGGCACGCGAAAGAGATTCACGAAGTTCTTTCGCTTTTGGGAGTGTCCGAACATGGTCTATCGGCGCCTGAAATTATCGAAAGAAGAAAAAAGTACGGAACAAACTCTTTCACTAAAAAGAAAAAAGAATCACTCGTAGTCACTATCTACAAGCAGTTGCGAAGTCCGCTAGCGATTGTTTTGGTGGTAGCTTTTTTTCTGACCCTAGCCTTCCAAGAATTTATTGACGCCGGAGTAATTGCTTTTGCACTCGCAATTGCGGTTGTCGTCGGAGTACTTCAAGAAGGGAAAGCATCACGGGCGTTTGATACCTTGGCTAGTTCCCAGGTAAAAATGGCGACGGTGTATAGAAATGGTGGTTTGCACCAGATAGAAGCCTCAGAACTCGTTCCTGGTGATATTGTGCAATTAAGCGATGGTGGGCAAGTGCCCGCAGATATGCGGCTTTTAAAAACTAAGAAGTTAGCCATCAATGAAGCAGCCATGACCGGTGAATGGTTGGCTGTAAATAAATCAGTTGAACCAGTAGCGGTAGGAGCACCGTTTGCTGAACGTTACTCTATGGCTTGGATGGGGACTTTTGTTAGTAAAGGTTCAGGGTCTGGGGTGGTAGTAGCCACTGGAGACACCACCGAAGTCGGTTCTTTGGCTGAGGATATTGATGCTGTAGAGGATCCAGAAACACCCCTACAAAAAGAAATGGAGCGTGTGTCACGAATTATGCTTATTATTATTTCAGTATTAGTAGTACTGATTTTTATCATTGGTATTATTCAAGGCCAGAGTGTCACCAATATGTTATTGACCGCGATTGCTATTGCGGTGGCGTCCGTACCAGAAGGGTTACCAGCGGCGGTGACTATTATTCTAGCTGTAGGGATGGAGGCGCTTTTGAAGCGGGGTGGTTTGGTCCGTAATCTATTGGCAGCTGAAACACTTGGCTCTACTACATATGTCCTCACCGACAAAACCGGGACGCTCACCCAAGCCAAAATGGCTGTAGCTGGCATTATCCATAGTGAACGAACCTATCATGGAGTGGGACCAAAATGGAAAGACGACATAGTAGCTCGAGACCTTTTTGATACGGCTTTATGTGCCACTGCCGCATTTATTGATGTGATAGAAGAAGAAAACAAATCCGAACTACGGGGCGATCCAGTTGAGACTTCTATTTTAGAATCTGCTCACAGTATTGACATCAATATGGACAGTGATACTGCTCGGGGACGTCGGATTGATTATTTAGCGTTTACTTCCGAGAATCGTTTTGCAGCTGGATTGACGCCATATGCAGACAGTTTTCGACTGTGTGTAAATGGTGCGCCAGAGTATTTACTTGAATTTGCAGAGTCGGTGCGTACTAGCTCTGGTGTAGCACCACTGACCGATGAGGTTCGAGAGCAGATTGAGTCGGAAATTGAAGTAGCTACCAAAGAAGGTAAGCGTCTCGTAGGGGTTGGATATCGCGCTGTAAATTATACGGACATTCCGGAGCAGACCGAGGGTATGTTGGATGGGCTGGTGTTTATTGGGGTAGTGGTATTGGCCGACCCAGTCCGTGAAGGGGTGGCAGACGCAATTGCTGGAGTGTTGGGGGCCGGAGCCAAGATTGCCTTGGTGACGGGGGATAATCCAGAGACAGCACTTTCGATTGCTCGAAAAGTTGGTATTGCGAATCAGGATTCAATTGCGTTGACTGGTCTGGAGTTAGAGAAAATGAGTGATGGCGAACTACTCGATGTACTTAGAAATGTCAGTGTTTTTGCCCGAGTATTACCAAAACAAAAACTGCGTCTAGCGCAAGTTCTACAAGAAGCTGGAGAAGTGGTGGCGATGACCGGTGATGGCATCAACGATGCTCCGGCCTTACGCAAGGCCAATATTGGAGTCGCTATTGGGTCGGGGACCGAAGTGGCGAAGGAGGCGTCTGATTTGGTGTTAGTAAACGACTCCTTCGCCACCGTCCACGCTGCCATAGAAGAAGGTCGGCGTATCATCAGCAACTTACGAAAAATTGTTGGCTATCTGCTTTCTACCAGTCTGTCCGAAGTAGTGCTGATAGGTGCCGCCTTGCTCATTGGCGCACCAGTGCCAATTCTCCCATCTCAAATACTCTGGGCTAATGTTATCGAGGAAGGTTTGATGAGTGTGGCTTTCGCGTTTGAACGCGGCGAGAAAGGAGCGATGAAGCGTAAACCCCAGGATATACGAGCGGAAGGAATCCTCTCTAAAGAAATGATGAAGTTTATATCTGTCGTAGTAGTGATTCTTGGTTTACTTCTCGTTTCTTTATATTTTATTGTTCGCTCAATGCAGCTACCAATTGAAGAATTGCGCAGTGTGATGTTCTTGGCCGTTTCTATGGATTCTTTGTTTATCGCATTTGCTTTTCGTTCATTAACAGTTCCTCTCTGGAAAGTTCCACTGCGGGACAACATTTTCTTTGTTGGGTCTTTCATGATTAGTCTGTTGTTGTTAGTTATGGCCGTTACCGTGCCTTTCCTTAAACACGTCCTTTCATACGAAACTATATCACTGTCGGAATTTATGCTCGTCTTACTGTTTAGCGTTCTTACTTTAGCGACGATTGAGTCAGCCAAGTGGGCTTTCTTTGAGCGTTCAAAAAAATAAAAGATATTCCAGCCCAAAAATAATGTGTTAAAATTGCCCTGCGAACAAGGGATTATAGTAGCGCGTACAAACGAGAATCCCCGAGAAACCCGGTGAAAGTCCAGCTCTTAGGTACGCCCCCGCAAGGGGATGTAGATTTACTCATACAATGACACCTACTGAATTAATTTTATTATTACTTTTAGCCATTATTTTGGCAGTTTTGGTGTACGTTTTTTTTATAAAGAAAGAAGAAAAAAAAGATGACTCAGCTAGTATGTTGTTGCTCCAACAGCAATTAGAAGAAATGCGGAAAACTGTCGATATCCGTTTAGGGGAGAACAATAAGCTGATGCAAGAGGGTAGTCGGGCGCAATTTCAAGAGAGTCGTGAGCTCATCAAAGATATTAATCGGGAGGTAAACGAACAGTTGCGCAGTGTGGTCAAAGGGGTGACTGAAGTGGGTGAAAGCAGTAAGCAGGTGTTTGCCGTGGCCGACCAACTCAAGGAACTACAAAATATTTTAAAAAACCCAAAGCAGCGAGGAATTCTTGGTGAGTATTATTTGGAGACGGTGTTGCAAAATGTATTGCCGCCCGAAAGCTACGCCATGCAGTACCAGCTCGGTGAAGATGGCGAAGGTAGTAAACTAATTCCAGACGCCGTTGTATTTGTGAAAGGAAAAGTCATTCCGATTGATTCAAAATTCTCGCTTGAAAATTACAACCGAATGGCCGAGACTGACGATGCTACCGAAAAGGCTCGCCTGGGCAAGTTATTCCTCAATGATCTAAAGCTAAGGATAACCGAAACATCGAAGTATATCCGCCCGACCGATGGCACGACTGACTTTGCCTTTATGTTTATTCCTCATGAGGGAATTTACTACGATTTGCTGGCTAACCCGGCGGCTTTTGGTTCGGAAGAGAATTTAATTCAGCGAGCGGCGGGGACGTATAAAGTGATTATTGTCTCGCCGACTTCGTTCTTGGCCTACTTACAAACAGTACTCCAAGGACTTAAGGCAATGGAGATTGAAGATAAGGCTAAGGATATTATTAAGAATGTGGAGAAATTACATACTCACATAGGGAAGTATGAGGATTATTACCAAAAGCTGGGTAACTCACTTTCAACGACAGTTAACCACTACAACGCTGGTTATAAGGAGCTCAATAAAATTGAAAAAGACGTAGTGCGGATTACCGATGGAACATCGAGTGTTGAGGTGATGGAGTTAGATAAACCAGCTAAGCAGGAATAAAAGCAAACTACTTTGCTTTTATTCTGGTCCTGCCCCAGCAGAAATTTCCGATATTTATGAGGAAATAGGAGGAAGGAAACCTAACTCTAACTTAGCTTATATTTTGAAATAATAAATTGGAGACTCGAGTCCAATGCAAAAAAACTCGTTCGTGTTTAAAATAAATGTGGCAATTTTAGAGACACGAGTCCAATTTTTTTAGTAATAAAAATTGTCTCTATGCTCGAAAGGGTCGACTTCTTGCGAAGTCGACCCTTTCTGCGCAAGTCTCCAAAATCACCACATTTATTTTAAACACTAGCTCTTTTACGAAAAAACAAATACGCCGTGCCCGAGAATCGGGCACGGCGGTGGAGCTAGACAAAAATATCTTTGTCCGTAATTGGGCAGGTCAGTACTGCGGCTATAAAGACGTCAGTGTATAGCCGAGCGGCGAACTCTTGTTCCAGTAGGCTTTTGCTCCGAGTCGAGGAAACAGTTTTCCAAAGATTTTTACATGTCCTGTTGGGTCGTTTTGGATCCCAAGAGAATAAATAACCACGATGAGTACCTTTTGCTGCTACCATTCTATGTAAATCACGATAGTCTCGGTAGACGTTGTGTGAAAAGGCACGACTGTAACCTGTCACAAATATTTGTTCAAGCGACTCCGGTAGCGACACTCGACCAAATTTTTTTATCAAATACAGGTCACTTCGCACTGGTATTTGAAATTGTTTTTGAACACTTGGTGATAGGTGCACTCCAACCCTCTGGTCACCCAGAATTTTTATAGTTTTTTCAAAGCTTCCAAAATCAGGCATGTTTTTCTCCTTGTGCCATATCTTCTAAACCAACAATACCCAAACTATTGCAAAAATCAAGGATATCTTGTACTATGGCGCCCACTATGGCTGAAACAACAGTAAAAAAGACTGCCAAAAAAACTACTAAAAAAGTAGCTCCTAAAGCAGCAACCAAGAAGGCTCCGGCCAAAAAAGTAGCAAAGACAATGTCTGAGGATTTTTCAGTAATTGAAACTGGCGGTAAGCAATATATTGTTTCAGTAGGTGATGTTCTGGAAGTTGAATTACTCGAAGGAGATCACAAAGAAGGTGACAAAATCACTTTTGAAAACGTTCTTTTAAGTGATAATGGCAAAGACGTTACCGTTGGTACTCCATACATCAAAGGCGCTAAAGTCACCGCGACGTACCTAAAGGAAAAGAAAGGGCCAAAGATAACAATTCTTCGCTACAAAGCTAAAAGTAACCGTAATCGTAAACAAGGTCACCGACAGCATTATGCTCAGGTAAAAATAGAGTCCCTTTAAATCTCTGATTTCAACACAATAACTTTGTTGGACTACAGAAAATGGCCCGTCACTGAACAATAAGTTCACCTCGGGCCATTTTCTTTCTTCTTACAGAAGCTGTTCAAGTTATCACTGCTAACGCAGTTGTTAACTTCTTGCAAAAACCTCCCAGGTTTTCTCATGCCTTGTTCTTGTATCAAAATCTAGAATTTAAATAAACAAGATATATTAATTATCTTTATGAATTAAAAAAAGAGGCGTGCCCTGGGGCACGCCTCTGTGTTACTTTTCGACGCGGGCGCCGAACCTGGTCCCACCGGCAGCAATGCTGCGGCGCAGGTCAGTGAGCCACTGTGGCTCTTTTGGGTTTGCTTGGTTCATTTTTCCTCCTCCCGATTTCGACTGGAGATTATACCGTCTTACGAAAATTTAGCAATACAGTTACTAAAAACGACTTTTTAAAGCGTTCTTGATAGTTTCGGGGTCAGCATATTCTAGCTCTGAGCCGGTCGAGAGGCCACGGCCGAGGTGGGATATTTTTACTGTTGTATCAATCAAATCTTCTTTAAGTAGCGACTCAACGTAACGTTGGGTATTTTCGCCATCTGGGTTAACGGAGAAAGCTAAAATTATTTCAACCAAACCCTTTTCTAAGCGTTCGCTGACTACTTTCTTTAAACCATTACCTCGCAAGACATTTTTTTCTTTACTATCAAGAAGCGGGAGAGTGCCACCGAGTACAAAGTAGAAACCGTCGTACTGACCAGCTCGTTCGATAGCTTGGATGTCTGAGTCGCGTTCAACCACCATCAGCTTTGTGACATCGCGAGAGAAGTCAGAACAAATGGCGCACTCCGTACCACCACCATTTTGAGCAAAGAAACGACGACAGCCAGTACATTCGATAACGGTGCCTTGGAGGTTGGTAATCAGCTCAGCCAGTTCAGTAGCCTCTTCTTTCGGGAGTGTAAGAATATGAAATACAAAGCGTCTCGCTTGGCGAGCCCCAATACCGGGAAATTTCTCAAATTGAGCAATGAGTTTGTCGAAAGAATTCATGTAGGAAGGTATTTTATCATCTAGAAGTCGTCGCTGTCTCCTCCTGGTGCTGAGTGGTGGGTGTCGATGCTGAGGTAGCGCACATGCTTGGCATCAAAATACAGTTCGGCCATACCGACTGGGCCGTTACGGTGTTTTTCTACAAGAATCTCCGCTATGTTCGGGCGTTCTGATTCTTTGTTTATCTTGTCTTCCCGGTGAATAAACATCACGACATCGGCATCTTGTTCGATAGAACCAGAATCACGAAGGTCAGAGAGGCGTGGCTTGCCACCACGCTGCTCGACCGCTCGAGAAAGTTGAGAAAGAGCCATGACTGGCACATCAAGTTCGCGAGCGAGAATTTTGAGCGAGCGTGAGATTTCAGTTACTTGTTGCACCATAGAATCGCTGGCTTTGGTGCTGGTCGGGCTCATCAGCTGAAGGTAGTCAACAATCAAAAAATCAAGACCATGTTCATTCTTGAGGCGGCGGGCGGCCGAACGCATTTTTAAAATATTGTTACCTGGTTGGTCGTCAATATGAATCGGCGCATCAGAGAGGCGGCCCATCGCGTCTTGCACTGCTTCAAATTCTTGGTCAGTAGAAAGACGGCCGGTGCGGAGTTTCCAAGAGTCCACACCAGCTTCGGCAGCCAGGAGGCGATCAACCAACTGCTGGTCACTCATCTCAAGTGAGAAGATACCCACCGACTTTCCGTGTTTAAGAGCGGCGTTGCGAGCGATATCGAGGGCAATAGTAGTCTTACCAACTGATGGTCGGGCGGCAAGAATAATGAGGTCGGACTTCTGAAAACCTGAGAGCAGGTTATCAAGAGCGGCAAAGCCACTGGGTACGCCGCGCATTTCGCCCTTGTTGGCACTGAGGTGTTCAAAACGTTCCCAAGCCTCACTTAGTGAACTACCAATAACTTTAAATTTTTGGGTGGTAGGGGAGTTAGTAACGTTGTAAACTTTTTTCTCTGCTTGATCGAGGGTTTCGTCGATATTATCGGGGTTGGAAAAACCCAGTTCAGAAATATCATCGGCGGCGTAGATGAGTCCACGCAGAATTGACTTGTCTTGTACAAGAGTTCCGTAATATGAAGCGTTACCCGCTGCCGGTACCGCTTCCATAATCTCTGCAATATAGTTGGCTCCACCAATACGTTCGAGTTGCTCGTTTTTCTTTAATCGAGTGGTAATGGAGAGAACATCAATCGGGTCGCCTTTGGTGAACAACTCGAGAATAGCTCGGTAAATTTCTTTGTGTTTCTCGGCGTAAAAACTTTCGGGCTGGACAGTAACCGATACATCGTGGAGAGCTTCAGGCTTAAGCATGAGCGCGCCCAAAAGGGCGCGCTCAGCATCCAAATCATGGGGAAGAGTACGCAGTCGTTTATTAGTTTCTGGTCTGTCTGCCATAGCAAAAGCATTCTATCACGATATTCATATTGACCGCTTTTTACAAATCTGTTGGAAACTAAGAATAAGTTGTGTATACTGCAAAAAGAAATGAAGGGATAAATCATGGGCGATTCCGAGGCACTCTTTAAGGCTTCAGCAGCATTTTGGGGAGTATTGAGGTGGGTGTTTGAAATGAACCCAGTTCTAACGTCTCTTTTAATTGCAGTATTCTTGATCTGGCTGTTTGAAGAGATTATGAAGAGGGAGGGCTAACGCCCTCCCAATTTTTATACTTTAGAAATTTTAGGTCCATCGGGCGTATCTTCGAGAGTAAAACCTTTGAGATTAATAGCTTCACGAAGCCGGTCAGCTTCCTCCCAGTTGCGCACGGCGCGGGCTGCTTCTCGTTCATTTATGAGTTGTTGTACAGCCGCAGGGACTTCATCCATATCAATTACTCCGAGTTCTCGCACTACATCCTCGGCTTTATCAGACAGGCCAACAGCAAGCACGTCGTCGAATTTTTTGATTGTTGTTACCTTATCACCAGCAGGTATCGAGGCGTCCTTTATTAATTCCCAGACCACTGCCACCGCTTTAGGTGTGTCTAAATCATCATTAATCGCTTTGGTAAACTTAGTTAAATATTCTTGATTGATTTTTCCTTTAGCATTTTTGTATTCTTCAAATAGGTGGCGCTTAAGACGAAACAGTGCTTGTTTGCTAGCTTTCAGAGCATCAGTGGTGAAATTGATAGGGGAGCGGTAGTGGGACGTCAATAGCCAGTAGCGATAATCATTGCCAGTAAAACCGAGGTCACGCAGTTGTTTTAAGGAAATAGCGTTGCCAATACTTTTAGCAATCTTAGTGTTATCGATATTCATGAACGCACTGTGTAGCCAGTACTTGGAAAATTGTTTGCCAGTAATACTTTCTGATTGAGCAATCTCGGCGTTGTGGTGCGTATACTTATTATCTTCGCCACCAGTATGGATATCCATTTGTTTGCCAAGCGTAGCCATAGCCATGGCCGAACATTCGATGTGCCAACCAGGAAAACCTTTGCCCCACCGACTATCCCAGCCCAATTCGCCTTTTTTCCAAAGAGCAAAATCAGCTGGGTGTCTTTTCTCTGGATTAACCTCGACGCGGGCACCGTCTTTCATTTTGCTTACATCGATATTGCCTAAGACACCGTAGGTAGGGAAACGGGAAATATCAAAATAAATACCATCGCTAGTTTCGTAGGTATAGCCTTTTTCTTCTAGGGTTTCAATGAGACTGATTTGTTGTTTTACGTAGTCACTGGCTCGGGTCCAATCGGTTGGTGGTAGGAAACGCATTTCTGTAGCGTCTTCTAGAAATCTATCAATGTATGTATCGGCCATTGCTCGCATTGCTTCTAACGTGACTGGCTCACCGTCTCGTTTAAGACCTTTCATCATTTTGTCTTCACCGGCGTCGGCGTCATCGGTCAGGTGGCCAAAATCAGTAAAGTTCATGGTGCTTTGAACCCGATAGCCATTCCACATCAAAGTGCGTTTGAGAATGTCAGCCATGAAAAAGGCGCGCAAGTTTCCGATATGCACGTTGTCATACACTGTTGGGCCGCAAGAGTAGACTTTAGCGTAGCCGGGTTTCAATGGTTCAAAAACCTCCTTTTTGTTGGAAGCGGAGTTTAGAAGCCAGATTGGCTCTTTAGAGATTTCTATTTTTTTGGAAAATAGGTTGAACATGTGGGGGTAGTATAACAGAAAGAAGCACACAGAGCGCAAGCGACAATGTGCGCCTTTCGTTCCCGATTCCTTCCTTTCATAGAAGGAATCGCTGGAACTTGTTATTGACAAATTTAGTATATATTGTAATGTATAGGAAATAGATTTTTCTGGGAGATTACAGAATGTTTGATGTAAACAATGTATCGGAGTCACTCAAGACCTTGCGTAAAGAACTTGGTTTGAGTCAGGATGAGTTTGGGAGAATGTTTCGTGTCCCAATACATTCGATTCGAAACTGGGAACAGGGCATACGTTTGCCAGACATGACGTCGACGACCTACTTGTTCGTCATTTCACAGATGCCGGGTGAAATCGCGGAGAAAGTGAAGATAATATAAAAACTATGCTCGTTAAGGCCGGTTCGTGAACCGGCCTTTCGCTTTTAGGTGTCGAAACACAGCTTTAAACTAAAAGCTAAAGTTCGTATTCCTCCTTCGCCTGCTGTTGCTAACGCAACAGATCGGCAATCCTGCCTGGAGGCAGGACCGGATCTAGTTCACTTCGGCAATTTGGTGTTAACTATATGTGGAGCTCCTTTCCTCCTAACGCTGGTTCGGCATCAAGCCTCACATCGCGTTTCCTGCCTGGAGGCAGGAACGGATCTAGAGCCCCGAAGGGGGCTCTAGATCCAATCTTTATACTTAAAATACACAAAGAAACCAACCGACACGACAGCCATGATGGCTACAATAATCCAAAAGTCGCCCGGTTGGCCAATAATTGGAGTGGTTGAAGTATTCATACCAAACATTGACGTGAAGAGGGTGAGAGGGAACGTAATGAAGGCAAGGATGGTGAGAATTTTCATGGTTTCGTTTTGTTTTGTGGTCAAGAGTGCCATGTTAGTGTCACGTAATTCATCCATTGTTTCGTTGATAGTTTTAACTCGTCGTGACAGGAATGTAAATTGATCGAGTAATTCCGACACCCCTGCCTTGTGCTCTTTGGTAAAAGTTTTTTCCATAGCTTCGGACAAATCTTCCAGTACGTGTCCATGAGTAGCAAGTACATGTTTGAAGGTGATAATGCGTCGACTGATGTTGGAAATTTCAAATACCATTTCTTTTTCACGACCTTTGAATATTTCATTTTCGACATCTATCAACTTTGATTCTAGATAATCAAGCTTGGCATTAAGAGAACTATATAAAAACATCATTATGGCGTTGAGGAGGTGCCCACCTGAAGCTTTGCTCTTGGTGTTTTTTAATATTGCCAGTAATTCGAATTCTTTCTTAAAACGATGAATAGCTTCAATATCTTCAAAGTGGACACTTATTAGGTGGCTTTTTGAGGCTAAAAGTTTTATCTCATGCGGGTGATTTATATCAGTGCGTTTTACAATCGGATAGTCGAGAGTCACCTTAACAACACCACCAACAGAAACCGCTGATGAACGGGGAATAGGTGAGCTCAAATCGTTTACTAGTTCAGGAGGGAGATTAGCTTCCTCCATAACTTCACGAATTTCTTCGCTGGTTGGATTGACCATATCAATCCAAGTTAATTTGCCGCCATTGAAACGTTCTATCATACCAATAATTTTATCATGGTTGTTTCATTATCTGACGTTTGTTTTGTATAAAACTTTTTGTTCAGAGAAATTATTTTAAGACTGGCGTTGGTTGTGGCATAATGACCACTATGCAGATGGATATTAAAACCCCTGATACGAGTACTAACAGGGAAGAGTCAGAAATAGCTGATGATAAAAAAGGTGGAATATTTTTAGGAGCTGGTCTCTCGATTTTTTTGATTGCAACAGCCTTCTTTTCAGGTTTTCACTTCGGCACTGATAGCAATATGGAAGCCGGTCTTGGTTCGTTGTTTGCCAATCAAAGCGACGCTCCCGCCGAAGGTGTAGATTTGGATGAATTTTGGCACGTTTGGAACTTACTCGATCAGAAATTTGTGTCTGGCAGTACGACAGATAATTTAACCAATGAAGATAAAATTCGAGGAGCCATCGATGGACTTGTGGCTAGTTATGGTGACCCGTACACAGTGTATTTGCCGCCAGTCGATGCCGCGGCTTTTGAAGAAGATATTTCTGGAAACTTTGGTGGAGTGGGGATGGAAGTTGGTATTCGTGATGGAGTGATTACTATTATCGCTCCACTAGAAGGAACACCGGCTGAAAAAGCTGGTCTACTTTCAGGCGATAAAATCATTACTATTGATGGTAAATCTACAGATAGGATGAGTATTGATGAGGCGGTAAAAATGATTCGTGGTGAAGCTGGCACTGATGTTACCTTATCTATTTATCGTGAAGGCCTGACAGAATTTAAGGAGGTCGTAGTAACCAGAGCCATCATTGATATTCCAACTGTAAAGACAGAAATGAAAGAGGGTATCTTTATTGTTAGTTTATACAATTTCAATGCTCTTTCAGAAATGAAAATGCAAACGGCCATGCGTGAGTTTGTAAATAGTGGTGCCGACAAGATGATTATCGACTTACGTGGCAACCCTGGTGGATTCTTGCAGAGTGCAGTGTCTATTGCTAGTTACTTCTTACCAGTTGGTAAAGTGGTGGTGGAAGAAAGCTTTGGACGAGCTGAAAAAGAAGACGTCTTGTATCGTAGTTCAGGTAAAACTTTAAGAACGTTTGCTCCTGATTCAATCGTAGTGTTGGTTGATAGAGGCTCAGCCTCTGCTTCAGAAATTCTGGCCGGCGCACTGAGTGCACATGGGGTTGCAACTCTTATTGGTGAAGACACGTTTGGTAAAGGTTTAGTTCAGGAACTAGTCGAACTAAATGATGGTTCATCACTAAAGGTAACAGTGGCTCGTTGGCTGACACCTGACGGGGTATCTATTTCTGATGGTGGCCTCAAACCAGACATATTAGTACCTCGAGACCCAGAAAAGTTAGAAAATGGTGAAGATGTTCAGCTTGATACCGCTCTGTCTTTCTTAAAAGGTACGTATGTTCCAGCCACGACAACGACCGAACAGCTTGAATAACGGCTGATTTTCAGCTATTATGCCCGGGCACAATAATCCTAATTTGCATTGATATGAAAGTAATTCTCTTACAAGACGTAGCAAATGTCGGCCGACGCTTCAGCGTGGTTGATGTTCCTAATGGACATGCTTTAAATAAGCTTATTCCAAACAAACAAGCCGAACCTGCCACTCCAGAAAATTTGAAGCGAGTTGAGGCTCGCAAGGCGCGAACAGAGGCCGAGCAAATGGCTGCCAGTGAATCATTTGCAGATGTGGTTGTACGTATCGCTGATTCTAGCCAAACTATCACCGTCGAGGCTAATGATAAGGGGCACTTATTTAAGGGTCTTAAGTCAGCTGAAATCGCCGAGGAACTAACTGGTCTCGGGTTTGCTGTAGCAGCCAATCAAGTTGTTTTGGAAGCACCTATAAAGTCTGTAGGTGAACATGCAGTTGTTTTGAGTGATGGTGAAAAGAAGGCTACTTTTACATTGTCGGTAACGAGTAAATAGTAGTATGGGAAATTGGAAACCAATCCCTGCCATGCTCGTCACCTGTGCCGTTTTGATTGGTGGACTTTCATTTTGGCTCGACAACAAAACTCCGCAGAAAGATTTATTCCTTGATAGCACCAAAGGTGATTCAAACACCCCATTATCACCTGAAGAATTAAAAATAGTTAAAGCACCAATCACCAATGATATGAATCCACAGGCAATAATCAAGACAAATAAGGGTACAATAACTCTAGAACTATTTGAGGACCAAATGCCGGTAACTGTTGGTAATTTTACCAAGTTGGCGGAAGAAGGTTTTTACAATAACACTAAGTTTCATCGAGTTATTAACAATTTTATGATTCAAGGTGGTGATCCAAACACCAAAACAGAAAACGAACTTACGTATGGCACTGGTGGTCCGGGGTACACTATTCAGGATGAATTTGTGGAAGGTGACTTACTCACTAATAAACGAGGGACTATCGCTATGGCCAATACTGGTCAACCAAAT
Source organism: Minisyncoccia bacterium (assembly GCA_041750655.1). Lineage (GTDB taxonomy): Bacteria > Patescibacteriota > Minisyncoccia > Phycocordibacterales > UBA918 > OLB19. The sequence goes on along the minus strand of JBGSYZ010000012.1, from coordinate 827 downwards.
TCAGGTGGTAGTCAGTTCTTCATCAACCTCGTAGACAACACGCCACTTGATTTTGATAAACAACCACTATCATCGAAACATCCGGTCTTTGGAAGGGTGGTCGAGGGCATGGATGTAGTTGATGCCATCGCTACTACCGAAACAAATCAAAGAGATTTGCCAATTGAACCTGTAGTGATTGAATCGATTACTATTTCTCGTGAGGAAAAGGCTGAATAGGTTGACTACAAACAAAAGAGCCGCGCCTAAAAGGCGCGGCTCTTTTATTTGTATTTTGTGTATTAAGCGGCTACAACGTCAACAATTTTCTTTGTTTTCGTGTGCCCAGTGAACGTAGTTTTTCGCATTTGACGGAAGGTTACCTTGCCATCAGCCATAGCGAATAGCGTATGGTCATTACCAACTTTTACATTTTTTCCAGCTTCGATTTTTGTCCCTCGTTGTTTAACGATAACTTGTCCTGTCTTTACTTCTTGTCCGTCTGCTCGCTTAACACCGAGATACTTCGGCATTGAGTCGCTAAGGTTTTTGGCCGAACCACCGGCTTTTCTATGCGCCATAAATTAAATGATAATTAAGTTGGTATAATGAATGTAATGGGCGAGAGTATACAAGATATCTGGGATAAATTCAAGTCTCATCTGCATAATTTTTTGGCTGAGGATAAGCTTTTTTTAACGGTTTTGTTGATTACTATTGCAATGGCCTCCTTTGGTTTGGGACGGCTCGCGGAGCGAGCCGTCCACCAGTCTGCTCAAGATATTACTAAAAGCACTCCAGCCAGTGTTATTTTTAATGATATAACTCCAGAAAATAAAGAAGCGGGC